>JBOHAU010000158.1:0-22417 GCA_050698015.1 Gaiellaceae bacterium
CCCCCGGTCGTCAAGACCACGCGGGCTTCCCCCGTCAGCTCCTCGATCGCCTCTGCGATGTCGCTTCGATCGTCCGGGACGACCCGGCGGACGACCTCGTAGCCGTCCTCGGTCAGAAGCTGTTCGAGGACTGCGCCGCTTTCGTCGGCTCGCTCGCCACGCGCGACCCCGTCGGAGATGGTCAGCACAGCCGCCTTCATGCAGGCTCCTTGGTCTTCTCGAGGAGCCGTACCTCTGTAAGGGTCATCGTGTCGTCAACAGCCTTGGCCATGTCGTACACGGTGAGCGCGGCGACGCTCGCCCCGACGAGCGCCTCCATCTCGACACCCGTCTGCGCGGTCGTCTCGACCGTCGATGTGATGTCCGCTCCGTTTTCTACAATGGCAACATGCACGTCGATCGACGTCAGCGGCAACGGGTGACAGAGCGGGATCAGCTCGCTGGTGCGCTTGGCGGCCATGATCCCAGCGAGTTGAGCCGCCGCGAGCGCGTCGCCTTTCGGGAGCTCACGCAACCTGGAGGCCGTCTCTGGCGCCATCGTCAGCCGCGCGGCTGCCCGCGCGCGCCGCCGGGAGAGCGGCTTGCCTCCGACATCCACCATCCGCACGCCCCCCTGGTCGTCGAGATGCGAGAACTCGGTCAACGTCCTGCGCGCGCGTGGGCACGCACGCGATCCAGGTCGGCCAGGAGCGCCTCGACCCACTCGGCCAGGTCGTGCTCCCGAACGTGGTCGCGGAGACCCGCGAGTCGCTGCTGCCGTTCGTCCTCGGGCATCTCGAGCGCGGCCCGGATCGCCTCGGCCTGACCCGCCACGTCGAACGGGTTGACGGTGAGCGCCCACTCCGCGAGCTCTTCGTGCGCGCCGGCGTTCTCAGACAGGACGAGCACCCCGTTCCGCTCGTTGACGAGCGGCGCCTCCTTCGCGACCAGGTTGAGGCCGTCGAAGATCGCGTTCACGAGCAGGACGTCGTACTGCTTGTAGGCCGCGATGGCCTGGAGGAAGTTGTCTTCGATCTTCAGGTCGATCGGCGTCCAGCCTTCCGTCTGGAAGTGGTCGTTGACCGCGCGCGCGGTTCGCTGGATCGCGCCGAGGTACTCGGCGTACTCCGGAATGTCCTGGCGAGTCGGGTCGAGCAGCGCGAGCATCCCCACCCGCCCGTGCAGCTCCGGGTGGTCTTCGAGGAGCCGCTCGAAGGCGCGAAACCCGCGCACGACGTTTTTCGAAGGGTCGGTGCGATCGACTCGAAGGACGAGCTGCTCGGGACGGCTCTTCTCGAGCTCCCGCTCGAGCTCGAGGACCTCAGGACTGGAGGCGAGCTCGTCGAACTCGGCCGGGTCGACAGAGATCGGATGGCACGCCGCGAACACCCGGCGGCCGTCGTATTCCGCCGTGGCGTCGATGAAGCCGGACTCCGCCTCGACGATGTCTGCGCAGGAGCGGAGGAAGTTGCGCCGCCAGCGCTCGGTATGGAACCCGACGACGTCGTTGGCGAGCACGCCGTCGTGGAGCGCAACGCGAATTGCAGCCGGCAACACGCGCCAGTAGTCCGGCTCCGGCCAGGGGATGTGCACGAAATGCGAGAGCGCCGCGTCCGGGCGGCGCGCGCGGACGAAGCGTGGCGCGAGGTAGAGGTGGTAGTCGTGGAAGCAGACGGCCGCCCCCGGCTGCGCTTCGAGCTCACTGACCACCGCGTCGGCGAAGCTGGCGTTGACGGCGACGTAACCCTCGTCCCAGGCGAGATGCAGGCCGCGATCGAGATTGGGCGCGTGGGCAAGGTCCCACAGGTAGTGCTGGAGAAACCACAGCGTCGGGTTCGAGACGACGTTGTAGAACCAGTCGTACGCGACCTCGTCGTGGGCGACCAGGCGCAGGCGGTACGGGGACCCGTCGTCAGCCGTCTCCTCGATCGCTCCGCCTCCCGCCTCCGCTACGACGGCGCGGTCCTCGTCGGTCATCGCGCTCGCAATCCACGTCACGTCGTGCATCGCGACCAGGCTTCGGAGCGCGGTCACCAGCCCGCCGCCACCGCGGCGTGCGACACGGTCGCCGCCCTCGTCCAGGCCGAATGTGGCCGGAGGGCGGTTGGAGACGACGATCAGCTTCCGGCGGGCGCCCACGGCTCCTTGACCCTACCCAAGCGCCCGTTCTTGGCCTGGTCGGCGGCTTCAGGCAGGGCTGCCCGACACGGTCACGAGCCGTGTCTCGCCCACGTCGTTGCCCAGAAGAACGTTGAAGAGGGCGAGCCAGTCTCGGAGCAGCCGCGGCGTCAGGAAGTGCTGGCGGACGTATTCCTTGCCCCTCCGTCCACGCATCGCCGCGGCTGCGGGGTCGGCCAGGGTCTCTCGGCAGGCGGCAGCACATTCCTCGACCGAGTCGACCAGCCACCCGGTCTCCCCGTTCTGGATCTGGGAAGGGATGCCGCCCGCGCGCCCTCCGACCGTCGGTCGCGCCTTCCAAAGCGCCTCGGTCACGGTCAATCCGAAGCCCTCGCGAATCGACTTCTGCAGCACAGCCGCCGAGTGGACCTGGAACGCGTTGACCTCGATCGCGCCGATGTTGTTCAGGTTGGAGAGGATGAAGATGTCCGGGTCGCCTGCCGCGTACTCGACGGTCTGGTTGTAGAACTCCCAGCCCTCGGGATCGTCATGCGCCATCGAGCCGACGAGCGCCAGCTGGAGCCCCGAGTAGTCCTGCCGTGTCAGCCGGAACGCGTCGATCACCCCGAGCGGGTCCTTCCAGGGATCGAAGCGCGAAACCTGGGTCAACAGCGGACGGTCGACGTCGATTCCGAACTGGTCGACGATGTACGCCGCGTCGTCGACGGAGAGCGCCATGTTCTTCGGAGCCAATGGGTCGATCGCGGGCGGCCAGATGAACGCCTCGGGAATCTTTTCGGTGGCCGGAACGTACTCGGGCCGGTGGAAGATCGCGGCGTCGTACCGCGCGAGCGAGGGAAGGAGAAACTCGAGCACGTCGCGGTTCGGTTCCGAGAGGTCGATGTGGCAGCGCCAGATCCAGTTCGCCTGCCGAGCCGCGAAGTGGTCGATGACGGCGGCCGGCTGCGGGTCGTGGATGATGACGAAGTCGTACTCACCTTCGTCGAGCTCGTCGGCGTTGAGGGCGTTGTACCGGTGGAAGATCGCCTCTTCGTCGGGCGTGAGCCTTTGCGGGCTGCCCTGGAGAGCGTTGTGGATCTTCTTCGTGACGTTGAAGAACTCGTCCGCGCCGTGGATGATCCGCCACTCCGTGTCGAGCCCGGCGCTGACCATCAGCGGAACGAGCGTGTAGTTGATCTCGGCGACGCCGCCGCCGAAAGCCGTCGCGGAGACGTGGAGGACGCGCTTCCCCTGCACGGGCTCGGCCAGTCGGTGGATCTCGGCCATCAGGCCGCGGCCGAGGATCGTCGCGTACTCGGCAAGCGACTTATGTCCGACGTTGACTGGCGGGAGCATCAGGAAGCCTTGGTTCTCTGTTCGCGGGGACAGGATTCATCCTGTCCTCGCCTGCCTGAAGAATGGCCGGCGGCCGAGAATAACGAGGTGCTCGGGACTATTCCTGAATGAACTTTACGAACCGGAGCCGAGATCCCTTCCCGCTCGCGCGCGACCCGAGCTCGAGCTCATCCGCAAGCTCGCGAATGATCGCGATCCCGAGGCCTCCTTCGCTCAGGGAATCGCCCAGAGGCAAGCTCTGCCCGATCGGGAAGCCCTCTCCGTCGTCGGAGACCTCGACCACGAACCGGTCGGGATGAAGCTCGTAGACGACCTCGACCGAGCCCTCCCGTCCGTCGCTGTACGCGTGGCGGACCGAGTTCGAGCACGCCTCCGTCACCGCGAGCTTGAGATCGCCGAGCGTCTCCTCGTCCAGCGGGCGAAAGCTCGAGAGACCGCTCAGCGCCAGTCGCACGAGCGTGATGTATTCCGCCTTCGCCGGAATCGTGAGGCGCACCGTGCGTGCATTGCCGTTGGCCGTCGGTGTGGGGGAACGTGAAGGCATCGCTCGCTTTCGCCAGGTTCTACCAGGATTCGACCGACCAGCCGTCTCCGGTTCTCTCCAATTTGGCCTATCTCCGCCGGAGGAGAGGCCTAAACGCCGATCAGCACTGATGGGCCGGACGCCGCGGCCGTTCACCGAGCTTCACCGGCACGACGAGGCGCTTCCCGTCGCGCAAAACCGTGAACTGCGCTACCTGTCCGGGCAGCAGGGTCTCGCTGACCACGCGGACAAGATCGTCCGCTGCTCGAACGCTCGTGTTGCCAATAGCGACAACGACGTCTCCGCCGTACCTGAACTCGAAGCCATTCAGCTGCCGCTTCTCGCTGCCACCGCGCAGGCCGGCTTTCGCTCCCGGGCTGTCCGGAACGACACATGCGACCACCGCGCCCCGCTCGACGGCGTAGTCGAGGCGGCGCGCGATCGTCGGCGTCAGGTCCTCTGCATTGACCCCGACATAGGCATAGACGACCCGTCCGTTCTGCACGAGTTGCTGAAACGATCGCTTGGCAGCGTTGATCGGGATCGCAAACCCGACTCCCTCGGCCTGACCCGAGTCGCTGCGAATCTGCGCGTTGATCCCGATCACGCGGCCGCGGGCGTCGAACAGCGGGCCACCGGAGTTCCCGTGCGTGATCGGAGCGTCCGTCTGGATCGCGTCGGCGACGGTGTAGTCGGAGGTCAACGAGTCGATCGACCGCCGTGTGGCCGAGACGACCCCCACCGCCAGGGAGTTCTCGTTCCCGAACGGGCTCCCCATCGCAGCGACAGGCTCACCGACCACCACGCGCGCCGAGTTGCCGAGTGGCACCGGCTCGAGCGAATGCGCTGACGGCTCGATTCGGAGCACGGCAACGTCGTCGTAGAGGTCCCACCCCACGAGGCGGGCCGGGACGCGATCGCCGTCCGCGAAGGCGACAAAGACCCTGGTCGCTCCCTTCGGCTCACGATCGTCGTCGCCCCTCGAGGTCACAACGTGGGCGCTCGTGAGGATCTCGCCGCGCTCAGAGACCACGAAGCCCGAGCCCTGAGCCGCGTGATCCCCCGCCGGCCGGTCGTCGAAGTACGAGTAGACGGTCACGACCCCTGCGCTCCGCGACCGGTAGATCGCGGCGGGATCGAAGCCGTTTCCGAGCACGGGCTTGGCCGTTCGCGGCAACTGTCCTTCGATCGGCTGAGCAGCCGAGCCACCGGAGACAAAAACCGTGTCGGTCGACCCTCCGCCCGCGAGACCAGTGCGGTCAGCCAGGATCGCCGCGACACCACCGCCGAGCACGGCGGCAGCGAGGGCGACGGCGACAACGGCTCCAGGGCGCACGAACTCTCACTGTAGCCATGGGACTTTCGGTTGCCCCCTTTTCACGGGAAAACGGCCCCCTACCGGGCCAATGCGGGCTCACGCTCGTCCGCAGGCACCTGGGCCCTGGGTAAACGGAGCGTGAAAACGGTGCGTCCCGGACGCGACTCCAGCTTGATCTCGCCGCCCATGACGCTCGCCAGTTCGCCGGCGATTGCCAAGCCGAGCCCGCTCCCAGCCGCAACGACCCCATCGACGCGGTAGAAGCGCTCGAAGACGCGACCCTGGTGCTCGGCCGCGATCCCGGGCCCGCTGTCTTCGACCCGAAGGTCGACTGCGGATGCAGCCTGGTCGGCGGTGATTCGAATCTCGGTGCCCGGCGGCGTGTGAACGATCGCGTTCTCAAGCAGGATCCGGCCGATCTGGCGCACGCGCTCGTCGTCGGCCAGAGCAACCGCGTCGGGGTCCGCCTCGACCACGAGCCGGTGAGCGCTTCCGCGTCCGACGCCGCCAAACTCGCTCACGAGCGAGCCGGCGATCTCGGCGAGGTCGACCGGCGCCAACTCGACCCGCAGCCGGCCTGCATCGAGCCGGGAGAGATCGAGCAGGTCGGTCGCGAGCTTGGTCAGCCGCTCCACCTGGACGCGCATCTCGGTCAGAAACTCGTGGCGAGTCGGCTCGTCGACGTCCTCGTCGGTGAGGAGCTCCAGGTGGCCCCCGAGCGCGAAGATCGGCGTCCGGAGCTCGTGCGAGGCGTTGGCGATGAACTCGCGACGGGCCCGCTCGAGGTCCGCCAGACGCTTGCGCATGTCGTCGAAGGCGGTAGCGAGCTCACCCAGCTCGTCCCCGCCTCGATCGACCACGGGCTCGTCGAACTGCCCGCCGGCGATGCGGTGCGCGGCCCGCTCGAGCCGCCGGATCCGGCGGCCGAAGATGCGGGCCAGGGCGAAGCCGACCAGCGCTGCGACGGCGAGGGCGATCAGGCCGGCGAGCAGCAGCCGGCGCTCGACGAGCGCGCTCGTCTCGAGGGTGTCCTCGATCGGGGCGGCGAGGAGCAGGATACGGACTCCGAACGGCACCGCGACCTCTGCGAACTTCGTTCCATCGCGAACGACGATGCCGCGTTCGACCTGGCCGCTCTCCGCCGCGCGCTGCGCGATCGAGTCCCTGGCCGCGGCGTAACCGAGCTGGCGCGAGTCGCCGACCGCCCGGAGGGAAACCGGGCTTCGGTCCAGGTACTCGAACACGACCAAACGGGCGCCGACGTTCTGGCTGTCCGTCGCCAGGATCACATCGAGCGGAACCGGGCCCTCGTCGCTCAACACGTCGCCGATCACGAGAGGCGCGGCCTGCTCGAGCTGGTCGAGGCGGCTCTCGACGAGCCGGTCCTCGAGCGACGGCAGCACGGCGAGGTAGACGATCGCAAGCGCGCCCGCGACCAGGCCCACGAGCGCGAGCGTCAGCTTGAGACCGACCGTCCGGAAGCGGTTCATGTATCTCGAAAGCGGTAGCCGGCGCCGCGCACGGTCAGGATGAACTCCGGCTCGCTCGGGTCGCGCTCCAACTTCTCGCGCAGGTGGCGAACGTGCACGTCGATCGTTCGCGGCTCGCGGTACGCGGAATCGCCCCAGAGCGCCTCGAGCAGGCGCCTGCGGCTGAAGACCTGGCCTGGGTTCGCCGCCAACGTTCTCAGGAGCTCGAATTCCACGTAGGTGAGCTGAATCGGCTGTCCGTGCGCCTCGACTGAACGCCGGGCGGGATCGATTCGCAGACCGTCCGTCTCGATCGCGTCCGGCCGGCGCTGATCCAGCTGCGATGGAAGAGACGCCCGCCGGAGCAGCGCCCGAACGCGGCTTCGGAACTCACGGATCGAGAACGGCTTCGTGATGTAGTCGTCGGCCCCGAGCTCGAGCCCGAGTACCTTGTCGAGCTCGTCGTCCCGGGCCGTGAGCATGATGATCGGCACCGTGCTGTGTGCTCTCAGCCGCTTGCAGACCTCCAGGCCGTCCAGCTTCGGAAGCATCAAGTCCAGCACGACGAGGTCGACCGGCTCGGCCGCGAACTTCGCCAGCGCTTCCTCCCCGTCCCGGGCCGCGAGCACGCGAAATCCGTCTCGCTCGAGCGGGTACGAGAGGACCTTCTGGACGGAATCCTCGTCCTCGACGAGGAGGATGGTCGATGACTCAGGCACGGAGGCGTCTCCGCCGGACGTGGGCGCGGCCCACCGGCCCTCCCTACTATAGCCCGGGGATATGGCGCCGCTCCGGCCCCAACCAGCGCCGAGGCGGCCGCGGCCGGGCTCGCTCGAACGGCCCGTCAACGGGCGAACCTACCGCGGCACGGCCCTGCTGATTGCGATCCCGTTGCTCGTGGCGGCGTTCACCGTCGGGCGACCCGACGAGCTGCCGCCGTCCTCGTTCCCGTCGGCGTTCGACCAGCAGGCGGCGGTCGAGGCGACGCGCGAGCTCGCCCTCCAGTACCCCAACCGTCCACCGGGCGGCCCGGACGCCGTCGGCGCCGCCGAGTGGGTCGCCGAACGCTTCCGCTCGTATGGCTTCGGCGTCCAACGCGAGCGGTTCGAAGAAACGGTTCCCGGAGAGGGGACGGTTCCGCTCCAGAACGTTTACGCAGTCGCGCCCGGCCGGTCGAACGAGACCCTCGTGGTGATGGCCCACCGCGACAACGTGGGCATCAGCCCGGCGGCCAACGACAACGCCTCCGGGACCGGTGCGCTGCTAGAGCTCGCTCGAGGCTACGGGCTCCGCGCAGGTACCGCCGCGGTCACGCCGGCGCACACGATCGTGTTCTTGTCCGCCGACGGAGGCGCTTTCGGCGGTCTGGGCGCTTATCGCTTCCTCGAGCGCTCGTCGTACCGAGGCCGCCTGACCGCGGTCGTCAACCTGACCGCTATCGGGGGCCCGCGCGCGCTTCGGATCGACATCGCGGGCGACCGCCCCCGCTCCCCCGACCCCACCTTCGTGCAGACGGCCACGAACCGCGTCGAACAGCGGACGGGAGCCGAGCCCCGGCGGGTCACCACCCTCGGACAGCTGATCGACCTCGCCTTTCCGTTCAGCTACTACGAGCAGGCCCCGTTCGTCGGTCGCGGCGTCCCGGCGATCACGCTGACGACCGCAGACGAACGCCCTCCTCAGCCGCGCACGGACACACTCGACGCCCTCGTCGTACGGCGAATCGGGCAGGCAGGAGGAGCCGCCGAGGGCATCCTCGGCTCGCTCGACGAAGGCGTTGCGCTGCCCGGCTCCACTGCCACCTACATCTGGCTCGGGCCCAGGATCATTCGCGGCTGGGCGATCAAGCTCGTCCTGATCGCGGCGTTGCTGCCCTTCCTTCTCGCCGCGGTCGACCTCTTCGCCCGCTGTCGGCGAAGGCGGATCCCACTCGCTCCGGCCCTTCGCAGCTACCGCAGCCGGCTCGCGTTCTGGCTCTGGACCGGCGCCGTCTTCGGCGCCCTCTCGCTGCTTGGAGTCTGGGGCGAAGGCGCCCCCCGACCGCCGTCCCCCGAGACGAGCTTCGCGGGCGACATACCCCTCCTGGCCCTCGGAGTCCTCGGTTCTCTCGCCCTCGCCGGCTGGTTCGTTGCTCGCGAGCGTCTCCTGCCCAGGCGCCCGGTCAGCGCCGAGGAGGAGCTCGCCGGCCAGACGGCGGCGCTCCTCGCCCTGGCAGTGGTCGCGCTCCTCACGGTCGCGACGAACCCGTTCGCCCTCATCTTCCTGCTTCCGTCGCTCCACGCCTGGCTCTGGCTGCCGCAGGTGCGGTACCGGCCGCTCTGGGTCCGGGGAGCCGTGCTCGCGGCCGGTCTCGCCGGCCCCTTCCTCCTGCTCGGCTCGTTCGCCTGGCGATTCGAGCTGGGCGCCGATGCTCCCTGGTACGTCGCCCAGCTGGTCGCGCTCGGCTACGTCCCCCTCCCAATCGTCGCGATCGGGCTTGCATGGCTGGCTGCTGCCGGGCAGCTCGCAGCCGTCGGGGCGGGGCGTTACGCCCCGTATCCGAGCGCGCGCGAACGCCCGCCTCGGGGGCCGGTGCGCGAGTTGATCCGGCGCGTGCTCCTGGTCTTCCTCGATCGCAGCAGGGATCGAGAGGTCAAGCGAGCCGTAGGAAGCTGACCCGAGCGCTGGCCTCCAGCTCGTCCTCACCGGGCGGAATCAGGACGAGCGCGTTCGCGCCCGCGGCGCGAGCGATCATGTGCGAATCCTGGCCCGTCAGGACCTCGAGCTCGACAACGCCGTCGCCGACCCGCGACCTCGCCCGCACGAGCTCCGTCCGAACCGCGTTCGGTCGCAAGCTCCGAGCGAGCTTCCCAGGCTCGAACTGGGGGAGTTGCTCGGACGCACGCTGCAGCGCGAGCACCGCGGGGCGGACGAAGAGCTCGAAGCACACGAGCGACGACACCGGGTTGCCGGGGAGCCCGAAGACGAGCGTCCGGTCCCGCACGCCGAACCAGAGCGGCTTTCCGGGCTTGACGGCGACGCCCCAGAGGACCTCCTCCACGCCCAGCTCCGCGCCGACCGACCGGACGAGGTCATGCGGGCCGACGGAGACGCCCCCCGACGTCACCAGCAGGTCGCTTTCGAGCCCACGTTCGAGGGCAGCCCGGTGCGCTCCCTCGTCGTCGGCCACCGCCTCGAGCTGTTCGACTCGAGCTCCGGCCGACTCGAGTTGCGCCCCGAGCAGGACGCTGTTCGCCTCGTAGATCTGGCCGGGCTCCAGCGTCTCTCCAGGACGGCGCAGCTCACTGCCGGTCGAGAGCACGGCAGCCCGCGGTCGCTTCGCGCTCGAGATGTCGGCGACGCCGGCGGCCGCGAGCGCGCCGAGCTGGGCGGGCCCAAGCCGCTGGCCCGACGCAACGACGACGTCGCCGGCACGAAGGTCGCCGCCCCGGGGCCTGATGTTCGCTCCCGCCTCGACCCGGCCGGCAATTTCGATCTCGTTGTCATCGTCGACAACATACTCGAGCGGGATGACGGCATCCACTCCCTCCGGGACCGCGGCACCGGTGGCGATCCCCATCGCCTCTCCGGCTCCGAGCGGACGTGAAGCCGGGCGTCCGGCCGCGATCCGCTCGACCACGGGCAGCCGGCCCGGGGTGTCCTCCGACCGCACCGCGAAGCCGTCCATCGCCGACGCGTCGAACGGGGGAAGGTCGACACTCGCCGAGGCAGCCTCGGCCAGGATGCGCCCGGCCGCCTCCGTCAGCTCGACCGGTTCGGCGGGCAGCGGGACGACGCGGTCGAGGATGCGTCGCTGAGCCTCCTCGAGTGACAAAAGTGGCGCCAAGTCGGACATAAGCTACTGCCGTGATCTCAGTCGTCGTCCCCGTTCACGACGAGGAGCAGAGCGTCGAGCCGCTCTACGAGGAGCTCCGGGCTGCGCTCGATCCTCTGGACCGGCCCTGGGAGACCGTGTTCGTCGACGACGGTTCGATCGACGGCTCTCTCGCGGCGCTGACGCGCCTTCACGCTGCGGCGCCGAACGTCATGGTCGTGCGCCTCCGCCGCAACTTCGGAAAGGCGGCCGCGCTCGCCGCGGGCTTCGAATACGCAGAGGGAGACGTCGTCGTGACGATCGACGCGGACCTGCAGGACGACCCGGCCGAGATTCCGCGCCTGCTGGCGAAACTCGACGAGGGCTTCGACCTGGTGTCGGGCTGGAAGGTGCAGCGGCGCGACCCGATCTCCCGCCGGATCCCGTCTCGGATCTTCAACGCCGTCGTCGGCCGTGTCTCCGGCCTGCGCCTCCACGATCTCAACTGCGGCCTCAAGGCCTACCGCGCCGACGTCGTGCGGAACCTCCGCGTGTACGGCGAGCTCCACCGATTCCTGCCCGTGCTGGCCCACGATCGGGGCTACCGAGTCGCCGAGCTCGCCGTCAACCATCGCCCTCGCGGCCACGGGAAGTCGCGGTACGGAGTCGAGCGCTATCTGCGCGGCTTCCTCGACTTCCTCACGGTCTGGTTCATGGGCCGCTACCGGCACCGCCCTCTGCACCTCTTCGGCGGCCTGGGGGTGGCAATGGGCGCGATCGGCACGATCCTGCTCGCCTATCTGACTGTGCTCAAGGTCTCGGGCGAGCCGATCGGGCACAGGCCGCTGCTCACGCTGGGCGTGCTCCTCGTCGTCGTCGGCTTGCAGTTCTTCTCGCTCGGGCTGCTCAGCGAGCTGATCACGAGCCACCATGCGGAGCGAACCGGCGCGACCGACGACTACCACGTCGACGAGGTGCTCACGCCGAGCACTCGCGAGCCGGTATCCCGGTAAGAGACCGGGTGCGGGTCCTCTACTTCGGTACGTACGAGCGGCGCTACCCGCGGAACGCCCAGGTGATCTCGTGTCTACGGCGCGCCGGAGTCGAGGTCGTCGAGCGCCACATGCCCGTCTGGGAGAACCGCGAGCACAAGTGGACGGCGGGCCTCGGTGTCGTGCCGAAGCTCGTCCTCGCTCAGGCGCGGCTCCTCCGGCGGCCGACCGGGCAGGCGGACGCCGTGATCGTCGGCTATCCCGGCCATTTCGATCTGCCCGCCGCCCGGCGAGTCGCCCGCGGCCGGCCGGTCGTCTTCAACCCGCTCGTCTCACTCGTCGACACGATCGTCGGGGACCGCGGACGCTTCCGTCCGGGGTCGCTGCCCGCCCGCGTCCTCACAACGATCGACCGGCGCGCGCTCCGCGCGGCCGACCTCGTCGTCGCCGACACCCAGGCCAACGCCGACTTCCTGGCCGAGCTGGCTGGGCTTCCGGAACAGCGCTTCGCCGTGTGCTTCGTCGGCGCCGAAGAGGACGTCTTCAAGCCCGGTTGGGCACCTGACGAGCCGGCGACGGCGGTCTTCGTTGGGAAGCTGATCCCGCTCCACGGGCTCGAGACGATCCTCGGCGCCGCGCGCTTCGCGCCGGAGCTCCGGTTCCGGGTGATCGGAAGCGGGCAGCTCGAGCACCTGCTCGCATCGCGACCACCGAACGTCGAGTGGGTCGACTGGGTGGAGTACGAGCTTCTCCCCCGTGAGCTGCACAGGGCGGGCTGCGCACTCGGAATCTTCGGAACGTCGGACAAGGCGCGCCGCGTGATCCCGAACAAGGCGTTTCAGGCGCTGGCCTGCGGCGTCCCGCTCGTCACGGCCGACACACCCGCGGCACGGGAGCTGCTGACGGACGGCGAAAGCGCGCTGCTCGTGCCTCCCGGCGATCCGGAGGCCCTCGCCGATGCCTTGCAGCGGCTGAACTCGCAGCCGGAGCTCGCGCAGCGGCTCGCCGAGGGCGGCCACGCCGCCTACCGCGACCAGGCAAGCGAGGAGATTCTGGGCACGCGCTGGCGAGTGGTGATCGAAAGCCGCCTGTGAGCGAGCACGTCTGGGGCAGCGCACCGGATTTCGTGGGGCCGCGCCATGAGCTTCGAGAGCGGCTGCTCCTCGATCTCTACCTCTCCGCCGGCCCTGGGCCCGAGGTCCTGAACGGCGGCGCGGGGCAGGGGACGCTCACGCGGAAGCTCGTCGAGCTCGGCTACGACGTAACGAGCACAGACGTGTCGCCAGAGGCGGTCGAGCTGCTCCGAGAACGAGCCCTCGGGCAGGTAGTCGAGGCCGACCTGACCTCGCTTCCCTTCGCCGACGCAAGCTTCGACGCAGTCGTGCTCGGGGAGGTGCTCGAGCACGTCGAGGACGACCGCGGCGCGCTCGCCGAAGTCGCGCGCGTGTTGCGTCAGGAGGGCGTGCTGGCCCTCTCCGTGCCCGCGAATCCCAAGCTGTACGGCCCGAGCGACGTCTGGGCCGGCCATGTCCGCCGGTATACGCGGCCGGAGTTGCTGGACGCCTGCACAGCGACCGGGTTCATCGTTCGGCGCTGCGTCGGCTGGGGCTTCCCCATGTCGCGGCTCTACCATCGCCACGTCTATGAGCGATACCTCGACCGACGAGGCCCGGCCCGGCCGGAACGTCGACACGGCCCGCTCGTCGCCCTCGTCGGCGGCCTCCTCCAGCTCGACCGCCTCTTCGTCGGCGTCGAGCGAGGAGCGCTGGGCTACCTCGCTCTGGCGACGCGCCGCTAGGCCGGTCAGCGTTGTGTGGCTGGGCATGGCCGCGTACGCGGGCGGCTTCGGCCTCCTGGCGGCGCTCGAGCACAGGGCGTTCGAGACGGGCAGGTTCGACCTCGGAAACATGGTGCAGGCGGTCTGGTCGACCGCGCACGGGCGTCCACTCGACGTGACCGAGCTCGACGGTGACCAGATCAACCGGCTCGGGGCTCACGTAGACCCGGTGCTCGCGGCCTTCGCGCCGCTCTGGTGGCTCTGGCCGAGCCCGACGATGCTCGTCGTCGCGCAGGCAGTCGGCGTGGCACTCGGCGCGTTGCCGGTCTTCTGGCTCGCGAGGAAGCACCTCGGCTCGGAATGGCTCGCAGTGCTGTTCGCGTTCGCCTACCTGCTCTACGCGCCGGTGCAGTGGCTTGCCCTGGACGAGTTCCACGCCGTCGCACTGGCATGTCCGCTGCTTCTCTACGCGATCTGGTACCTGGACGAAGGGCGCCTGCCCGCGGCGCTCCCGTTTCTCGCGCTCGCGGCACTGACGAAGGAGGAAGTGCCGCTCGTCGTCGCCGGGCTGGGAGTCTGGTTCGCGATCGCCCGTGGCCGGCGGGTCGCCGGCGCCGCGATCGCAGTGGTCGGAATTGCGTTGTCGGCGTTGTTCCTCGCCGTAGTCATGCCGTACTTCCGCGACGGCGACTCGCCTGCGTTCTACGACCGCTACGACGCAGTCGGGGGATCGCCGGCCGGCATCGTAAAGACGGCCTTCACGGATCCGAGCGTGCTGTTCCACGCACTGACCGAGGGACGCGACCTCACGTATCTCTTCCAGCTTGCGCTCCCACTCGCCGGGCTGTTCCTGGCCGCGCCGCTCCTCCTGCTCGCCGCGCTCCCGGAACTTGCCGCGAACCTCCTCTCCGAAACCGCCACCCAGACGTCGATCGAGTTCCACTACACGGCCCCGATCGCACCGTTCCTCGTCGCCGGCGCCGTGTTCGCAGCGGCGCGGCTTCCGCGACTCGCGCTGGTCGTCCCGGCCGCCGCCATGGTCGGCGCCGTCGCGCTCGGGCCGCTGTGGGCCGGCGAGCTCGTTCCCAAGCGGAGGTCTGCGCACGACAGCGTCGCCGCTCGAGCCGTCGACCTCGTTCCGGACGGGGCGGCGGTCAGCAGCACGAACGGCCTCGGCGCCCACCTCTCGGCTCGGCGACGCGTCTTCAGCTTCCCTGTCGTCCGCGAAGCCGAGTGGGTCGCGGTCGATCTGCGGCGCGCGTCTTACCTCGACCGTCGGTCCGCACCCTCGACGGCGGCAATCTCGCTCGCGCGCCTACTTGCGAGCGACCGCTGGTCGACCGTGCTCGAAGAGGACGGCATCTTCGTCCTCAGGCGAAGAGCCCCGGCCAACACCGCGAACAGCACGACCAGGAGCGCGTCGCGCAGCAGGACGAGCCAGACGGCGTCTCCGACCACGAAGAGCTCGCGGTAGTGGAAGAACCAGAGCTGCCCGAGCACCATCGCGAGAGCAAGTAACCCCCCGGCGACGAAGCCGATCGGCGGGGCGACGAGTGGAACGAGCGGCAGCAGCCAGACGAGGTACTGCGGCGAGATGAACTTCGAGAACGCCAGGACGCCGGCGAGGGTGGCCGCGGCTCCCGCAAGGAGCCGCTCGCCGTCGCCGTTCACGCGTGCGAACAGCCATACCACGGCGAGGACGGCGCCGAGCTGCAGCAGGCTCGAGAGCGAGGCCAACGCTTCGGGCACCGTGCCGGCGAGATCGCGGGAGACGGCCGCGGTCGAACCGCTGACGACCTGCGCCTCGTAGAGTCCCAGCCGATCGGCTGCAAGCAGCAGCGCGCCTCCCAGGCTCTCGACCTGGAGCGACCGTTCCGCCTGGGCCTCGAAACTGTCCCAGAGACCCTGCCAGCCGACGACCGCGAACGGGACGACAACGACCGCAACGGTCCCTGCGAATGCGAGCAACGGACGGCGCACGCCTTGCCGCCAGACGACGACGCAGAACAACGGGAGCAACGCAGCCGGGTAGAGCTTGGCCGTTACAGCGAGGCCCAGAAGCGCGAAGGCGAGCGTGGAGCGCCCGTAGAGCAGGGCCGCGACCGCGCCTCCGACAAGCAGCGCCGGCCAGCCGTCGTAGGTGTTCAGGGACACGGGCCCCAGCGCGAGCGGTGCCAGCGCGAGCGCGGCTAGCGAGCCGTACAGCCGCCTGCTGCCCGCTCCCAGCCGCACCAGGATCAGCGCCGCGACGACCACCATCGCGAGCCCGGCGAGCGCCATCAGCACCTTGAAGGCGTGGCGGTACGCCTCCTCCGGCAGCAAGGCGGGGGGAGTCAGGACGACGAACGCGCCCGGCGGATACTCGACGAAGACGTCCCGGTACGGCAGCCGCCCGTCCAGGAGCCCCTGCGCGTACTCCCCGTACAACCCGACGTCCCGGTACTTCCGGCCGCGAAAGAGACCGCCCTGCGGTATAGCGGCCGCTACGAGGTAGAGCGGAGCAACAAAAGCCGCCGCGCGAAGCGCGACACGCAGGTCAGACGGGTTACTCGTCGCTGGGCGGCTGGGGCGACGGCGAAGGTGGCGAGGGCGGCGGCGGCTCGGGCGAAGGCGGCGGAGGCGGCGGCGAGGGCTCTGGCTCGGGGGACGGCGGTGGGGTCGGGGACGGAGAGGGCGAGGGCGGGTAGTACGGCGTGTAGTCGTAGTCGTTCGCGTACTGGGCCTCGAACTCCCGCCACTCCGGCTCCGACGTGGGCTGGGCGAACTCGACGGGCTCCGTGTTGCCGATCGTCGCCCGCATGAAGAGGTTCCAGATCGTGGCGGGGAAGGTTCCGCCCGCGACCGAGATCCCGTGCACGCTCTCCATCGGGATCAGCCCCTGCGGATACCCGACCCACACCGTCGTCGACAGTGTCGGCGTGTAGCCGCAGAACCAGGCGTCCGTGTGATCGTCGGTGGTACCGGTCTTGCCGGCCGCCGGCCGGTTGAAGAAGAGACTCGCGCCGGTGCCGGTCCCCTGGGTCATGTTGTCCTCGAGGATCTCGGTGACCTCGTCCGCGACCCAGTCCGCGATCACCCGCCGGCGCTCCGGCTTCCCCCAGCCCGCGTCGGTGTCGACGGTCCCGTCGGGCAGGACGACCTTCCGGATCGCCATCGGCTCGGAGTAGATGCCGCCGGAGGCGAGGGTCGCGTAGGCCGACGCCATGTCGAGCGGCGAGACGCCCGCCGATCCGAGCCCGAGCGAGGGAACGTAGACCCCTTCCTTCGTCTTCAGATTCGAGCGGACACCGAGCCTGTGGGCCATCGCGGCAACCTTGTCAGGGCCGAGATCCAGCGTCAGCTGGGCGAAGACCGTGTTGTCGGATGACAGGGTGGCGCGCGAGATCGGGACCGAGCCCAGATACTCGTGGCTGTAGGTCGACACCTCCCAGGGCTCGCTCAGCGGGTCGGGCTGGTAGGTGAAGGGCTGCGAGACGTACGACGTCGAATCTGGATCGACGCCCTCGGCGACCGCGGCGGCGAGCACGAAGGTCTTGAAGGTCGAGCCGGCCTGACGCCGCGCCTGCGAGGCGAGGTTGAACTGGTTCCCGCGCCGGCCGGGCGTGACGGCCGCCATCGCGCGGATCGCGCCGTTCGCGGGGTTGATCGACACGATCGCCGCCGCCGGATCGTCGCGGTAGGGCAGCGTTCGGAGAATGCCGTTCCGGGCCTGCTGCTGGAACCGGCGGTCGATCGTCGTGTACACGCGGAGGCCTCCCGAACGGACGGTGTTCGCGCCGTACTGCGTGATCAGCTGCTCGCGGACGAAGCTGAAGAAGTACGGCTCCCGGATCCGCGTGTAGACCCTGCCCGGCCGGAGGTGCAGCTGCCGGTCCGCGATCGCCGTCTGGTACTGGCGCGGGGTGATGTCGCCGTTCCCGAGCATCGCCTGGAGCACCTGGTCGCGCCTGCGTAGGGCCGACGAGGGCTTGTTGAGGGGGTCGTAGACCGACGGCGCCTGGGTCAGTCCGGCCAGGAGCGCCGCCTGCCCGAGCGTCAGCCTCCACGCCGGCTTCGAGAAGTAGGTCTGCGCGGCGGCCTGAACACCGTAGGCGTGAGTTCCGTAGTACACGGTGTTGAGGTAGCTCTCGAGGATCCACTCCTTCGACCGGCGGTTGTTCAGCCGGACGGCGAGGCAGGCTTCGATCAGCTTCCGCTCGAAGGTGACTTCACGACTGATGTACAGGTTGCGTACAAGCTGCTGCGTGATCGTCGACCCGCCCTCGACGACGCGGCCCGCGCGAACATCGGCGGCCAACGCGCGAGCGATGCCTTCGAGGTCGATGCCGCTGTGCTCGTAGAAGCGGCGATCCTCGATCGCGATCGTCGCGAGGCGCATCCACTTGCTGATCCGCGGCAGCGTCACGGGCTGGCGGTTCTTCTCGGCGGGGATCGACCCGAGCAACGACCCGTCCGCGGCATAGACGAACGAGTTCTGGCCGATCTCCACCGGGCGCAACCGGTCGAGGTCGCAGCGCGGCCCGATCGTCGCCGCGCCGGTGATCCCTCCGGCGGCGACCAACCCGAGCGTCACGACGAAAACGACGGCGACGAGCGCGATCCGCTTCCGGTGACGAGCGCGAGCCCGCCGGCGCTGTCGCCGCGAGCGCGGGCGGTACGCGTCCTCCTCCAAACGTTTCGCCTGCGCTCGCCGTCGTCGCTCCCAGGGGCTCATGCGCCGTAGATATCGGCCTCGCGAAGCGCGCTCTGCACCCGGATGCGGAGATCGCTCTCGAGCTGCCTGGCCGACGCCTCGTCATCGGCCCAGGCGCGAAGCGTGACGATTGCGTCTCCGTCGAGGCCGGTGACGAGGAGGTCGGTTGGTGCTGCTACTTGGCGCAACAGATCGATCACGGCATGTAGATCCTTGTCTCGCGGCACGGGCACCGTGATCTCGGCTAACCGCTCCCGGCTCACGATCGTGGCGTTCTTGATGGTATCCGAGGCCAAGCGGTCGTTCGGGATCACGAGGCGCGTGCGGTCGTCTTGCTCGATCCGCGTGTAGACGAGGCCGATCTCCTCGACGACCCCTTCGCCCTCGGGCACGCTGACACGGTCGCCGAGACGGATCGGCTGGCTGAGGCCGATCATGACGCCCGCGACGAAGTTCGAGAGCGTCCGTTGCGCCGCCAGCCCGATCACGAGGCCGACGATCGCCGACGAGGCCAGCAGGCCGCCGGCAACGCCCCGAACCTGCGGGATGACGAGGAGCGCGGAGACGACTCCGACGAAGATGATCGCCCCCATCAGGCTGCGGCGGAGGACCCGATAGCGCGTCGCCGCCTCGGGCGGAAGCTCGCGTCGCGCCATCCGTAAGTCGACGAGTTTCGCGACGGCGGCGGCGCCGAGGATCACGGCGCACACGACGACGAGACGCTCCCAGGCCTCCACGGCCGAGCTATTCGACGTCGTCGATCGGTTTCCGGCCTCAGGCGTCGCTTGCGATGCCGATTGGAGGCCATGCCGGCTTTGCCGGCGTGGCCGTCTTACGCCCGCGCGCGCGACTCAAGCATCTGAACCCTCCACTGGCTTCCGGCCCGCGAACCCCTCTTCGACGCCATGCCAGAAGCCGATCCGGTCCTCGCCGACGTGCCAGCAGAGCAGGATCTCCTCGTCGCCGCGAAGGGCAGGGAAGTCGAGCAGGCCGCGATCGAGATCCTTGACGAGGACGCCGGCGGCCTGGATCTGCTCGACGATGTGGGCGAGGGCAGACGCGGCCTGCTCCAGCTCCTCGTCCGCATCGGCGAAGTCGGACGGGGTCAAGTCGCCGCCGTTCGTGCCGACTTGCGCGCCCAGGGCCGCCCGTCGTCCCTGCGCCTCGACGAGCTCGCGGCGCTTCGCGACCATCTCCTCGGCGAGTGGCCGCAGCTCCTCGAGTGCGGCGTTCGCCTCGGCCAGGGTGAAGTAGCGTGGCGGCATCGGCCGTATTCTCGACGTGTTCCTGTGGACCCGCGCGGCGATCTGGACCGGTGTCGTCCTCGCCTTCCTGCTCTTCGAGCCGAATCGGCATCCGCTCGCCGATCGGTGGGATCGCCCGGAGCTGACAAAGGACCTCGGCTTCCTCGTCGACATCTGGGCCCGATGGGACAGCGTCTGGTTCCTCCGGATCGCAGAGCACGGCTACGGCAGCGCGGAGGAGGCGACGGCGGCCTTCTACCCGCTCTACCCGCTCCTCGTCGGTGGGCTGGGACGGATCCTCCTCGGCCACTACGTTCTCGCCGGGGTCGTGATCTCGCTGGCCGCGGCCCTCGGCTCGTTCGCGCTCCTTCATCGCCTTGCAGAGCCGAAGCTCGGCCTGGAGGGCGCTTCGCGCGCCGTGCTCTACCTCGCGATCTTCCCGTTCGCCGTCTTCCTCCAGGCGGTCTACAGCGAGGCCCTGTTCCTGCTGCTCGCTCTCGCTTCGTTCGTGCTCGCCGAGCGCGGGCGCTTCCTCGGCGCCGGAGTGGCGGCGGGCCTGGGGTGGCTGACGCGTCCGCTCGGCATCGCGCTGCTGCCGGCGCTCGCGCTCATCGCGTGGCGGTCGCCGCAACGAGGGCCTGCGCTGCTGCGGTTGGCGGCCGCACCAGCCCTCTTCGCGCTCTTTCCGCTCTGGCTCTGGTGGAGGCTCGACGACCCGCTGGCGTTCGTCCGCGCCGAGGACATTTGGAGCCGCCATCTCTCCTGGGCCGGCCCGCTGGGCGGTCTGTGGGACGGGCTGCGCGCCGGCTGGGCCGGCGTCCGCCAGCTGGCCTCAGGCTCTGACACGACCCGTTACTGGAGCGCCGTCACGGACAGCGACCCCGACCGCGTCGCGGCCGTCAACCTCGAGCAGCTCGCCTTCCTCGTCCTCTTCACGGTTCTGACGGTGGTCGCCTGGCGCCGGTTCGGCGCGCCGTACGGCCTCTTCGCAGCGCTCAGCCTGGCGATCCCGCTGAGCGTCCCGAGCGAGCGCTGGCCGCTGCTCTCGATTCCCCGGTTCGGCCTCGTCATCTTTCCCTTCTTCCTCGCGCTCGCGGTCTGGGGCGCGAACCCCCGGGTGCATACCGTGCTGATAGTGGTGAGCGCGATGCTCCTCGGAATCGTGTGCGCCCAGTGGGCGCTCTGGCAGTGGGTGGCATGAGGCGTCACTTGCGATGCCGTCTTCAGGACGAGCGGGCTTTGCCCGTTCGTCCGTCTGAACTGACCGGTCGACACGCTCAAGTGGCAACTCCCGCATGAACCAGGCGCGGTTGCAGCGCAAGCTGATCGCCTGGTGGGCACTGGTTGGAGCGCTGGCGGTGCTCGGGTTCGCGGCACGGGCGTCGGACGAAGAGCCGGCCCGGGACGTGCTCTACCGCTACGACGCCGCCGTCTTCGGAGCCCTCTTCTACCTCCTGATCCTCGGAATCGTCCTCCTGATCGCCTCGGGTCTCGATCCTCGAGAGGCCTTCGCGCTGCGGCGGCCGACGTCGTGGGGCCTGGCCGCCGGCCTGGCCGTCGGACTCCTGATCACCCTGCTGATCGTGTCTGCGGTACTCGAGCCCCTGCTCGGCGCAGGCGAGGAGCAGGGACTCGACCCGAGTGGTTGGCGGCCGGAGCGCGCGCCCGCGCTCGTGCTGAATGCCGTCGTCACTGCGCTGCTGGGGCCCCTGGTGGAGGAGCTCCTCTTCCGCGGCATCGGCTACTACCTGCTGGTGCAGTTCGGCGAGATCGCGGCGATCGTCGTCACCGGGATCGCGTTTGCGCTCACACATGGGATCGCCGTCGGGCTGCCGATCTTCTTCATCATCGGCGTCGGCCTCGGCTTCATCCGCAGCCGGACGAACAGCCTCTATCCAGCGTTCCTGCTCCACTCCGGCTTCAACGGAATCGCGCTGGTCGCCGGCGTGCTCGACTAGCGCTAGTAGATTCCGCGACCCGTCTCCGGATCGAAGAAATGCAGCCGGTCGGGCGTCGCGACCAGCTCGATCTGCTCACCCTCGCGCGCTCGGGTCCCTCGACCAAGCCGGGCGACGAACAGGCTTCCCTGCTTCTTTGCCTGCGCCGCGGTCGCTTCGACCGCCTCCTCGCCGATCGCGGCCTTGACGTCTTCGCCCATGAGCGGCGGAGCGCCGACGCCAAAATGCACGAACACCTCGGAGCCCATGTCCTCGCGGATGTCGACGACGGCCGAGAGGCGGCGACCCTCGGGTGCGCCGTCGGGCGACGCCGCTTCGAGGTCCTCCGGCCGGATTCCGAGGATCAGTCGTTTGCCCTCGAAGCCGCGCAGCTCGGGGCGCGCCCCGAGCAGAGCATCGTCAACGGTGAGCCGGTGTTCGCCGAAGCGAGCCTCGAAACCGCCGTTCGCAGCGACGAGATCGGCGCCGACGAGATTCATCGCCGGCGAGCCGATGAACTCGGCGACGAACAGGTTGACCGGCCGGTTGTAGAGCACCTGTGGCGTATCGACCTGCTGGAGCAGGCCGTCCCGCATCACCGCGACGCGGTCGCCGAGGGTGATCGCCTCGATCTGGTCGTGGGTGACGTAGATGGTGGTCACCCCGAGGTCGCGCTGGAGGCGGGCGATCTCGGCCCGCATCTCCACACGCAGCTTCGCGTCGAGGTTGGAGAGCGGCTCGTCCATGAGGAATGCCTGCGGCTCGCGCACGATCGCGCGGCCCATCGCGACCCGCTGGCGCTGGCCGCCCGAGAGCGTCCGAGGGCGCTTCGGCAGCACGCCCTCGAGCCCGAGCACCTTGGCGGCGTCGCCCACCCGGCTCTCGATCTGGGGCCGTGGCACCTTGCGCATCTTCAACCCGAACGCGATGTTCTTGAAGGCCGACATGTGCGGGTAGAGCGCGTAGTTCTGGAAGATCATCGCGATGTCGCGGTTCTTGGGCGGCAGGTCGTTGACGACCCTTCCTCCGATCCGAACGGTGCCGCCGCTGATGGGCTCCAGGCCCGCCACCATCCGCAGGGCCGAGGTCTTGCCGCAGCCCGACGGCCCGACGAGCACGATGAACTCGCCGGGCTCGACGGCGAGATCGAGATCGCGGACGGCATCGACGCCGCCGCGGAACCGCTTGCCGACCTTCTCGAGGCGGAGTCCGACCGCC
>JBOHAU010000159.1:0-36564 GCA_050698015.1 Gaiellaceae bacterium
CTTCTTGCCGCGTCGGAGGACCGTGATCCGGTCGGCGATCTCCAGCACCTCGCGGAGCTTGTGGCTGATGAAGATGATCGACATCCCCTCCCGCTGTAGCGTCTTGAGGATCCCGAAGAGCTCGTCGGCCTCCTGCGGCGTCAGTACCGCGGTCGGCTCGTCCAGGATGAGGATGTCGGCGCCGCGGTAGAGCGCCTTCAGGATCTCGACCCGCTGCTGCTGGCCGACGGTGATGTTCTCGATGCGAGCGTCCGGATCGATCACGAACTTGAAGGCCGCGGCGAGGTCGCGCACTCTGCGCATGGCTGCGTCGTAGTCGAGGAACACCCCTGCCTTGCGCGGCTCGGCGGCGAGGACGACATTCTCGGCCACCGTCATTACCGGGATCAGCAAGAAGTGCTGGTGCACCATGCCGATGCCGTGGTCGATCGCTTCCCGCGGCGATCCGATCTTGACCGGCTTCCCCTGGATCATGATCTCGCCCTCGTCCGGGTGGTAGAGCCCATAGACGACGTTCATCAGGGTTGACTTGCCCGCTCCGTTCTCGCCCAGGAGGGCGTGCACCTCACCGCGGTAGAGGTCGAAGTCGATGTGGTCGTTCGCAAGAACCCCCGGAAAGCGCTTCGTGATTCCGCGAAGCTCGAGGACGGAGACCTGCTGCTCGGCCATGCCGAAAAGATCCTAGGGGGCAGGAAGAGCCCGCCCCCTAGGAACCGACTGCTGCGTTAGCTCGCTGGGGGCTTGATCTTGCCCGTGGCGATCAGCCGCTTGATGATGTTGGCCTTGCGGGTGTACTCCGCGCGCTTCGCCTTCGACAGCCTCAAGCTGAGCCTGCCGAAGCCGACGCCGTTGTTCCTTACGCTGTAGTTCGAGTTGAAGCCACCCCGGAAGCCCGACGGATTCCGCTGGTAGGCCTTGATCATGTCGAAGACGGCGACGTCGACCTTCTTGGTCGCGCTCGTCAGGATGTGCCTGCCGAGGAAGTACTGGTCGGCGTCCACGCCGATGCCCCAGATCCGCCGCTCCTTCGTCGCCTGGAGCCCGCCGAGACCGCACGCACCGGCAACCATGAACGCGATCCTCGAGCCCCGCTCGATCTGGTCGAGCGTCGTCTCCTTGCACTTCGCCTGGTCGGCGAAGGTCGGGTCGTTCGCGTAGTTCACGAGCACCGTCACGCGCCTGTTTGCGCGCTTGGCGCCGGCTCGGTAGCCGGCGATGAACCTGACGATTGCCGGCACCCTGTTCGCGCCGACCGCGGAGATCACGTCGCGACCCGGCTCGTCCCTGGTGCGCAGTCCGGCGATATAGCCGACCAGGTAGCCGGCCTCCTGCTCCTTGAACTGGATGCCGCGGACGTTGGCAGGCTTCTCCTTGAGATCCGCCCAGTTGACGTCGATCCCCGCGAACTTCGTGTTCGGGAAGCTCGGCGCGACCGCATCGATCGGGCCGAACGCGAAGAGAACGCCGACCGGGATCACCAGGCCGAAGGACTGAGCCGCCGACCGCAGGTTTGGAGTGCGGTCATTCGCCGAGCTCGTGACGTAGGCGCGGCCCGAGACGTCGTCGAGCGTCTTGATCGCCCGGTCGAGCCCGACCTTCGAGAGCTGGTTGAAGCCCTTGTCGTTGAGGCCGCCGATGTCGGTGACGACCGCCACTCTGACGGCCGTGGCGCCCGACTTGCTCGGCGCCGCAGATGCCGAGAGCGCCGCCGTCGCGAGTGCGGCAACCGCGAACACCGCCGACGCCCAAGGCAAGAGTCGTCTTACCTTCACTGATTCCTCCCCATTTTGAGATTTCCTCGCTACCGAGGGATGCAAAAGTTGATGCTAACCCCATTGTGCTCGGACGTGAAAGGGGTCTGGAAGTTAGCCGGGAATGCGGTCGAAATCCCGCTCTTCGACCAGTACGCGCCGAGGTTTCGAGCCCTCGTAGCCCGAGATGATGCCCCGACGCTCGAGCATGTCGATCAGCCGGCCCGCACGGGTGTAGCCGACGCGGAGGCGGCGCTGCAGCAGCGACACGGACGCGGTCTGCGTCTGGACGACGATCTCGATCGCCTTTTCCAACAGCGGATCGGAATCGGGGTCGAAATCGGCGTCTCCTTCGGCGGTCTCGCCGGTCGGCGGCTCCGGCGCCTCGAGCAGCGACTCGTCGAGCTCCTGACCCCGCTGGGCGCGGCACTGCTCGACGAGCAGCGCGATCTCCTCCTCGCTGACATAGGCGCCCTGCAGGCGCTGCAGCCGTGAGGTCCCGAGCGGCTTGAAGAGCATGTCGCCCTGGCCGAGCAGGCTCTCCGCGCCGGCCTGGTCGAGGATCACACGCGAGTCCGTCTGGCTGGAGACCGCGAAGGCGATTCGTGAGGGGACGTTCGCCTTGATCATCCCGGTGATCACGTCCACCGACGGACGCTGCGTCGCGAGCACGAGGTGGATACCGACGGCGCGCGACTTCTGCGCCAGGCGGATGACTGCGTCTTCGACCTGCTGAGGGGAGATCATCATCAGGTCGGCGAGCTCGTCGATCACGACCAGCAGGTACGGCAGCGTCTCCTCTCCCTTGCTGCGAAACGCCCGGTTGGCTTCCGAGATGTTCCGGGCGCGGACGGTGCTCAAGCGCTCGTAGCGCTGCTCCATCTCCGCGAGGACGTTCGTGAGCACGATCGACGCCTCTTTCGGGCTCGAGACGACCGGGGTCAGGAGGTGCGGGATCTTCTCGTAGAGCGAGAGCTCGATCCGCTTCGGATCGATCAGGATCAGCCGTGTCTCGTCAGGCGTCGCCCGCAGGAGGACCGAGCTCAGGATCGTGTTGATGCAGCCGGACTTGCCCGACCCGGTCGTCCCCGCGATCAAGAGGTGTGGCATTCGCGCGAGATCGGTCCACACGGCGTTCCCGGAGATGTCCTTGCCGAGCCAGACCGCCAGCGGGCTGGCACTCGTCGGGAGCTGGTCGAAGACGTCGCCGAGCGTGACGAGGTTCGGCGCCAGGTTCGGGACCTCGACGCCGACGGCCTGCTTTCCGGGGATCGGAGCCAGGATCCGGATCTCGGTGGTCGCGAGCGCGTAGGACAGGTCGTCCTTGAGCGCGGAGATCTTGGACATCTTGGTACCGGCCGCCAGCTGCAGCTCGTAGCGGGTGACGCGCGGCCCGGTGATCTCCCCCACCACGCGGGCCTCGACGCCGAAGTCGGCGAGCGCGCGGGTGAGCGCCTGCGCGGCCCCGTCCGTGGAGGCGGCTTTCCCGGCCGCTCGAGCCGGCGAGCGGCGCAGGACCGAGGCCTCGGGCAACACGTAGTCCGCCTTGGTCGGGTTCGGCGGGTCGAAGAGAGCCTGCTGCTGGCTCTCCTCGGTCGGCTCGTCGTCGTGGATCGAGAGTAGCGCCGGCGGCTCGACCTGCCCGACCACGTCGGGGAACTCCGATACGCCGTCCACCGGGGGCTCGAGGTTGCGCGGCCGCAGCGGAACCGGGGGCGGCAGTGGGTCGACGCTACGCGGCGCGCGCTCGAACGTGCGGCGTGCAGCGGTGCGCGCGCGGCTCACGGCCGGGCCGGAGTCTCGGATGAGGGCGCCCACCGAAGCGCCGGAGAGGAGCAGCGCGCCCGCGATCGAGAGGAACGTCCCGGCGATCACCGCGCCGGTGCGGCCGATCAACGTGCCGACGACGTCGTCGAGCGCGGTCCCGATATACCCACCCGAGTCGGCGAGGAGCAGGAAGAGACCGAGGGCCAGCGAGCCGAGGCCCCAGCGGAAGGGGTGCACCTGCACGAGCTTGCTCCGCCCCACCATCATCGCGCCGACGACGACGAGCGTCACCGGCAGCAGGTACGCGCCGTCGCCGAGGAGCGCCCGAAGACCGTCCACGATCGTCCCTCCGGCTCTGCCGCCCTCCCACCCCAGGTAGACGAGGGTGGTCAGGAAGAGACCGACGGCGGTGAGCCCGAGGCCGATCAGCTCTGGATGGTGGTGGCTGCGCTTCTTGGCGGCGCGTTTGCGCCGCTTCACGCGCGAGGGCGTGCGCGGCCGCAGGACGCGCTTCTTGCGGCGCTTGGTCATGCGCGTGTGCTTCTACGCGCGGAGCGCGAGTCCTAGTCGAGCGTCGGCAGCCGTTCGAGCAGCAGCTCGACGAAGCCTCGGCTGTCGACACCGACGCCGACCTGCGCGTTCGGCTGCGCCTCCTTGGTCCTGTTCCAGAGGTCGACGACCGTCCGGCCGCGGGTGAGCACGGAATCGCACTCGATGTCGACCTGGCAGTGCTTCGTTTCCACCAGGTCCGCGCGGAAGACGTGGGCCACGGCCACAGCGTCGTGGATCGGCGACCCGCCGAACCCGTACGTGTCGCGGTGGAACCGGTGGAAGAAGTCGTAGAGCTCGGCGACCATGCGCCCGGTTCGGCCGGACGACCGTAGGCGCTCCGCGTCAGCGTCCAGCAGCAGCGCCTGGTGGGTCACGTCGAGACCGATCATCGTCAGGTCGAGACCGCTTGCGAACACCCGCGCTGCGGCCTCCGGATCGGCCCAGATGTTGAACTCGGCCGCGGGCGTGACGTTGCCGAGCCCGATCGAGCCGCCCATGATCACGAGGCGCTCAGGGCGCGCCTGCGGGTAGTGGGCGAACAGCAGAGCGACGTTCGTGAGCGGGCCGACGGCGACCAGTGTCGTGCCGCCGACGTGCTCGGCCAGGAACTCCACAGCGTGCTGCGCGATCGGCTCACGCTGTGGCGGCGGGAGGTCCGGCCCGTCGAGCCCGGTCTCGCCGTGGACGTACGCCGCGACGAAGGGATCGCGGAGAAGCGGCCGCTCTGCGCCGACTGCAACGGGGATGTCGTCCCGGCCGACGAAGTCAAGGACGCGGATCGCGTTCGCCGTCGTCTTCTCGAGCGTCTGGTTGCCGGCGACGGTGGTGACGCCGAGGACTTCGAGCTCCGGGCTCGCGAGGGCGAGCAGGAGCGCGATCGCGTCGTCGTGGCCAGGGTCGCAGTCGATCAGGATTCGCTCAGCCAAGAATCGCGTCCACCTCCTCCGCGGTCGGGAGCGACGGTTGGGCGCCCGGTCTGGACGCTGCGATCGCGCCGGCCGCGCACGCTCGGCGCAGTGCCTCGTCCCACCCGCGCCCTTCGAGGTGCGAGACGACCAGGCACGCCGTGAAGGCGTCGCCCGCCGCGGTTCCGTCCACGGCGGTGACCTTCGGCGGCGCAGCTCGGGCGACCTCGCGCCCATCCTCGAGGAGCACCGCGCCTTCCTCGCCCAGCGTCAGCGCGACGAGCTTCCCGCGGGAGTTGACCTCGTACTCGTAGCGGTTGACGACGAGCAGGTCCGGCTCGACGTCTACCGGCTTCGCCGGCGCGGCGTTCAGGCAGAACCAGTCCGCCGCGGCGGCGTTCGCCACCACCGTCTCGACCGGGATCTCGAGCTGGCAGAGGATGTTTCCGCTTCCGACGCCGTCCACCGTGGCGTTCGCTCCCGGGGCGACGACGATCTGGTTCTCGCCGTCCTCGGCGACGACGATCAGCGCGACACCCGTTTCTCCCCGCCGATCCACCTCCGTGTTCACTTCGGCGTCGCGCAGGCCCGCAAGCGCCTCGTCGGCGAAGAGATCCTCGCCGACGGCGCCCAGGAAGTGCACCTCGGCGCCGAGTCGAGCGGCCGCGACCGCCTGGTTCGCGCCCTTCCCGCCAGGCGCCCAAAAGAAGGACGCATCCGTCAGGGTCTCCCCGGGCCGCGGCAACCGCTCGGCGCGCGCAACGAGATCGAGGTTTGCCGATCCGACGACAGTGAGGCGTGCGCCTCGTCCGGTCATGTCGCCCGGCATGCATGGCCGGGCGGGGCGCTAGGAGGCAAGGGCGCGCAGGTCGTCCAGGGCGCCGTCGAGGAGGTTCTCGCGGAGGTCGAAGAGACCCGCCCAGAGGGACGACCGGTCCGGAGCCGTCCCCAGTCTGACCGACGTGGTCAGCCCTTCAAGCGCCCGGATCAGCACCGCGAGCTCGAGGTACGCGTGCGTGACGCGGTGCGGCGCGACCACGACTCCCGCTCGGTACAGCACGGGCGCCCACTCCATCAGCTCCGCCCGCCCCGGCTCGCCGTACCACGAGCGGCCCTCTGCTCGCTCGGGCTGGAGCTCCAGCAGGTAGCGGCCGAGTGGCCGGTCCAGCCCGCTTAGAGCAGTTTCCGCCCGATCCGCGGCCCGGCGGAGCGCCGCCTGCCGCCGACCCGGGGTCGAGGGGTCAGCCTCTCCCCTGGCCCAGCGCTCGAGCAGGCGGCAGAAGGAGAGAGCAGCGGCCTCGCAGGCCCCCAGCTGCGCGATCAGGCGCTGTGCCGTCGCCTCCTCGGCGGCGTTCTCGCGCAGTGCCTCGGCCCAATTTCCTCTCACACTTCCACTATGACGGGGAGAATCATCGGTCGCCTCCCCGTTCTGTCGTAAATCAGCTGCGCAATCGCGTCGTGGATGTGCTCCTGGAGGAGCTTGATCTCCGTGACCTTGCCGCGGAGGAGCTCGCGAAGGACGCGGTCGGCCTCGTTCTGCATCTCCTCGAGGAGCGGCCCGGGCTCGCTCAGGCCGCGGGCGATCAACTCCGGCCTGCCGCCGTTGGAGCCGCCGACGGTCGCGACGATGATCAGCACGCCGTCTTCGGAAAGGTGGCGGCGGTCGCGCAGCGCGACGTCCCGGACGTCGCCGACTCCCAGTCCGTCCACGAACGTGACCCCGGTCTCGACCTCGTCGACGATCCGTACGCCCTGAGGGCCGAGCTCGACGACGGAGCCGTTCTCGCCGAGGACGATCGAGTCCGCCGGGACGCCGCTCTGCTGAGCCAGGCGCCCGTGCGCGGCGAGCATTCGGAACTCCCCGTGGACGGGCATGACCGCCTTCGGCCGAACCAGCGCGAGCATCGTCCGCAGCTCCTCGGCATAGGCGTGTCCCGAAACGTGGACCGGAGCGATCTCCTGGTGTAGCACCTCGGCGCCGGCGCGAGCGAGCTGGTTGATCGAGTCGTGGACGCGCAACTCGTTCCCGGGAACGGGCTTCGCGGAGATGATCACCGTGTCGCCACGGTCGACGGTGACCGCCGGATGGTCGTGGTAGGCGATCCTCGTCAGCGCCGACATCGGCTCGCCCTGGCTGCCGGTGCAGAGGATGAGCACCTCGTCGGGCCGGTAGTCCTCGAGCTCGGCCGGGCGAATGAGCGAGTCCTCGGGCATGTTCACGTAGCCGAGATTTCGGGCGATGTTCAGGTTCTTGCGCATCGAGCGACCGACGACCGCGACCTTCCGCCCCGTCTGGATCGCCACGTCGATCGCCTGCTGCATCCGGTGGACGTTGGACGCGAACGAGGCGACGAGCACGCGGCCTGGGCAGCTCGGGATGATCTGGCGGAACGCCTCGCCGACGAGACGCTCTGAGCCGGTGACGCCGGGTCGCTCGGCATTCGTCGAGTCCCCGAGCAGGAGGTCGACGCCGCGATTGCCCAGCTCTGCGAGCCGTCCGACGTCCGTGTGGAGGCCGTCGACCGGGGTGTAGTCGAGCTTCCAGTCCCCGGTCTGCAGCACTCGGCCGGCGGAGGTCTCGATCGAGATCGCCACCGAGTCGGGCACGGAGTGGGCCATGCGCACGAACTCGACGCGGAAGGGGCCGATGTCGACCGGGCCCGCTTCGGGCTTCGCCTCTTTGAGCTCGGCGGCCTGGAGCAGCCCGTGCTCGTCCAGGCGGGACTGGGCGAGGCCGAGCGTCAGGCGTGTCCCCCACACCTCCGGCACCCGGACCTCGCGGAGCAGGTACGGCAACGCCCCGACGTGATCCTCGTGCGCGTGCGTGAGCAGTACGGCTCGTACGCGGTCGGCGCGCTCCGCGAGATACGCCATGTCCGGGAGGATCAGGTCGACGCCGAGGTGTTCATCCCGTGGGAAGGCGAGCCCGGCATCGACGACGATGATCTCGCCGTCGAGGTCGTAGACGGTCATGTTCTTCCCGACCTCGCCGACGCCGCCGAGCGGGATGATCCTCAAGGTCTCTCCGGGCATCAGCGCATTCTACGAGCGGCTCTCGGCGTCCCCCGTTCAAGGGATGCGGCTGCGACGCCGATTCAGTGCGATATGCAGGCCTTGCTGCTGTTTGCTGCTGCCTTGATCGCTGCGGAGCTTCTCCACCGGCGGGACCGAGACCTCGGCACGGAGGACGAAGCCGACCGCTTCTCGGTCGCGGCCCCGCTCGCCGTAGCGGCGGCGATCGTCCTCGGGCCCTTGCAGGCCCTCCTCGTCACAACGGTCTGCGTCGGGCCCGTGCGGCTCCTCCAGGGCGGCGGTTGGCGCGAGAGCGCGGTCCGGGCTGTCTCGCTCGGCAGCGCGGCGCTGGCCGGCGGCTACGCCTACATCCTGGCCGGCTCCGAGTCAGGGACGCTTGTTCTTCCCGACGACCTTCTCGGCCTCGCGATGCTCGGCGTCGCCTTCAGCGTGGTCAAGACCCTCGTCGTCCGCCTCAATGCCGGGTCGACCAGCTTCGAGCCCGACCTGCTCGCCGCCGGCGCCGAGATCGGGCTCGGGGCAGCGGTGGCAATCGCCGTGGACGCCAATCTCTGGAACGCAGCGCTCGTTGTGCCCGTCCTGCTGCTGATCGAGCGGCTGTACGGACGGATGATCGCGCTGCGGCGCGAGGTCGCATCGGCGCTCGAGACCTTCGCCAACCTCGTCGACGAACGCGATCCGTCGACGCTCCGGCACTCTGTCCGAGTCGCCGAGTCCGTGCGTGAGCTCGCGGAGGCGCTCGGCTTCCTCCGGGGCGACGTCCAGCGCCTCTGGTGGGCAGGCCGCCTCCACGACCTCGGCAAAGTCGCGGTGGACGCGGCGGTGCTGCGGAAGCCCGGAAAGCTCGACGCCGCGGAATGGGCCGCCGTTCGACGGGCGCCGCGCCTCTCGGCGCGACTCCTTCACCGGTTTCGCTTCGCCGCGCAACAGGCGAAGGCGGTCGAGTATCACCGGGAGCGTCTCGATGGATCCGGCTACTACGGGGCCCGCGGAGACGACGTTCCGCTCGCCGCACACTTCCTGATCGTTGCGGACAGCTTCGACGCGATGACGTCGGAGCGGCCGTTCCGCCCCCGCCTCAGCCGTGACGAGGCTCTCGCGGAGATCGAGGCAAACGCGGGGACGCAGTTCCACCCGTTGATCGCCAAGGCCTTCGTCGCGGTCCAGCGCGGCGAGCGGCCCGCGGACGTCCTGTCGAACGAGGAGCTGTCGGAGCTTCGCGGCGCGTCGGTCGCAGCGCCGCCGCGGAGCTCTCACGGAGGGGATGCTTTTCGTCCGGAGCTCCTTGGCGCCCTGGGGGTCGCCGCCGCGCTCGTCGGCGTCGGAGTCGAGCTCCCGGAGCTGGTCGGCGGCGGCGCTGTGGTCGCCCTCGCGGGTCTGGTCCTGTGGGCCGCCCGTCGCCTCCAAGAGGTCTTGACCGCGGAGGAGGAGCGGCGCGTGGTCTTCGAGCGGCTCGTCGACGTCTTCCAGCGCGCCTGGCCGCTGCAGTTCGCCCAGCTCGTGTCCTGGCACGAGGACGGCGCCGGCGGCACGGTCGCCCTGCGGCAGGGCTCCTGGGCCGTGCCCGATCCGGAGCTGATGAGCTGGCTCCTGCGCGAGGCGGAGTCCGGGCGCGAACTGATCCTCGACGAGGGGGACGAGCTCGGGTCGGAGGCGGCCACGATCGCGCTTCCACTGCGGCTCGAGAACAGCGCGCTGGTCGGCTTCCTGGTGCTCGGCGGGATGCGCCGCCCGCCTGCGCATGTCCTGGCGACGGCGCGCTCCGTCCTCGATCGTCTCGGCCTCGCGCTTGCCGAGGCGGCTGACGCGGATGTAGCGCCTGCGGGAATACCCGAGCCCCCGCCGCGGCGCGAGACCGTCGTCTTCCGGGAGGGTTACGACCTCTCGGTTCTGGTCGTGGGCCCACTGCTGGACACCGCGCTTCAGGCCGTGGAACGGGTTCGCCAAGAGCTCTCGGTCGAGCTGCTGCTCCTTCCCGAGGAGGGGGCCTGGGACGCGGAGACCGTACTGCGAAGCGTCGCGAAGACGTCGAAGGTCGTCCTCGTCCACCAGAACTCCGGTGACGAGCTCCGCGTCGCGGAGGTCGCGGCCTACATCGCCGAAGACGCCTTCCACCACCTCGACGCGCCGGTGCGCCGCGTGCAGCTGCCCGGCGCCGATCTCGTCGAGCAGCTCGAGGACCTCGCCGCGCTCTAAGAGCGTGGTCTAGGCGGAGACCGGCGCGAGTGCGCCGAGACGCTCGAGACAACCGCGGACCGTCTCGCGTTCCTCGTCCGTGGCCTCGACGAGCGGGAGTCGGAGCCCGCCCACGTCGTGGCCGAGGAGGTTCAGCGCCGCCTTGATCCCGATCGGGTTGACGGCAGCCTTGAGGATCTCGTACGCCGGTGCGAGCTCGTCGTCGATGCGCCGGGCAACGTCGACGTCGCCCTGCTTGAAGCGCGCGATCTGTTCCTTCACCTGGGGCCCGGCGACGTGGGTGTGCACGCACACGCCCCCGACCCCGCCGACCTCGAGGAACGGCAGGATCAGGTTGTCGTCGCCGGCATAGAGCTGGAGGCCGGTTTCCTGGACGATGCGTCGCGCGTCGTCGAGGTCGTCCCAGGCCTGCTTGACGGCGACGACGTTCGGGATCCTGGCCAGCTCGGCGAGCGTCTCGACGGTCACGAGCGTGACGACGCGCGCCGGGATGTTGTAGTAGACGATCGGCTTGTCCGTGACAGACGAGATTGCCTTCACGTGCTCGACGATTCCCCTCGGTGGCGGCTTGTTGTAGTAAGGCGTCACGACGAGAAAGCCGTCGACGCCGAGCTCGTGTGTCTTCTCGGTCAGGTGGACGGAGTGGCGTGTGTCGTACGTTCCGGTGCCGGCAACGACCGTCGCGCGGTCGCCGACCGCGTCGACGGCTGCGGCATAGAGCTCCAACCGCTCCTCGTCGGTCAGCGTCGGGGCTTCGCCCGTCGAGCCCGTGATGACGAGCCCGTCGGACCCGTTCTCGACGAGGTACGCCGCGAGCTCGCGGAACTTCGCGAGGTCGACCGACCCGTCGGCAGCGAACGGCGTGACGCTGGCGGTGAGGACCTCACCGAGCACGACTCGATCTTACTCCCGCGCGGCGAGAATCCTCTCGAACGCGGCCTTGGCGTCGGCGCCGAAGACCGCGAAGATGACTCGGCGCAGCGACGTCGGCTCGTAGGCACGCACCGCCTCGACCATGATCGCGGCGCACTCGGCGACCGGAAAGCCGCCCACGCCGGTGCCGAAGGCGGGGAGCGCGAGGGACTCGGCGCCGAGCTCGTCCGCGACGCCGAGGCAGCTCTCAGTCGTTCGCCGGACGAGGTCGGCGTTGGTCTGGAGGTCTTGGCCCATGACCGCCCCGTGGACGACCCAGCGAGCCGGGAGCCTTCCGGCGCCTGTCGCGACCGCGTCGCCGACGTCGATCGGGCCCTGCTGTACCGCTTCCCGCTCGATCTCCTCACCCCCGGCCCGCTTGATCGCGCCGGCGACGCCGCCGCCCATCCAGAGCCGGTTGTTCGCCGCGTTCGCGATCGCGTCCACCTCCAGCGACGTGATGTCGCCCTCGACGACCTCGAGCTCAATCACGCGGGCGTCGCCACCAGAAGCGCTCGTCCTCCTGCTCCTCTGCGCGGAGCTCTTCCAGTGTCTTCCCGCCGTACGCCTCCGCCGTCAAGGCGGTTTGGGCGGCGAAGCCCGTCGCGGCGAGCGAGAACGTCAGCGCGTGGACGTTGAGCTCCCAGCCGTCGAGGGACCCGGGCTTGCCCAGCAGGTCGAACGCCTCCCGATCGCGCACGTCGAACACCGCGATTCCGCCGTGCGGCTTGCCGGTGAAGTGGTCGTGGTAGACGGCGAAGCCTCGGCGGCGGTCCTCGACGTACTCGTTGAGGAGCTCGTTGGCCTGCCGGGCGGTGACTCCGTCAGGGGCGACGGCGTAGACGAGGTAACAGCGCTGCTTGCCGCGCGCGAGCTCAGTCAAGGAGCGCCTCGAGGCCGACGGTGACCCCGGGCGGCAGCGTCTCGAGCCGCTCGAGCGCGAGCAGCACGCCCGGAACGTACGCCTCCCGCGAGAACGCGTCGTGGCGAATCGTCAGGAGCTGACCGTCGCCTCCCAAGAGCACTTCCTGATGCGCGACGAGCCCGGGGAGCCGCACGGAGTGGATCGACGCGCCGCCGAGCCGCTCGGCGGTCGCCTTGGCGGTTCCCGAGGGGGCGTCCTTCTTCGTCTCGGGGTGGAGCTCGACGATCTCCGCCCGCGGCAGGTAGCGAGCGGCCTGCTCGGCCAGCCGCATCATCAGCACGGCGCCGATGGCGAAGTTGGGCGCGTATAGGACCGCCAGGCCCTTCTCGCGGGCGGCTGCGTCCACGCTTCCGGGGTCCCACCCCGTCGTGCCCACGACGGACGGGACGCCGGCGTCGAGGGCCTCGGTCACGTGCCGCACGACGGCCTCCGGCGCGGTGAAATCGACCATCGCCTCGGCCTCGCCGAGCTCGACGAGCTCGTGGCCGGCCGCTTCCAGCGCGGGCGCGAGAACCGATCCGACCTTCCCACTGCGCCCGTTGAGCCGTATCTTCACGCCGCCGCGGCGGTGAGCGCGGGACTGACCCGCTCGACGGCGGCAAGGAAGCGCTCCTCGTTCGGCCCGATTCCGGCGGCCGAAAGCCGCTCCGGCGCCAGCAGCAGGGCGGCCAGCTCTCCGAGCGCCTCCGGCTCCACCGCGTCGATCTCGGCGATGATCCGGTCCATCGAGAGGATCTCGGTGTCGGTGATCAGGGACTTTCCGAGCCGGCTCATGCGATTCGACGTCGACTCCATCGAGAGGAGGACGCGGCCCTTGAGGTTCTCCTTCGCCCGCTCGAGCTCATCCGGCTTGAGGTTGCCCGCCGCGACCTCTGCGATCTGCTCGGCCGCGATCGCCATGCAGTCGCCGAGGTTCTCCTCCCGCGTCCCGACATAGAAGCCGATCTGCCCCGTGTCCGTGTACTGCGACGCGAAGCTGTACACGGCATACGCCATCCCCCGCTTCTCCCTGATCTCCTGGAAGAGCCGGGACGACGCTGAGCCGCCCAGGATTGCGTCAAGCAGGGACGCGGCGAAGCGACGGCGGTCGGAGCGTGCGATCCCCGGGGCCCCGACGCAGACGTGGTACTGCTCCGTGTCCTTACGCGTGAAGCGCAGGTTGGGCGGGGACGTCTTGACGAGCGGCGACCGTACCCTCCCCCGGGCCGGAGGCTGCTGCACCTTCTGCTCGGCCCGCTCGAGCAGGCGGAGCAGCTCGTTGTGGTCGAGGTTTCCGGCTGCCGCGACGACGACGTTGCCGGGGACGTACATCGCCCGGTGGTAGGCCGAGATCGCACGTCGCGAGATCGTCGAGATCACCTCGCTCGTGCCGATCACAGGCCGCCCCAGCGGGTGGTCGCCGAAAACGGCCTCGGCGATCAGGTCATGGACGAGCTCCTGTGGCTGGTCCTCGTACATCGCGATCTCCTCGAGCACGACCTCGCGCTCGGAGTCCACCTCGCCGAGCGACGGCGTGAAGACCATGTCGCTCATCACGTCGATCGCCGTCTCGAGGTGGTGGTCGGCGACCCGCGCGAAGACCACGGTGTGCTCGCGCGAGGTGGCGGCGTTCAGCTCCCCGCCGAGCCCGTCGAAGATCTCCGCGATCTCCTGCGCCGTGTAGCGCTCAGAGCCCTTGAACAGCAGGTGCTCGATGAAGTGCGAGACTCCCGCCCGCTCGTCACGCTCGTCGCGAGAGCCGGCGCCGATCCAGTAGCCGAGTGCGACTGAACGGACGTGTGTCAGCCGTTCGGTGATGACCCGCTGGCCCGAGTCCAGCTCGGAGATCACGTACTTCTGCACGGGCGGATCGTACTCGGGCGTCCCGGCTCGGCCGGCGACTGAGTCAGCCAGTACGATCGGCCCCTTGAGTGGGGAAAGACTTCCACCGATAGGTGTAGGAGCCGGATGAGCGCCGTCGCCGTCGACACCGTGGTCGAGGAGATCGAGCCCTGGGAGCTGCATTCCGAGCTCGTCCTTGTCTCTCCCGAGGTCTGCCGGCGTGCGCTCGAGCTCTTGCCGGAGCGCGATCCGGACGCGTTTCTCGCCCGCCCTCCAACACCGATCGCACCCGCTCGCGCCGCCGTCGCTCTCCGGTACGCCCTCTGGCGACTCGGACACACTGCTCGCTTCGCTCTCGCCGTCACCGTCGGGTCGGTCGGCCTCGCCTTGCTCGCGGAAGTGGTGCGCTAGCCGGACCGCTGCTGAAGGCCTCTTCCGTCGGGCGACCCTGCTAACCTCCGGCGCTTCGTGTGCCAGGCACGAAACCTAGGGGGTTCTGCGCGGTCCCGGGGGCGTTCGCCGTCCGGGCGAGATTCGATCCCCCATTTGGGGGTTATCGCCTTCGCCCTTCCCGACGATGGCGTCTCAGCAGTACGGCGCCAACGGGCGGGCGGCCACGTCCCGACACGGGAGGTCTCCCCGACGTGACCACGAATCCGCCCGCTGAACGAGTTCGCAGCCCGTTCGTGCGCCGCCCAACGAAAGGAAGCCGCACATGAAGGATCGCGTCGCCCAGGTCGCATTCATCGGCGCCCTCGTTCTCGCATTGGCTCTTCTTCCGACCGCGATCGCCGCGAATCGTGGCGGAGGTGGTGGCAAGGCAGGCAGTGCCACCGGTAGCTTCACGCTCGTTCTCCTCAACTCGACGGACGGGCTGCCGCACTACGGTCAGGATGTGACGTTTGACGTCACATCGAACGCGTATCACCCGATGGTGCGGCTCACCTGTTACCAGAATGGAGACTGGGTCAAGAATCAGTCCGTCGGCTTTTACGCCGGCTGGCCATGGTCCCAGGTCTTTCCGCTGTCGTCGTACAAGTGGCCGGGCGGAGCCGCCGACTGCAACGCCACGCTCTACTACCAAACCAACCGAGGGGAGCAGGTCCTCGACACGATGAGCTTTGCCACGTACGCCTAGCGGCAGCAACGGAAGCTGACGAACGGAGGCCCCGGCTTCGCCGGGGCCTCCTTCATGCGATGTTGCTCTCGGCCGCTAGCCGGCAGGTGCTGGCGGTGGCGGCGGCGGAGATGGTTCGTTGTCGTCGTCGATGGTGAGCCCGGTCGAGGTCTCGCAGTTCGCCGTGCTTCCTCCGACGCCCGCATCGTCGCTCGTGAACGTCACTCGCCACGAGACGTCGACGGGCGAATCGGTGACGTCGAACACTTCGTCGGATGCGTCCCCTGTCGCGGGAACGCCGTCCCCGTTCGACGTCTCGACTTCGTGCGGTGACGCCGTGCCAGCCGGGACATCGACGTCTTCTTGGTATACAACCGTGCCGCCGTCGGCCCCGCACGCGCCGTCGTCGTAGAGCTGGAACCTCACCGTGCCGTCGAGGTCCGAATCGCCCGCCGAGGTAATCGTGGCGGAATCGTTCGGAGTCCAGTTCTGCTCGGTGGCAGTTGTTGTCGTGTCAGCGACCTCGAAGCACTCATCCGTGTTGTTGGTGAAGGACAAGGCACCGGGGTAGTTGGAGTCTCCCGGCCAATCTGCGCGGAAGCAGTAGAACCCGGGGTCGAGCGGATTAGCGTCCGTGTTCACGTCGGCAGAAAGGGCGATCGCCGTCCCATCGGTCGGATTCGCATCATCGACGACGCCGTCACGATCGGAATCGCCGAGCAAGCCCGTCCCCGCGGAGACGCCACCCGTCGTGCACGCAGTCTTCGTAGCGTTTGGACCGCACAGAGAGAACGTCACGGTCCCGGTCGGATCATCGGGGTTCGTGGCTCCCCCTACGGTGACCGTGGCTGTGTCGTGAACTTCCGTGCCGGGTGTGACCGTGCCGGTGGTCGATGCCAACGTCGTCAGGTCAGCCTCACAGCGCGAGAACTGACCGAGGATCAGGTCGTGCAGCTCCGCATCCCCGGCCGCCGAGGATCGAGTGTTGATGACGAAGGTCGAGAAGCATGCGTCAACGCCCAGCTGAGTGAGATTGAGTCCGCCTTCGAAGAAGTTCGTCGGCTGGAACGAGTTCGGAGGACCGTTGCTCTGGTTGAGCAGCCACGGCGACGGCGTCACAACGTCATTCACGGTTGCACATGCGTTGTCGTTGTCCACGTCCTCACAGGCCTGACCGCCCACGGAGAGCGGCTCGAGGCTGCAGTCCGAGGTGAAACATCCTCCCGGGCCAGGCGGATTCGTCGCGTTGCCGTCGCCTACCCACTCATAGATGTTGATTGCAGCCTTCGGTCCGAACGCGCTGATGATCAGGATGTCACCCGGCGTACAGATGTTGTCCGGATTATTGTTGGGATTACATCCAGTGCCTTCGGAGCCGCCCAGCGAGACGTTGCCCGCCGTGTGAAGGCCATCGAAGGGGCAACCTGCACCCGCACCACACGTGCCATCAGGGTCGGCTCCCGCCTTCGTAACGTCGTTCTGGAGGAACCAGAACGCGATGTTTGCGCTGCCGTTGTTGCTGAAGCGGTCGGCGCCGAAGTAGAGGATCTTGTCGCCGTCCGTTCCCGTGCAGTTGTCGGTGCCGACATCGTCGTTGTCACATACGTACTCGGCGGCGTAGCCGTCCGTGATGTCGTTTTTCGGCGGCGAAGGCTTCGCGCTGGCCCACTTCCACGAGTCGATGTCGTTGTCGTCCTTCGTGCCACCCTTCAGGATGTCGTCCTCAGCCGATTCGGACGGGTCGACCACGAACGAGCTCGGGCTCGCGGTGGTGTCGCCGACCGGAATGTCGTAATCGGGTGCGAAGACGCATGTTCCCGGCGGGGTTGACGACGGCTGATGCGCCTTACAGATCAGGTCCCAGTCTTCTCCTGAAACCGCCGGGTTTTCAAGCGTCGTGGCGTCCTTGTCGAGCTGGAACACCCCGATGTCGTGCACGGCCTGCGCGCCGGCAGCCATGAACAGCGCGACTACCGTCAGCAGGAAGATCGGCGCGAGCAGGAACCGGCGCCTGCGCCGGCTCGCCGTCGGGCCGAGAATTCGTGTGGTCATCCGCAGAACTCCCTTCGTTCGAAGTTGTCGGTCGTAAGCCGCTGGGTCCGCGCCCGCGCGCGGAATCAGCCGCGAGTCTCTCCCTCCCTCCCTTTTTCGTGGAACCGTGCTTTTCCACAGACGACGGAAATCGTCCACAGGTGACGCTAGGACGCTTCCCAGCCCTTTAAAAGGGGGTATTTCTACTGTTTCCGCACGCTGAAATTGCCCTAGAGTGGCTACTGCATCTGCCCTCGGCCTTGAGTCGTTGGCCCTAATGCGCTAGAACAGAGGCTGGCACGGGAGGAGGCGAGTCATGGGCGCCGCACCGCCCATTCTCGTAGCGGACGGGGATCGCGCCACGCGACGCACAATTCTCGAACTGCTGCGACGAATCGGGTACGAAACAAGTGAGGCAAAGACGGGGCCGGAGGCTCTCGAGCTCGCCACCCGTCTTAAGCCCGCGCTCGTCATCCTCGAGGTCAATCTCGAGGAGGTCAGCGGCTACGCGGTCTGCCGGGAGCTTCGGGACGCCTTCGGCAGCGAGGTCTCGGTCATCTTCCTCTCGAGCCAACGGACGACACCGTCCGACCGGGTGGCCGGGCTGCTCGTCGGAGCAGACGACTACATCGTGAAGCCCTTCGATCCCGACGAGTTCGTTGCGCGCGTCCGGGCGGCGTTGCGCCGTGCTCCCGCCCAGTCCCCCAACGGCAAGGATGCTCCGCCAGCTGTCGACGCGTCTCTCACCACGCGCGAGCGCGAGGTGCTTCAACTCCTCGCGCGAGGTTCAAATCAGACCGAGATCGCCGGTGCCCTCGTGATTAGCCCGAAGACTGTCGGCGGCCACATCCAACGGATCCTCGCGAAACTCGGCGTCCACAGCCGCGCGCACGCCGTCGCGGTCGCCCACCAGCACGGTCTGGTGGACGACGTCGAGGCCCATGGGCTCTCGGCGTGGGTCGACGTGGCTAGTTAGTCCCCGTCGCGACGCGGAGGACGTTCCCGATCAGCCGTTGAGTTCACGGTCCGATCGCGATACCTTCAATCGGGAGGCGACCGCAGGCTGAAAGACAAGATCCCAATTGCGTTGTCGAGCGCCGCGTTGATCGTGGCGCTGCTCGGCGCGACGTCGCTGGGCGAGGCGGCGGGCACCGTGGCCGACGGCTCACTTGCGCTCCTCGGCATCCAGGCGAAAAAGCCGCCGCTGCGTGGACCCCGAGGGCCGCGAGGCCCGGTCGGCCCCCGAGGCCCCAGAGGCCTGCAGGGGATTCCGGGTCTGCAAGGCCTGCAAGGTGCGCCCGGGGCCCCAGGAGCTCCAGGCGCCGAGGGGGCCCCGGGCGCCAAAGGCGAGAAGGGCGACAAGGGCGATCCCGGCGTGTTCAACGGGACGTTCAGAAATGGCCCGTTCTCGATTGAGTTCACCACCCACGGCATCTTCCTGCGCGGACCGGGCGGAACCATCTACGTCACACGGACCGGTACGGGCTCCGCGCGCGACCGCTACTACGGCAAATGAGCGATCCGAACGGCACCACGCGCAGAGGCGCGCTCGGAAGACTGGCCCTGGTGGCGGCAGGCGCGTTGGGCGTGGGGTACGCGGCGCGCGAGGCGACCGACAACGGCAGCTCAAGCGCGGCGAAGAGCCGCACGATCTACGGTCGCGACTGGCGCCTGCACTCTCCGAACCGCGTGCCGGGCGAGCGCGCTCCCACAGGTGACCGCGCCACGCCTCAGGGGCGCCTGGTGGATCGACACGAGCGAGACCTCGGCTCGTTCTCCTCCGCCGCCCTGGCCGCCGGCGGAACGATCGAGCTCCACACCTTCGCGCTCGAGCACGGGGAGATCTTCGGCGTCGGCGCGAGCGCGCAGGAAGAAGGCACCTTCGCTGTCATCGGAGGGACGGGAAGCTACGCCGGCGCGACCGGGAGCTATGTTGCGCGCCAGTCGCTCCGCGAGCTCGGCGGCGACGGCACGGCGGAGTTCACGCTCACCCTCGACCACCTGGAGGCCTAGCGCATGGCAGTCGACATGTTCCTGAAGATCGGCGACATCAAGGGTGAGAGCACCGACGCGAAGCATCCAGACGAGATCCAGATCGAGTCGTTCAGCTTCGGCCAGGCCGGCGACGTGAACGCCGACAGCGGCCAGCGCACGGGCAAGGTCGCGTTGCAGGACTACAACTTCGTGATGCCGATCAGTGCGGCCTCGCCTCGGCTAATGACTTACTGCGCCGACGGAAGGCACATCCAAGGCTTCTCTCCACAGGATGCCCTCTTGACCTGTCGTAAGCCCGGCGCGAACCCCGTCGAGTTCCTCAAGATCAAGTTCTACGACGTCATGATCTCTTCGTTCCAGGCCGGCGCCGCGCAGGCTGACATCGTCCCGACCGATCAGTTCAGCCTGTGGTTCGGGAAGATCGAGCTCGCGTACATCCGGCAGAATCCGGACGGGTCGCTCCAACTGCCTGTCTACTTCAGGTGGGACCGGAGCAAGGGCGAGAGCTTCTGATCGATCCATGAGCTCCGCGGGCGCGCCCGTCGTCGACCGGCCGCTCGTCGCCCGCTTCGCCGACCTCCTCCGCTCGGCCGACTACTCGGCGCCCGGTATCCAGCATGCCCTCGGCACTGAGGGTGAGCTCCTCGCTGCGCGCCGGGACCTTCCCGTGCAGCTGCGGCGGCTCGAGACCGTGTCCGAGCCACTCGCGACGCTCGTCAGGCTGTTGATCCTCGAAGTGACACTCGACGGAGCCGAGGTCGATCAGGCCCTGGCTCCGCTCGGAATGCAGCCGCTCCTCGATCTGGGCGTGCTGGAGGAAGACCGAAGCGATGTCCGTGGCGCAATTCGGATCATTCCGCACGACCAGCTCCTGGTCGCGTCGGACCGCGCGAGGCCCGAGACGGGCGCGAATCACGTGGCGGGAGTACACCGGCCCTCTGCGAGCCTCGCCCACCTGACGATCCGCCGGCCCGTCGAACGCGCGCTAGACGTTGGAACGGGAAACGGCGTTCAGGCGCTGCTCCTCTCCGAGCACGCGAAGCACGTTGTCGCAACGGACGTCAACGAGCGCGCGCTCGAGTTCGCCGCGTTCAACGCGGCGCTCAACGGGACCGAGAACGTCGAGTTCCGTCATGGGAGTTTTTTCGAGCCTGTCGCAGGCGAGCGATTCGGGTTGGTCGTCTCCAACCCGCCCTACGTGATTACGCCCGACAGGGAGTTCCTCTTCCGGGACGGTGGCCTCGAGGGCGACGAGGTGAGCGAGCGCGTGACGAAGGAGCTGCCCGCGACCATGGACGAGGGAGCGTACGCGACGATGACCGCGAGCTGGATCCAGTCCGGCGACGATCCGGTCGCACGCCCGCGCGGGTGGCTCGAGGGCTCGGACTGCGACGTGTGGATCATCCATACGTCCACCGACGATCCGCTCACGACCGCCGCCGCCTGGAACCGCGATTTCCCGGTCGAAAAGCTCGACGAGCGCCTCGAGCGCTGGCTGGCCTACTACGGTGAGCGGCGGATCGACGCCGTCTCGTACGGCGCGTTCGTCCTGCGTCGCCGAATGAACGGCGACAACTGGATTCGATCGTGCGCCGTGCCGCGTTCCGGCATCAACCGCGCAGGCCCACACCTGGAACGCCTCTTCGCCGCGCAGGACCTGCTCCAGACGAAGGGGGACGACCTCCTCGCGGAGCGATTCAGACTGCACGACGACGTGCGGCTCGAGCACTCCGCCCGACCGACCGACGACGGCTGGAGCCTCGCGGGCGCAGAGCTCGTGCTCACCGACGGCCTCCCGTTCCGGGCGGGCCTAGACGAGGCGACTAGCGCGATCGTCCGCCGGCTCAGCCCGACCGGCCCGCTCGGGGCGATTCTCGCCGACGCCGCGGCGGAGTTAGGTATCGACGCCGGCCGGTTTCAGCCGGCCGGCGTCGAGTTCGTGAAGCAGCTGCTCGAGCTCGGCTACGTCGTGCCCGAGAGCTAGTCCCGGTCGCGGCCCCGGCCGCCGCGTCCACCGCGGCCACCCCGTCGGTCACCGCCGTCGCGGCGCGGAGGACGCTCCTCGCGCGGCCGCTCGGGCGCGTTCTTCGCGCGTTCGATCAGCTCCTCGGGCTGCACCAGCGACCCGTCCTCGTGCTTCGCCACGAGCTTGAGCCCGATCCGCCCCCGCTCCTTGTCGACCTCCTGGACGATCACGTCGAGGACGTCGCCGCGGTTGATCACGTCCTCGATGTGGCCGACCCTGCCCGGACCGACATTCGAGACGTGGAGGAGGCCGTCGGTGCCCTTCTTGAGCTCGACGAACGCGCCGAACTGCGTCGTCTTGACGACCTTGCCGGTGTAGGTGTCCCCCACCTCCGGCTCCTTGGTCAGGTCGTTGATCGCCTTCATCGCCGCCTCGGCCTTGTCGCCCTCGGTGGCGTAGACGAGGATCGTGCCGTCCTCCTCGATGTCGATCTGGACATCGTAGTCGGCCTCGAGCGCGCGGATCGTCTCGCCGCCCTTGCCGATGACCATCCCGATGTACTCCGGGTTGATCTTGATCGTCGAGATCCGAGGTGCGTGGCCCCGGAGCTCGCCTCGCGGCGCCGAGATCGCCTCGAGCATCTTGTCGAGGATCGACTCACGGGCCTGCTTGGCCTGCTCGAGCGCCGAGCGCATGATCTCCTGCGTGACGCCGGTGATCTTGATGTCCATCTGGAGCGCGGTCACGCCGTCGCGGGTGCCGGCGACCTTGAAGTCCATGTCGCCGAGGTGGTCCTCCGCTCCCTGGATATCGGTGAGGATCACGTAGTCGTCGCCTTCCTTGACGAGGCCCATCGCGATCCCGCCCACGGGCTCCTTGATCGGGACGCCGGCGTCCATCAACGCGAGCGTGGAGCCACAGACCGAGCCCATCGACGACGAGCCGTTCGACTCCAGCGTCTCGGAGACGATCCGGATCGTGTACGGGAACTCGTCCGAGCCGGGGATGATCGGCTCGAGCGACCGCTGCGCGAGCGCGCCGTGCCCGATGTCCCGCCGCTTCGGGCCCCGCATGAAGCCCGTCTCCCCGACCGAGTAGGGCGGGAAGTTGTAGTGGTGCATGAAGCGGCGTTCCTGCTCGAGTGAGAGGTCGTCGATCCGTTGCCCCTCCTTGGCGGTGCCGAGGGTGAGCAGGGACATGATCTGCGTCTGTCCGCGTGTGAAGAGCGCCGATCCGTGCGTTCTCGGCGCGACTCCGACCTCGCACTCGATCGGACGGATCTCCTCGGCGCTGCGGCCGTCGGGCCGCACCTTGTCGATTGCGATCCTGCGCCGGACGAGTTCCTTGTAGACCGCCTCCGCCGCGCGCTTGACGAACTGACGAGTCAGGCCGTCCTTGACTGCCGGCGGGTCGCCGTCGACCGTCGCGGGGCCGACGGGAAACGGCAGCTCGACCGTCTCGACGATCCGGTCGAAGAGCAGCTGGCGCTTCGCGGACCGCAGCTCCTTCGAGTCCTGCTCGGCATCGGTCAGCTCCCGAAGCGCGTCCTCGAACTGCTCGCGGACGGGGCCTTCGACGGCCGCCATCCGCTCGCGGTCGAGGATCATGTCGAGGCTCGACTTGACCTGGACCTGCCTGATGATGTCTTCCTCGGTCGAGCCCATGTCGAGTGGCGGAATCTCCTCGGCGAGGATCTCCTCGACCGTGGCTGCCGCCTCCCGGAGCCCGTCGGCCATGATCCGCTCGCGGATCCGGCTTCCGTGGCGCCCGTGGAGCTCCTCGGTCAGATCCGGATCGAGCCACTTGGCCTTGCCGACCTGTTCGCGCAGCTGCTCTTGCGCCTCGCAGATGCGAATGATCTCCGCGTGTGCCTGCTCGAGCGCCTCGAGGAGCGTGTCCTCGGGGATCTCGTCGGCGCCGGCCTCGACCATCGTCAGGCCTTCCTTGGTGCCCACGACGATGAGGTCGAGCGTGCTCTGCTCCTCACTCTCCTGCAGCGTCGGGTTGATGACGAACTCTCCGTCGATCTGACCCACACGGACGGCGCCGACGGGGCCGATGAAGGGCAGCGGCGAGATCATCAGCGCCGCCGAGGCGCCGTTGATGCACAGGATGTCGTGCGGGGTGACCATGTCCGCGGAGACCACGGTGCAGATCACCTGCACCTCGTTGCGGAAGCCCTTCGGCCAGAGCGGCCTGATCGGACGGTCGATCATTCGCGCGGTCAGGATCGCGCGCTCCGTCGGGCGCCCCTCGCGCTTGATGAAGCCGCCGGGGATTTTTCCGGCCGCATACATGCGCTCCTCGACGTCGACCGTGAGCGGGAAGAAGTCCGCGCCCTCGCGCGCCTCCATCCGCCCCTGCGCCGTCGAGAGCACCATCGTCTCGCCGGAGCGGACGACGACCGCGCCGTCCGCCTGCTTGGCGAGCTTGCCGGTCTCGAACGTGATCTCTTGCCCACCGATCTCGACGGAGACCGTCGTGGGACCTGCAACTGCGATGCTCATGAATCCTCCACTCTTCGTGGAGAGTGGAGGTTTGAGTCAGAGCCAGCCTACGGCTTCTAGTTACACCTTCGAAGCTCGTGACGTAGGCATGAGCTCTCGCTCAAACTTCCACCCTCCGGCTACGGCTTTATCGCCTTAGACCCAACTCCTGGATCAAGGCTCGATAACCCTCGAGATCTTTGCGCTGCAGGTAGTTCAGCAACCGCCGCCGGCGGCCGACGAGCTTCAGCAGCCCGCGCCGCGAGTAATGATCCTTCGCGTGCGTGCGCAGGTGCTCCGTCAGCTCGTTGATGCGCGCCGTCAGCAGCGCGATCTGCACCTGGGCAGAGCCGGTGTCCGCGTTGGACGCGCCGTGCTTGCCGATGATCTCCTGCTTTGCTTCCTTGCTGAGGGTCATTGAGCCTCCTATCTACAACGAATCCGTAGTCCCCGCCGTTGCACGCGGAAGCAGCATGAACAGCCGGGTCTACGGGCCCGCGTAGGGTAGCAACCGATGAGATCAGCCGTCGCTGCGGGGCATCCCGCGACCGTCGACGCAGGGATCGAGATCCTCGAGGAGGGCGGAAACGCCGCGGATGCCGCAGTCGCCGCGTCGCTCGCCTCTTGTGTGGCCGAGACGGTCATGACCGGCCTGTTGGGCGGCGGCCACGCGGCGGTCTACTGGGACGGCGAGGTGCGGATGCTCGACTTCTTCGTCGCCGTCCCCGGCCTTGGCGTCGAGCGCCGCGAGGTCGAGCTCGTTCGGCTCGAGGTTCCGTTCGGCACCGAGCTCATCCATTACGCCGTCGGGGTCGGCTCGTGTGCGGTGCCGGGGGTCCTCCCCGGTCTCGACGCGCTCTGGCGCGAGCACGGACGACTTCCATGGGCCCGGCTGATGGAGCCGGCGCTGCGACTGGCCCGGGGGGGCGTCGAGATGCTCCCCGCCCACGCCGCCTGCCTCGAGATGCTCGCGCCGGTGATGACGATGCGCGAAGGCGAGCGGATCTACTCGCCGCAGGGACGGCTGCTCGCGACCGGCGAGCGACTCGAGCAGCCTGGCCTCGTCCGTGCGCTCGAGCTGGTCGCCGAGGAGGGAGCCCGAAGCCCCTCGCTGCACGCCGCGCTCCTCGAGTTGATGGACGAGCGGGGCGGCCTCGTGACCAAGGAGGACCTTCGCGGCTACGCGGCGCGGTGGGCCAAGCCCGTGGGCGCCGGGTACGCGAGCGTGACCCTGCACAGTCGGAGCGCCTTGAACAGCCCGCTGCCCGTGCTGGAGCGCTTGACCGGCTCCGACCCGGTCACGATCGCCCTCGCGTTGCGCGGCCCGGACTCGAACGGCGACACGACGAATCTCAGCGTCGTCGACCGCGACGGGAACGCAGTCGTCCTGACGACAAGCCTCGGCCTGGGCTCGGGCGACTGGCTCCCGGGCCTCGACCTGCATCTGAACAGCATGCTCGGCGAGGCCGACCTCCTCGTCGGCGAGCTCGCCCCGGGCGAGCGGATGGCGAGCATGATGTCGCCGACGATCGGGACCGACGCCGAGGGGCTAGCGGTCGTGATCGGCGCGGCGGGCGGGACGCGCCTTCGCAGCGCGCTCGTGCAGGTCGTCGCCGGCCTCCTCGACGAAGGCTTGAGCGCCGGGGATGCCGTGAACCGCCCGCGCGCCCATCCCGTCGGCGGCCTCGTCCACCTCGAGCCCGGTTTTCCGGACCGTGTCCTCGAGGGGATGGAACGGGCGGGCTTCGAGGTTCGTGTCTGGCCGGCGCGGCACCATTACTTCGGCGGCGTGAGCCTCGTCAGCCGGCTCGGCGCCGCAGGGGATCCCCGACGGAGTGGAGCTGCAAGGCATCCCGCCTGAACGGCAGCGTCTCGAGCACCCAGCCGACGTAGCCGCATTCCGGACAGCCTGGATTCGCCGAGACGGTTCCGCCACCTGAGGGTTTCGCGTAGATCACGCCGCAGCCGAGGCAGCGCACGCGCTCGATCCGCGTTACGGGCTGGGCTGCACCGCCGTTGTCGACTCCCATGCCAATGAAGATTCCGCAAAGAGCGAAAACTTGCGAGCTTCGATGCCCCTCCACGGCGTTTACACGGGCGGTTGCGCCGCGCGGGTTGCCTCCACGTCGCGGCCGATCTGATCGATCAGCTCCTGCTCCGAGTCGAAGGCGCGCTCGTCACGGAGGCGCTGCCAGAGCTCCACGACGAGCTGGTCGCCGTACAGGTTCCCCTCGAAGTCGAGGAGGAACGCCTCGACACGCCGCTCCTGCCCGCCGTAGTGGGGGTTTACGCCGATCGAAATCGCGGCACGATGCTCACCGATGAGGCCGGCGTAGATCCCAAAGGCCGGAACGATCACCTCGGACGGGACGGCGAGATTCGCCGTCGGATACCCCAGCGTTCCGCCGCGCGCATCCCCGGAGACGACGGTCCCCTCCACCTCGTGCGGGCGGCCGAGCATCTGGGCGGCCGCCTCGACCTCCCCCGCGCGGACGAGCTGCCGGATCCGGCTCGATGAGATGCCCTCGACGAGGGGTACCGGCCGCACGTCGAACCCGAGCTCCGCGAGCGTGTCGAGGTCCCCCGACCGGCCGCGTCCGAAACGGAAGTTCGCGCCTGCGACGACGACCTCGGCGCCCAGCGGCCTCAGGGTCGAATCGGCGAACTCCTCCGGCGTTGCGAGCGCCATGTCCGGCGTGAAGCGGACGACGACGACCTCGACGCCGAGCTCCGCGAGCAGCTCCACGCGACGTTCGAGGGTGGTCAGCAGCTCGACCTGGTTCCCGAGCACGAGCCGGGGGTGCGGGTCGAAGGTCAGGACCGACGTCGGCAGCCCCGCGGCCTTCGCAGCCTCGATGACGCGACGGTGCCCCAAGTGGACACCGTCGAAGGCGCCGAGCGCGACGGACCGGGCTTCGGTCGTCACAGCGCTCCGACCGCCTCTTCGGCCGGAATGATCCGCCCTGGATCCGCGTCGTCGACGTGGAACGGCCCGACCTCGGTGCGCCGAAGCGTGCTGCAGTGCCCTCCGAGCTCGGCCGCGACCGAGCGAACGTAGGTCCCTGAGCCGACCAGGAGATCGAGTGTCACAGTACGGCCGTCGTACTCGACGAGCTCGAGCGAGTGGATCGTCGATTGCCGCATTGGCATCTCGACGTCCTCGCCACGGCGGTGCAGCCGGTAGGCGCGCTCGCCGCCGATCTTCACCGCCGACGCAGCAGGAACGCGCAGCTCGACCTCGCCGCGCAGCGCCGCCAGCCGCTCTTCGAGCTCCTCGCGCGACGGCGGTGTCTGCTCATCGATGCGCTCCCCTTCCGGATCACCCGTGCTTGTCCGCCCGGATAGGTCGATCTCGGTCAGGTAGCGCTTGTCGAGGCCGACGAACCGGCCTGCGAGCTTCGTCGAACGCCCTAGGAGGACGAGCAGGAGGCCCGTGGCGAAGGGGTCGAGCGTCCCTGCGTGCCCTGCCCGCGCGCCGGTTCGGTCGCGCAGGTCACGAACAACGGCGAAGGACGACGGCCCCGCCGGCTTGTCCACCAGCACGAGGCCAGACGGATCAAGCCCGCGAGGCGGCACCTCGTCCTCCTGGCCGGCACGGCTCCCGCCGGGCGGAGCCCGGCTCCGCCGCGCCTGACGCCGCTGAGCGCACGCGGCCTTCCGGGGCCGTATTGCACATACTGTCCCCTCCGGCCGCGTACGCCCAGCGGTGCCCCAGAAGACCGAGGGACGTCACGCGCGAGCCACGGCGCGGGCTTGCAGGTATTGCTCGCGGAGGAAGTCGACGATCTGCGGAATCTCGAGCTCCGAGGAGAACCCGGCTGCCTGGCGATGGCCGCCGCCGTCGCCCGAGGCGCGCGCGATCGCCGAGACGTCGAGCTCGTCGGAGCTCGAGCGGAGGCTGACGCGTCGCGCCGGCCGGCCCGGTGCCGGGGGCTCGCGGATCAAGGCCGCGAGCTCGGCTCCCTCGACGGCGCGCAGGAAGTCGATGATGCCCTCCGAGTAGGGCTCTGCCGCCCCCACCTCCGCGAAGTCTGTTTTGAGGAGATACGAGACGACTAACCCGCCCCCTTCGTAGACCTGCGCGCGCTCCAGCGCCCGCGCGAGGAGCTTCAGCTTGGCGAGCTGGACCGTTTCGTAGACGCTCTGGAAGACGAGGTGGACGTCGGCGCCGGCCTCGACGAGCTCGGCGGCGAGGCGGAGCGCCTTCGGCGTGGTGTTCGCGTACTGAAAGCGGCCGGTGTCGGTCACGAGGGCGACGTAGAGCGCTTCGGCCAGGTCCGGCGTCAGCTCCAGCCCGAGCTCGGCGACCAGGTCGCGGATGATCTCGCCGGTCGACGAGGCATCCGCCACCACGAGATTGACGTCGCCGAAGCGCGAGTTGTCGTGGTGGTGGTCGACGTTGACGACGACCGGCGCGGGCTCGAGCGCCCCCTGGCCTTCTCCGAGCCGGCTCTCGTTTGCGCAGTCGAGCGCGAAGAGGACACGATCGGCGACGTCGTCGGGAAGCTCACGGCGCAGGTCGTCGAGCGGCATGAACTTGTACTCGGCCGGGAGTGGCGCGGCGCCGGAGAGGTACATCACGGAGTCCTTCCCGAGCGCGTCGAGAACGAGCTTTGCCGCGAGGATCGATCCGAGCGCGTCCCCATCGGGGTTCTCGTGAGTGATCAGCAGGAAGCGGTCGTGGCGGCGCAGAGCGTCGACGACTGCGGCCAGGTCACTCGTCGTCTGGGCCTGGGGCGAGCTCATCGATGAGGTGAGACATCCTGACGCCGCGCTCGACGGAAGGATCGTATTCGAAGGTCAGCTGCGGGGTCCGTCTGAGTCTGAGCTCCTGGGCGATGCGAGCCTGGAGGACGCCGTGCGCCGCGGCGAGCCCGTCCAGCGTCTTCTCCCGCTTGGACTCCGAGCCCAGGACGCTGACGTAGACCACCGCGTGCCGGAGATCCGGCGAGGTTTCGACGCCGGTGACGGTGACGAACCCGATCCGCGGGTCGCGGAGCTCGCCGACGGCCTCGGCGAGGACCTCCCGCACGGCCGCATTCACCCGTCGCATCCGCTCACTCATCCGGAGCGACCACCTCCCGTTCGACGCGCACCAGCTCGTATTCCTGCCCGTTGAGGTAGCGAACCGCCTCGTCGAGCAGCTGCTCGGCTTCCCGATGCTCCCGCGCGACGCAGGCCACGGTCAGCCGGCTGCGCTGCCAGAGCTCGTGGTGGTCGACCTCGGCCACCGCCGCCCCGAAGCGGTTCTGCAGCTGCGCCTTCGCCGACTTCACGTACTTGCGCTTGCCCTTGAGCGACCCGGCCTCGGGAAAGTGCAGCTCGACCGTCAGGATGCCGACATAGCCGGCGGCCATGCGGCGCTATTCGCTTGTGGTCGCGCCAGCCGGCTCCGGCGTCGGCGCGGGGGTGCTGAGATCAGTGCGATCAACCTGCTTGGTCTCGAAGACCTCGAGCACGTCGCCTTCCTTCACGTCGTTGAAGCCCTGGAGAAGGATGCCGCACTCGAAGCCCTCCTCGACCTCGCGGACGTCGTCCTTGAAGCGCTTGAGCTGCGCGATCGTCGTCTCGTAGATGACCGTGCCGTCGCGAATCACACGAACCTGGGCGTTGCGGCGCACCGTCCCGCTCGTGACGTAGGAGCCGGCGATCGTCCCCAGGCGGGAGACGCGGAAGAGCTGGCGCACCTCGGCCTCGCCGAGCGTCTCTTCAGTGGTAACCGGGGCGAGCATGCCGACGAGGGCCTGCTCGATGTCCTCGGTCAGGCGGTAGATGACGCGGTAGGTTCGGATCTCGACGTCCTCGCGCTCCGCAAGGGCACGCGCCTCTGCGTTCGGGCGGACGTTGAAGCCGACGACGAGCGCGTTCGAGGCCGCGGCGAGGTTCACATCGCCTTCGGTGATGCCGCCGACGCCCTGGTGAATCACGCGCACGCCGACCTCGGGGTGCTGGATCTTCTGGAGCTCGGAGACGGCAGCCTCGACGGAGCCGTCGACGTCGCCCTTGAGGACGATGTTGAGGTCCTGGACGGCGCCTTCCTGCATCCGGGCGAAGAGCTTTTCGAGCGAGACGCCTGCGCCGGCCGCGGCCAGCTGCTCGCGCCGGAGCCGCTCGCCACGATTCTGCGCCAGGTGCCGCGCGGCACGCTCGTTCTCGACCACGCGGGCCATCTCGCCGGCAGGCGGCGGATGGTCGAAGCCGAGGATCTCGACGGGATCGCCGGGACCGGCCGACTCGAGCTTCTCGCCGCGGAAGTCGTAGAGCGCGCGCACTCGTCCCCAGGAATCGCCGGCGACGAGCGCGTCTCCGACCTTGAGCGTCCCGCGCTGAACGAGCACCGTGGCAACCGGGCCGCGGCCGACGTCCAGCCGGGACTCGATGATCGGACCGGAGGCCTCCGCCTCCGGGTTCGCCTTCAGCTCGAGCTCGGCATCGGCGACCAGGATCACCTTCTCGAGCAGGTCGTCGAGATTCTGCTGCTGCTTCGCCGAGACCTCCGAGAACTGCGTCGTCCCGCCCCACTCTTCCGGCTGGAGTCCCTCACCGGCGAGGTCGCCGCGCACGCGGTTCGGGTCTGCGTCGGGAACGTCGATCTTGTTGACGGCGACGACGATGGGGACCTCGGCCGCTCGGGCATGCGAGATCGACTCCTTCGTCTGGGGCATGACGCCGTCGTCGGCGGCGACGACCAGGACGGCGATGTCCGTCACCTTCGCGCCTCGGGCGCGCATCGCAGTGAAGGCCTCATGGCCGGGGGTGTCGAGGAATGTCAGCTTCCGGCCGTCGTGCTCGACCTGGTAGGCGCCGATGTGCTGCGTGATGCCGCCGGCCTCGGTCTCGACGACGGCCGACTGGCGGATCGCGTCGAGCAGGGTCGTCTTTCCGTGGTCGACGTGGCCCATGATCGTGACCACCGGCGGACGCGGCTTGAGCACGTCCTCCGGATCGTCGTACGACTCGGGCTCCTCGTCCTCCTCGGCGGCGTGCTTGATCGTCACCTCGCGCTTGAACTCGGATGCGATCAGCTGGACGGCCTCGTCGGACAGCGACTGGGTGATGGTGACCATCTCCCCGAGCCCCATCATGATCTTGATGATCTCGGCGACCGGCTTGCCGAGCGCCTGCGAGAGCTCCTTGACCGTGACCCCCGACTGGACCGTGACCGGACCAGTGGGCTGGACGACCTCGCGCGGCTGCTTCGGCCTCGTGTCGGCGCGATCACGGGCCTGGCGCGCGTCGGGGCGCGGCCGGTTGGCCTGCGAGTCGATGACCACGCGGCGCTTCCGGCGCCCGGAGGGCGCCTGACGGGGACGAATCGGACGCTTTTTCCCTTGATCAGCCATGTTGTTCAGTGGTCAGTGTAGATACGTGAGAGCTCAGAATCGACCCGGACGGTCTCTCTGAGCGCCCGATTGAAGGCATTCTTCGAGGCTGCGCGCTCGAAACACGCCAGCCGCGGACAGGTGTAGGCGCCGCGACCCGGTTCGTCGGGCCCGAGCGTGAGAGCCCCGTCTCGCGCGACGAAGCGCAGGAACTCGTCCTTCGGTGCCTTCCGGCCGCAGCCCACGCACGTTCGGACCGCACGAGCCTGCTCACGCAGAGCTTTGCTCGCCCCTCTCCTCGGTGCCTGTGTGAGCGGCCAGCTGCTGCTCCTCCTCCACGGCGGGGGACGGCGGCACCTCCGCCGGCTCCGGCGAGGGAATCTCCGCGGGCTCGGGGCTCGGGATCTCAGCCGGGGCCGGCTCCGGCATCGCGGGGCTCGGCTCGGGAGCGGGCACCGGCGAAGGCTCGGGGCCCGGCGTTTCGGCGGGCTCAGGCACGACCGACGCCTCGATCGCCTCCGCCTCCGGCTCCTCCTCGGGCTCCGTGCCCGCGATCGGGACCGCCTCTTCGACCGTCTCACCGCGGGCCTCGCGCTCGGCGAGCGCCGCGTGCGCCGGGATGCCGCAGAACCGCGTTCCGGGCAGGGCCGCGTTCGGGCACCGCTTGCCGTTGGAGAGGATCGCGGCGCAGCGGCCGGAGAAGTCCTCGCCTTCCTCGCCGCCGGCAAAGGCCGCCTCGGCCTCGGCCTGGGCGAACTCAGCCTCGGACTGGATGTCCACCTTCCAGCCAGTGAGGCGCGCGGCGAGGCGGGCGTTCAAGCCCTCCTTGCCGATCGCGAGTGCCAGCTGGTCCTCGGGGACGATGACCGTCGCTTCCTTGGTCTCGTCGTCGATGTAGACCTCACGGACGCGCGCCGGCGAGAGTGCCTTCGCGAGGAAGCGCCCCGGCTCCGTGTTCCACGGGATGATGTCGATCTTCTCGCCGCGCAGCTCCGAGACGACCATCCGAACGCGGGAACCCCGCGGGCCGACGCAGGCGCCGACGGGATCGACGCCTTGGGCGTGCGACACGACTGCGATCTTCGAGCGGTACCCAGGCTCGCGGGCGACGCCGCGGATCTCGACGAGGCCGTCGGCGATCTCGGGAACCTCGAGCTCGAAGAGGGTCTTGATCAGCTCCGGATCGCGTCGGGAGAGGATCACCTGTGGTCCCTTCGTGCCCGACCGGACCTCGGTGATCACGGCCTTGATCCGGCTGCCCTGCTCGTAGCGCTCGCCGTCGACCTGCTCGGAGCGCGGAAGCAGCGCCTCGACCTTGCCGAGGTCGACGAGGATGTTGTTCCGGTCACCGGCCTGCTGGACGATGCCCGTCACGACCTCGGTGACGCGGTCGACGTACTCCTCGTACATGATTTGACGCTCCGCCTCGCGGATCCGCTGCTGGATCACCTGCTTCGCGGTCTGCGCGGCGATGCGGCCGAAGTTCTCCGGGGTGACGTCTTCGCGGCGCACCTGATCGGCCGGGACCTGAGACCAGTCGATCTCGAGGTCGTCGTCGGTGATCAGCGTGTGCTGCTTCTCGCCCGTCTCCTCCTCGATCTTCTCGAGCTCGTCGAGAGCGCGCTCGCGCGCCTCTTCGAGCAGACGTTCCTCGATGTCTTCGGGCATGTGGATCGCGAAGACGCGGAAGTCACCGGCGTCGTCGATCTCGACCGTCGCGTGCCGGTAGGCACCCGGCGTCTTCTTGTAGGCGGCGAGCAACCCGTCGGCCAGTGCCTCGACGAGGATCCCGCTCTCGAGGTTCCTCTCACGCTCCAGCTCACGGACCGCCTCGATGATCTCGCGGCTCATCTCACACTCTCCTCGATCAGGTTGCCCCGCACGATCGTCTCGTACGGAATCTCGTACTCGGCGCCGTCGGTTGCCACCCGGATTCCGGCCGGGTTCGTTCCGACGACCTGTCCCTTGAAGCGCTTTCGTCCTTCGATGTCCTCCGACGTGCGGAGCGAGACCTGGCGGCCTACAGCCCGCTCGAAGTGGGCCGGCGTGCGCAACGGGCGCTGCACGCCCGGAGAGGACACGTCCACGGTGTATTCGCGCAGGTACGACCGGAGCACGTCGGTGACGCGCGCGCAGAGGTCGTGGTCGACGCGCTGCGGATGGTCGATGTACACGGTGAAGCGCTCGGGCCCTGAGAGCTCGAGTGCGAGTACCTCGACGCCCGGGATCGCGGTCTCGACTTGCGGCGCGATCTCGCGGAAGAGCGTCTTCTCCTTGTCATACACATTGGTCATGGCGGCCCTCTCTACAAAAAATGGGCGCCGCGCGCCCATTTCTCCGAAACGGTGAAATGTGGTGTTTGGAGGATAGCAAGGGTGACCTTTGACGCTTGATCGCCGACAACTGCTCGTCCGCACCGGGGCGGCGCTCGCCCTCGGCGGGGCCTTCCTCGATCTCGAGGAGGTCGCCGCCGCGCCGGAAGCCGACGCCGCCCTGGACTGGGCGGCGGTCCGTCGTCAGTTCCGCCTCGCGCCCGGCTGGACGCACCTGGGCGGGCTCCTGCTGGCATCCCACCCTGCGCCAGTGCGGCGGGCGATCGCGCGGCACCGGCGCGGTCTTGACACGAATCCCGTCCACTACCTCCACGAGCGTGGGCCGGCGTTGGAGGCGGACGTGCTTCGTGCGGCGGGCGCCTACCTCCGCGCTCGCCCGTCCGACATCGCGCTCACCGACTCGACCACGATGGGCCTCGGCCTCCTCTACAACGGGCTCGAGCTGCGCTCGGGCGACGAGGTCTTGACGACGACGCACGACTTCTTCGCCACCCACGAGGCGCTGCGACTCAAGGCCGCTCGGACGGGAGCATCGGTTCGTCGTGTGACCCTCTACCGCAACGCTGCGCGTGCGAGCGCGGACGAGATCGTCTCCTCGCTCGTCGCCGCGGTCGGTCCGCGCACGCGCGTGATCGCGCTCACCTGGGTCCACTCGAGCACGGGCGTCAAGCTGCCGCTGGCGCGCATCGCACGCGCTCTCGGTCAGCGTCGCGCCGGAATCCTCCTCTGCGTCGACGGCGTCCACGGACTCGGCGTCGAGAGCGCCTCGGTCGGCTCGCTCGGCTGTGACTTCCTCGTGGCCGGCTGCCACAAGTGGCTCTTCGGGCCTCGCGGGACGGGCTTTGTCTGGGGCCGGACGACTCGTTGGGACTCGATCAGCGCCACCATCCCATCCTTCTCCGGCACCGCGACGCAGGGCGCGGAGATGACGCCGGGCGGCTTCCATTCCTTCGAGCATCGCTGGGCGCTCGCCGAGGCCTTTCGCTTCCACATGCGCATCGGCAAGCGGCGGGTCGAGCAGCGGATCCACGCGCTGAACCGGCGGTTGAAGGCGGGGCTTGCATCGATGTCCCACGTGACCTTGGTCACCCCGCGGTCGGATGCGATCTCCGCCGGGCTAGTCTGCTTCGCCGTCGACCGGCTGAGCCCTGACGCGGTCGTCGAGGCGCTGCGCCGGCGCCGGATCATCGCGACGGTGACGCCCTACAACCCGCCCTACGCGCGGCTCGCTCCTGGGCTCTTGAACACACCAGCCGACGTCGATCGCGCGCTGCGGGCGATTCGCGCACTGCGGTAGGTGTGAGATTGACGGGGCCTGGGAAGACGAGGCCCGTACCGAGCGAACGAAAGGGGCCGAAGCGGATGCGAACGCTGCTCGCCATTCATGTTGTTGCGGTCTTTCTCCTCCTTGCGCCTGCGGCCTCTCCCGCACCGGCGCTTCCGAACAGCATCGCCGGGATCGGGGACTCGATCACCCGCGCCACGGACGTCTGCTGTTGGTACGGCGACCACCCGCCCCAGTCGTGGAGCACCGGCGGCGGCGCGCTGGATGGAATTCGAAGCCACTACGAGCGGATCCGCGCGCTGAACCCGGGTATCTCCGGGCGCAACTACAACGACGCCCGGGCCGGAGCCCGTATGCGTGACGCAGCTGCGCAGGCGCAGACCGCGGTCGCCCAGCAGGCCCGCTACGTCACGATCTTGATGGGCGCCAACGACGTCTGCACGAGCTCGCCGTCGACGATGACGAGCGTGACCGACTTTCGGGCCCAGTTCGCCGCTGCGATGGGCATCCTCGCTTCGGGGTTGCCTGTCGGCTCCCACGTGTTCGTGAGCAGCATCCCCAACGTCTACCGACTGTGGGAGGTGCTTCGCACCAACGCCGCCGCGCAGCTGGTCTGGGCCGTCGCTCAGATCTGTCAGTCGATGCTTTCACCCTTCAACTCGGAGCAGGATCGCCAGGCGGTGCTGGCCCGGGAACGGGCGTTCAACCAGGTGCTTGCGGACGTCTGCGGTCAGTACGCGGCGATCTGCCGCTTCGACGAATTCGCCGTTTTCAACTACCCCTTCGCCGCGAGCCAGGTGAGCAGCCTCGACTACTTCCACCCGAACCGCGCCGGCCAGGCGACGCTCGCTTCGATCACCTGGCAGCGCTCGTGGTGGGGCACGCCCTAACGAACCATTCAAGCGTCGAGGGCGATCGTGGACGGCCCAGAGAGGATGGCCGCTGTCCTGCGACCATCCCTCTCCTCCGATGCCGAGAGACGGGCCAACTCGACGCCGAGTCGGGTGGCGGCCTGCAGCCGGTTAGGATGGCTTGCTGTCGACCGAGGGATCGGCGAGATGAGCGAGACGCTGAAAGCGGCCGTCCAGGAGTTCTACGACCGAGGCTGGAATCGGGGCGACCTATCGGTAATCGATGACCTGTTCTCGCCCGAGTATCAGGATCACGACGCTGCCGCGCAGACGGGCACGAGCGGTCTCGACGGGGCGCGACAGTTCATCGAAATCTTTCGCGCCGCGATCCCAGATCTGCACGTCGAGATCGAAAACCAATATGCCGAGGGCTCGACGGTGACCACGAGGTGGATGGCCACTGGCACCCACCAAGGCACCTTGATGGGAGTGCCCGCAACGCACCGACGTCTCGAGGTCAGCGGGATCTCGATCGATCGCTTCGACGAGCAAGGACGGTTCGCCGAGGGCTGGGGCAGCTGGGACGGGATTGCGCTACTTCGGCAGATCGGCGCGTTGCCCACTGCTTCGCAGTAGTGAAGGTCTCACCGGAGCTGCGCGTCAACCCACGACCAGCATCGACGGCCGGCGCGCCCAACAGGAGAGCGGCCGACTGGCGCCCGTTGTACCTCGCAAGTAGGCGGTCGGATTCGTCCGCGCAGCGGGCACACAGGTCGGCCAGCACGAGGTCTCCGTCGGGCCCGCTGTCCCAGACGAGCCGCCGTCGCTCGCCTCGCGCACGCGGTTCACCGCAGACGTCGCAGACAGCATTCACAGCCGTGTCGCGAGAACGTGTTCCGGGTGACGTCGCACGGGCCTCGTCCTTGATCTTGACCTTCCCCGTGACGAGTTGTCACTCGGGCTGAACGAGAGCGGTCTGCCCCGCAGGCGAGCGAACATCGGCCGTCCCGAGCAGCTTCGACGATTAGGACTTCGTGCGCGGTCGCACGGGGCCGAACGCTCACCCTCCATCGCCTCCGACAGTCAGCTCAAGGGCTTCGTCGTCCAGTTCCTGGCCGAGACCGACCTGCGCGTGGTGGGCGACGCCTCGTCCCGATCGAAGCGAGGCCTGCGCGGACGTCCCGTTACGCCTCAGGGGCGAACGCGAGCGCTGCTATGAGGAACCTCAGGACCTCCGCTATGCCTTCTTCGTTCGCCTAGCCGACTGGTCCGAGCACGCTGATGTAGTCGTGAACCGAGGCCGAGCCGACGCGGAC
>JBOHAU010000160.1:0-27162 GCA_050698015.1 Gaiellaceae bacterium
GCGCGGGCCCGCCTCTCCGCGGGCCCGCGCGCAAGTCCCTACCGGACCCGCAGGCGCAGCGTCGCGGACCCGTAGCCGCTCTTGGTCGCGCGGAACACGACCGACCCACGGAGCCGCGGGCGGATCCGGAATGTGACGACACCGCGCCGATTCGTGCGGCGCACCATCGTCCGCACGCCTGCTCCCGAGACTCGAACGGTCACCTTCGTGAGCGGGCGATTCCCGCCGCTTCGCACCGTGACGACGATCGGCCGAGTCCGCATCCGTTTCGGCGTTCCACGTGCGGTGACACGCATGCGCCTGACGACGCCGATCCGCTGCGTCGGGCTCCAGTCGCCGACGTTCCGGCCTTCGTCGACAGCGGCCACACGCCAGTAGAGCGGGTCGTCACCGGCGTACGCCGAGTGACGGAGCTGTGGAGCGTGATTGGTGTTGTCGGTTGCAACGCTTTCGACGAGCTGGGCAAAGTCCGCCCTCGTCGAGATCTGAACCTGGTAGCTCTTGGGACCCGGCTTCGGATCCCACAGGAGCAACGGATACTTCCTCGCGCCGTCGGAGCGCACGCCGGTCGGCTCCGCGATCGTGCGCGTAAAGACGTGCGTCCCGGAGTAGGGACCAGGAACCGTCCCGAACGGCTGACGAGGGAAGTTCGCCCGGACCTTCCAGCGGAAGACACCAGTCCCGTACATCACGATCGGTGTCAGGGCCGCCGTCCGCATACCGGTCAGGTCGCGCTGAGAACCGTCGGGCAGGTCGACGTGGACGTCGTACGACACTGCGCCCGGGACCGGGTCCCACGTCCAGGTCGGAATGTAGTCGCCGCGGGTGGGATTGATCGGGCTCGGGCGCGCCGTTTCCAGCCGCTTCTGGAACGTGCCGGTCGTCGACCAGGTTAGACCGATGAGGTTCTCGTCGTCCGCGCGGACGCGCCAGTAGAGCACGGTGTCGGCCGGGTAGGTCGTGTTGCTCGTATACGCGGTCGAGTTGGTGACGATGTCTTCGAGCAGCGTTGCAAAGCGGTCATCGTGCGACACCTGGACGCGATAGCGGCGGGCGCCTTCGACCGAGGTCCAGCGGAAGGTTGGGTGGCCCATGATGTCGGCGCCCGGTGCCGGCTCGAGCCGGCCTGGCGGCGTCGACCGCTTCTCGAACGTCTGCGCCGCCGCGAGCAGAGGGTTCTCGGCGGGGAAACCGCCGTTCGCCGCGGTAGCCGGCAAGACCGCCCAGTAATACGATGTTGTCTCGTCCGGATACGTCGTCGGACGGAACAAGCTTCTCGGCGAGTACACCGGGAGTTGGGTGAATGCGTAGTCGACGAGGTTGCTGAACTGCGCGTCCTTCGCCACCAGCACGAAGTAGCTCGCCTTGCCGGCAAGTGGCTTCCACGTGAAGTACGGCGTGCGAGGCGACAGCGTCCCCGTGGTGGGCGTCAGGTAGTCGCCCGGGCCGAGGTAGCCGAGGTTGCACGATCCAGTGCACGATCCCCCGGTGGGAACCCCTAGCCATGTGAATGCGGGCTCAGGCCCCGATGTCGCTTTGCCGCGGCCGTTGACGACGTAGGTGTAATCGCCGTAGACGTCGCCACCAGCAGCGTCACGGTTGCTGCGTGCACGGACACGCGCACAGTACGACCTGCCCGTCACCAGTGAATCGAAGTCGGTCGAGACGGCCATTGGGTCTTGATACGGCTTCTGGCCGTTCCAGCCGGAGCCGAGCGGCGTCCACGCGCTGACGGACGTGTTCACGATCCAGTGACTGAGCGTGGCGCCCCAGTTGCAGTCGATCGTGACCTCGACCTGGTAGCTGGAGGCGCCCGGGACGGGATCCCACGTAATCATCGGAATCCGGGTCTCGTACGAATCCGGCGTTCCGGGGTCGAGGTCGGTGCCGGGGTCGGCGAGGTTATCGCGCATGCGGAGATTCTTGATGCTCAGGTCGGCCACGGGCGGCACCTTGTCGAAGCGCTTGTCGAACACGGGCCCCTCGTTCCACTCGCCCGGATTTCCATCGACGTCGATTGCGCGGATCCGCCAGTAATAGCGGTTGTCCTTGAGGAGGATCGTCGGCGAGTAGCTCGTGCCGATCGTCGTTCCGGCGCAGCACACCTTCGAGCCGGGCGCAAAGTCCTGGGAGCCATTGACCTCTACCTCGTAGCGTGCGGCGCCGTCGACCCAATCCCAGGCGAACTGCGGGTCGAAGACCTCCGGCGCCGCGACGAGATCGTTGATACGGACATTCGTCCTCGATGGCCAGGCCCACACGAAGGAGGCGACGGGCGAAGGAGTGCCTGGATTGCCCTGCGCGTCGACCGGTGTCACCCCCCAGTAGTAGGTCCCCGAGGGGAGCACCCCGGGCCGCGTGAATGCGGTCGCGTACGTCTCGACCGGCTTGCCGCCGATGACCGTCCCGAGGCGCGGGTCGGCTGCAAGCGTGACGAGATATTTCACGGCGCGGTCGACGGGCGACCACTCGAGCTTCAGCGGCGATGCCGGATAGACGACCGCCGTCCCTCCCGTTGGTGCTCGTGGGTGCGGTGCAGACAGAACCTTCGTGAATGCCCGCGGCGCGCTCCAGCTCGAGACGTCGCCCTTCTTCGTCGCCGCCCTGACGCGCCACCAGTACGTCCTGTCCGGCAGCGACTGCCTGAGCGTCGCCCGCGTGTTCTTCGTGAAGAAGCGGTCGTAGCCGGGTCCGAGCACCGGCGCGTTCATGCCCGCATCGGCGGCGATTTGGAACTCATATTTTTCGGCCCCGGCGACCGGCGACCAACCGAACCAGGGCACCCCGTCTGTACGGACTCCGGAGGCGGGCGCGACGAGCGAAGGTGTCTTGACCGACGCCTTCGCCGCCGTCGCCCCGACCGGGCACGCGATCAGCGTGGCCGCGAGCAAGCCGCCGGCAACGGCAGCTGACCGCCCCGTGAACCGCAGTCGTGGGACGAGGCGGGGAGTGCGGGACGCGTAGGCGCTGTACTCGGCGAACGCCTCGCCGAGGGCTTGCTCCTCGAGGCGCATGCGCACGGCTTGCGCCGCCACGAACACCGTGGCGAGCAGCAGGTTGCGCCCGGAGAGCGAGGCGAGCAGCAGACCCGCCACTCCGGCGAACTCGCCGAGGTAGACGGGGTGGCGCACGAGGCGGTATGGCCCCCGGGTGACCAGGCCGCGAGCCTCCGGGAGCAGCCCGAAGCAGCGCCCGAGCGTCACGAAAGAGACGAGCAGCCAGGCCCAAGCAGCGAGCGCGACGAGATCACCCGCGATTACGAGCCAGGTCGAGGCCTCCGCCGAAGGCTTCTCGAGCAGCGGCACGGCGGTGAGCGCCGCTGCGCAGGCGACAAACGCAACCGGGTTGCGCGAGTGTCGCCGCGGCTCGTTGCGCGCGAAGACGCAGACGCTCACGGCGCAGAGCACCGCAGTGCGCATGACGACGAAGCCCGCGATGCTCCAGGCGTGCAGCGATTGGTCCGCGATCGCGTCACCCAACGCCTCGAACGCCGCCAGACTGCTGGCCGCTGCGAGAACGGCGAAGATCGCGGCTACGAGGAATCGAGTCATCGGTCAACCTCCGAATGCTTTTGAGAACGAGAAGACAGCAGGGCCCAGGAGGACCACGAACATCGCAGGGAAGATCAGAAAGACGAGCGGGAACAGCAGCTTGATCGGCGCCTTCTGCGCGCGCTCCTCGGCCGCCTGACGCCGTCGCTTGCGCATGTCGACCGCGAGATCGCGCATGATCTGGCCAATCGAGACGCCGAGCGTCTCTCCCTGGAGGACGGAACGGACAAACGACCGCATCAGCGGCGTGTCGCAGCGGTCAAGGAGGTTCCTGAGCGCCTCGTTGGTCGAGAGCCCCATGCTCTGCTCCTGAAGCGTTAGCCGCAGCTCGTCGCCGAGTGCGCCGGAGAACCGTTCGGCCGCCAGCTGGAGCGATCCGGTGAACCCGAGGCCCGACTCGACGGTCACGACGAGCAGGTCGATGAGGTTCGGAAGCTCGTAGTCGATCTCCTGGGATCGGTCTCGCGCGCGGCGTCTCACGATCGTCATCGGGGCCGTCCAGCCCGCCACGAGCGCAAATGCGGCTCCCGCGACGGCGAACAGCCCCGAGTACCCCGCCGTGGATGCCAGCCAGAGCCATGCTGCAGGGGCCGTGACGGCGCAGAGAATCCGGTAGCCGAGGAACTTGCGAGGTGTCAGCCCGTAGATGCCCGCTGCAACCAGCGACCGCCGGAGCGATGCTTCGCGGAACCCGGCGAAGCGGCCGGCGATACCACCCAGGCTTGTTGCGACTCCGTCAAGGGCGTTCCGCGCTGCGCTCGGGCCGACGTCGTCCGGCTGTTTCGACGTGAACCCGTACGAATCGATGCGGCCGAGTGTTTCGGACGCCCTGAGCCTGGGCATGATGGCGCCGCGCGCCATGAGCGCAACTGAGGCGCCGGCGAGCGTCAGACCCGTGAGAAGTAGCAGCAACACGACGCCTCCTAGACCTTGATGTTCACGATTTTTTTGATGACCAAAGAGCCCGCGACGAGCATCAGCCCGGCGAACAGGAGGAGGAGCCGGCCCGCGGTCGTCGTCAAGAGCGGATTGGTGTAGCCCGGGTTCAGCGCCGAGATCGCGAGCAGTAGCACGATGGGGAGCGCCGTGACGATCCAGCGCGACATCCGGCCTTGGGCGGTCAGCGTTTGGATCATCCGCCGGAGCTCGAAGCGCTCGCGAACCGTCTCGGTGACGCGCTCGAGGACCTCGGCCATGTTGCCGCCGGTCCGGCGCTGGAGCGCGGCTACGAGCGCGACTTGCTCGAGGTCCTCGTTGTCCATCCGCCTCACGACGGACCGGATCGCGTCCTCGAGCGGAACGCCGAGTTGCTCGTCCGCGACCACCCGGCGGAACTCGGTTCGCGACGGATCGTCGGCATCGTCGATGACGACGGACAGCGCGCCCACCAAGCTGTGGCCGGCTCGGAGTGCCGACGCAAGCACCTGGAGGTTGTCCGGCAGTTGCTCGGCGAAGAGCTTCCGCCTGCGCTCCAGCTTTCGATAGATCACCGAGCGGACGACCAGTGGGACCGCGAGCCCGACGAGGGCAAAGACCGGGGAGCCGCCGATGACAGCCAGGAGCCACATTGCGAGCAGCGTGGCCGCGAGTGTCCACAGTGCGATCCGGGAGGCCGACATCCGAATCTCGGCCAGCTCGAGCGTCTCCTTGAACCGAGTCCACCACCTCGTCGCCTCCAGCGAGCGCTCCGCGCCCACCAATACGCGGCTCCCAATCCGCCCCTGCGCCTCGTCGGCGCCGGTCCTCGGAGTTCGAAGCGATACGAACTCGGCCATTCGCGCGCGCAGCGTGCGCCGACGGGGTACCAACAGCGAGAAAACGGTGAACGCCAGGAGGCCGGCGATCGTCAGCGCGACCAGCAGCATCGTGAGCGGCGACTGCAGAACCCGGTCGAGCGCCGAGTGGTGGTACGGCCCGGCTGCTGCATCTCGTGCCCGCGGCGTCTTGTAGCCGCTGACCGCGAGTCCGCGCACACCGGTCACCCGAACCGACACGAGGACGCTTCGGTTCGGGCCTACCTTGGACCGGTAGGTAAGGACGTACTCGTTCGCGAGCCGTGTCCCGAGCTCGCTGTAGATCCGCGCGAGCTCCGCCGTCGACGTCGCTTCCGCATAGGCCCCCGAGGTCTGGGCACCGAGCGTCCTGAGCGGCGCGGCCGTGAACTGCGCCGATTGAATCCCGACCGTGAACACGCGAACGCGGGCGTCGCGCGCGTCGGCCGCAACAGTCGCGGCACTTGCCCTGCTCCCGGTGTCGGCACCGTCGGAGAGCACGATGACCGTGCCAAGCGAGACGTCCGTCTCGTCGAGGAGTGCCACTGCCGTGTCGACGCCGTCGTAGAGGTGGGTGCCGTTTGCGAGGACCGGTGGATTAGCAAGCGCCTCGTTGATCGCCCGGTCGTCCGTCGTCAAGGGCAGGAGCACAGACGCGCGACGGTTGAACGCCACGACCCCCATGTGCTGGTTCGGAGGCCGGCGTTCGGCGAAGACGCGGGCAGCCGCCATCGCATCCCGGATCGCGTGTCCGCGCATGCTCTTGCTCGCGTCGATGACGAGGACGACCCCGGAGTCTTCCGAGGTGGAGCCCGCCGGCGTCACGGAGAGGTCGGCAACACGCTCGCCGTTCTCGAGCACCTGCACATCGCGTTCCCCGAGCGACCTCTTCGCGGGCAGCGTGAGCACGAAGCTGCGTTTCGGGAACTCGGCTCGGCCTGCCTCGACGAGGCGAATCTGCTCGCCTGCCGTCGCCGAGGGTGCGAGCCAGACGAGCGCGACCGCTGCGATGGCCGGGAGCGCGTGCCTGAGTCGCATTCTCATCGGTCCACCGTTCGGCCGAAATCGGGCGCCGACGACGACCCGTTTCCGCTGAAGAGACTGACCGGGAGGACGATGCCCCGCTTCTCGAACTTGTGCAGGAAGGACGGACGCAGGCCGGTCGGGTGGCAGGCGCCGATCACGATGCGGTCGGCCGTCACCCGCTCGACCTTGAACTCGAAGATGTCCTGCATCGTGATCACGTCCGATTCCATCCGCTGCACCTCGCTGATCGCGGTGACTCGGCGGGATCCGTCTTCGAGTCGCTCGAGATGGACGATCATGTCCAGCGCCGCGGCGACCTGCCCTCGGATCGCCCGAACGGGCAAGTCGTAGCCCGTCATCAGCACCATCGTCTCGATCCGGGCCAGTGCGTCACGAGGCGCGTTCGCGTGGATCGTGCTCAGCGAGCCGTCGTGGCCCGTGTTCATCGCCTGGAGCATGTCCAGTGCCTCCGCGCCGCGGACTTCGCCGACGATGATGCGGTCGGGGCGCATGCGCAGCGAGTTTCGGACGAGCGTCCGGATCGGAATCTCGCCCTGGCCCTCGATGTTCTTCGGCCGCGACTCGAGCCGCAGCACATGGCGCTGGTTCAGCCGCAGCTCGGCTGCGTCTTCGATCGTGACGATCCGGTCGGAGTCGGGGATCGCCGTCGAGAGGGCGTTCAGCAGCGTCGTCTTCCCAGACCCTGTGCCGCCGGAGATCAGGATGTTGAGCTCGGCGTGGATGCAGCGCTGCAGGAACTCGACCGTCTCGGTGTTCAGCGTCCCGAGCTTGATCATGTCGTCCATCGTCAGCCGCTTCTTGCTGAACTTGCGGATCGTGACGATCGGCCCGCTCAGCGACAGCGGTGGGATTACGGCGTTGACGCGGCTTCCGTCGGGAAGGCGGGCATCGACAAGCGGTGTCGTCTCGTCGATCCGCCGGCCGACCTGCGCCACGATCTTGTTGATGATCCGGCGCAGGTGGGACTCGTCGTTGAAGCGGACCGTTGTCTCGTAGAGACGCCCCTGACGCTCGACCCACACCTCGAACGGCCCGTTGACCATGATCTCCGTGACGCTGTCGTCCGCGAGCAACCGCTCGAGGGGGCCGTGGCCGAGGATGTCGTCCGCGATCTCGGACGCGAGCAGGTCGCGGTCGTCCCTCGACAGCCCCGCCTCTTGGCCGAGTTGCAGCTTGATGTCGGCCGTCACGCGCTCGCGCAGCCCGTTGGGGTCCATGCTCGTGTTGAAGAGCTGCGGACCGAGCTCACCGATCACGGCGAGATGAATCCGATTCTTCAGCTCGGAGAACGGATCCGCCCCGCGAGAAACGGGGGCTGCCGGCCGCGCTGCAGACAGCCGTTCCTGAAGATCCATTACCGCTTCCTCCTCAGCAGGCCGCTGCGCTTGCCGCCGTTCGTGGACGCGGCCGCTTCGCTGACGAGGTACATCTCGGCGAGCGAGCGGAACGCGTGCGCAGCTGCCGAGCGGCTTCTGGTCGCTACGACCGGAGTCCCCTCGTTCACAGAGCAAGGGATGTCCCGGTCGCTCGGCACCATGATGTCGGGCGACGTTCCGATGATCGCGACGACCTCGTCCTGCGTGATCCCGACCCGGCTGTCCGCGCGATTCAGGATCACGTTGACGCGGCCCCGGTCGTACCCCATCAACTCGAGCGTCTCGAGCCCGAGCTTCGTGTTCTTCAGGGACAGCGAGTCGAGCATCCCGACCATGCAGACGTGCGACGAGCTGTCGATTGACGCGATGACCTCGGGCGTGAATCCGGGCGGCGTGTCCACGATGACGAAGTCGTTCGCCGAGCGGAGCGAGGCGTAGACGTCGCGCAGGAACTCGACCGTGATCGCACCCGCCTGGTCGGGCCGGGTTGGCGCCATGAGCACGCGGACGCCGGAAGGATGCGCTACCAGGTAGCCGTCGATCTTCTCGGCGTCGAGCGAACCGCCGGCCTTGAGCAGGTCGTAGACCGTCCGCTCGGGGGCGAGCCCCAACGCCAGTCCGACGTCGCCGAACTGCAGGTCGAGGTCGACGATCACGACCTTGTGACCCTCTTGCGCCAAGCTGACGCCGAGATTGCAGGTGGTGAGCGTCTTGCCTGTGCCCCCCTTGGGGCCGAGCACGCAGATCATCGGCGCCAGCGCGACCCCTGTCGCCACCGACGCACCCTGCTTCCGCGCGACTGCCTTCTCCAGCGTGAACAGGACGTTCCCGGGAGTCTCGGGCAACGTGATGATGTCGTCCGCCCCGGCCTCGAAGACGCGGCGGACGAACCCGTTCGGCGAGCTCTCACAGAGCACCACCACGGGACGGTCGGTCCGCTGTTTCACGGCGCCGTCGATGAAGACGAGCGCGCGCTCGGAATAGCCGCCGCAGGCGATCACGACGAGATCGATAGCCGTCTCCTGGAGGGCCGTCCAGCTCTCCTCCAGGCCGTCGACGAGTGCGACGACCTGGATGTCCGATCCCTCGGGCAGAGCCGCCTGGACGGTCTCGCGGTCGACGCCTCCGTCGAGCGCGACGAGTGTCTTGACGCGCTCGTTCATCATTGGCCTCTCAGGAGCTTCCGCACCTGGCCGTAGACGATCACGGGCTTGACGCCTGTCAGCACGCTCTCGGCGGTGACAACACCCGGCCTGGTCGGGGGTGCGCCCGCCCGCGGCCGCAAGACCAGCCAGACCTTGCCGTTGTCGACCGCCCACGCGATCTCCGCCGCCTCGTCACGGTTCACGCGAAGGACGACGTTCGCCATCTGGTTCGCCGTGCCGACGCCCGCTCTGGTCTGGGCAGGGGCATCGAGAACGAGTGCGTTCTGCTTCATCACCTTGATGACGGGCCGCCCCTGACCTCCGACCCCGTTCCCGAGGACGTTGAAGCCGGCGAACACGTCGACCCGGTCGCCCGGTTCGACGTTTCCGACCATGCCGCGAGCCGAGTCGATCGGCACGGAGATTGCGCGACTCTTGCCGGCGAGCTTGGTGCCGATCGCGTCGGTCGTCATACCGAAGTCGGCGACCGTCAGCTGCTGGCCGGGATAGATGTCCTCGAGCGCAATGCGTCCGCGGAGCGTGGACGGATCGGTGATCGCACCGTCCTTCACCTGGCTCTTCGGCGCCTCGTCGGAGTCGAAGAGTTTGTTGAGCCCCACGACGTCGCCGGGCATCCCCTTCTCGATGAGGGTTCGCGCGACGAGCACAGTGACGGGCTCACTGTCAGCCGTGACGCTGCTCCGATACTGGTTCAGGTACAGGAGCAGCACGAACGCTGCGAGCAGGGCGGCGACTCCCCCGAGGGCGACCGTCCCTCCCCGGGTCGACAGCAGTTTTTGTGCGTATTGCATTGGTGACCTCCCTCTATTCCGTCAGGACGGCAATGCAGCTTCCGAAGCTGTCGAAGTCGCACAATTCCGTGCCCCCGCCGCCGTCGTTGAGTCCGAAGATGTATTTGATGAAATGGCCGACGATGTTCCCGGCGTCCCCTCCCGGGACCGGGTCGTCGCCGTTGCCCTCACACGGGTTCTTGAAACCGGAGCCGCTCGCTGTCCAGCCGGTCACGTAGAAGGTGCCGAGCTTGGTGACTGGAACGACGCCGCTGCCGGTGCCGCTGAACGATCCGAACGGCGTGATGAACACGTTGAGCACGCGCGGGTCGCCGGGCGGGATGTTCGGGAACTGGCTCCAGTTGTTCGGCGACGTGCAAACGTCCGGCTTCTCGTCACCGAGAATGCGGAGGTTCAGGCCGCGCGGAACCTGGTTGGTTGCGCTGCCCGTTTGCACCGCGACGCAGTCCCACGGCTCGGTGCTAGACCAAAGAATCGAGGGCGTCGACGCACACGGCGTGCCCGTGTTCGTCGTGTAGCTCGGTCCACAACCGTAGGCGAGCTCCTCCCAGAGATTGGTCTTGCTGATCGTGCTTCCCGGGTAGTTGGGGGGCTCGCAGTCGAGCGACTGGTTCCGGCTGCCGCCGACGACGCGAAGCGTGACGACCGGGTCGTTCACGTCCTTCGCGTTCTGGAGGTTCGGCGTCAGCCCGAGCTTGACGACGAGCTGCTTGGTCGTCCCGCGCTCGAACGAGTTCGCCCAGAAGAGTCCGTTCTCCCAGACCTGCGCGAGCTTGATCGGTCCGGATCGATCCTCGGCCGCGCTGAACGAGCGCTGGACGACGCCGAACGTCCCTTTGCAGGGCGTTGAGGGATTCCCGGTGCAGGTTCCGAGCCCCGTGACGGAGCCGCCGGCGTTCCTTTCTTCCCACCCCAACTCGACCGCGACGGGACCTTCGCTCGGGTCGATCGAGAAGAAGTTCGCGCCGGTCGATGTCCAGCGACCGCTGGCAGGGTCGTAGTCGAGCCGCTTCGTCGCGCCGTTCACCGTCGCGTCCACGATCGTCTGGTCGGTAGGCAATCCTCCGAAGTCGACGACCGCGCTGACGCCCACAGTGCAGGTCGACGTTGCGGACGAGAAGTAGGGATCGGCGCAGGTGCCAGGGATCAGCGTGACGTCACGCGCAAGCGGCGGATTCGGCTGGGCTCCGCTCCCGGCGCTCGACCAACCGCGGATGTAGACGATCCCGTCCGGCGACCCCGTGTCGTAGCAGTCCACGAGGAAATCGCCACAGGTCGTCGACGATGCGCTGCCGCTCAGCGAGACGCGCACCCCAATCTTCGACGAGGAGATCGGAACGGACACAGGTGCAGCAGCGTTGTCCCAGATCGAGAACCCGTTCGCGGTGCCCGTGTTCGTGAGTGCGGTCGTCGCCAGCACGGCGCCGGTTTCCTCGTCGACGAACGTAGCCTTCGCCAGGCTGGGATCGACATCCGGCACGGCGATCGGGAGCGCGCCTCCACCGAGGTAGCTGAGCGCCCGGATCTGCACGCGGGCGTGCGCGTTGATCGCGTCGACCTTCCCGAAGAGTCCCGGGATGCCGAAGAAGAGAGGCAGGTCCGCCTCGGTGATCTTGACGTCGACCATCTTGGCGTTGCACGGATCGCCGCCGTCGGTGTAGTCCGAGCCGCCCTCGTTCCAGTACTGCGTCGAGTTGATCAGGACGTGGACATTGGCCGGGTCGGTCGGGGGTACCTGGACGTTGTAGGGGCCGTCGGCACCCGGGTCGCCCGCGTACTTCCGTGTGGTGGCCTCGACGGACGCGCTCGAGCAAGGGATCGTGAAGACTCCGCCGCCGGCAAGCGCCCCAGCGTCCGCCTGCATTTGGAGATGCCGCTTGTGCTCGAACCAGTGCCCGACATCGACGACGAACACCAGGAACAAGACGAGGATCGGAAGCCAGAGGGCGAACCAGGGCAACACCGCGCCGCGGTCCGACGCGAGCGAGTGACCGACGGAATGGACGGTGTTCACGCGCATCCCGCCGCGTAGTTCGTCGGCCTCGCCTCGAGCCGCATCGTCGCGGAGCCGGTGATGGTCGTCTCAGTGAGGCTGGTCTCCGCCGCAAGGAATCCGAGCCACCGGTAGGTGGCTGTCAAAGTCACCCGGACGGGGTCACCGACGTTCGACGTTCCGTTCGGAAAATCGATGCAGACGCGAAGCGGGCTCCCGAGGGACGGCGTGCCCCCGTTTCGGAGCTCAGGAGTCGTCGCCTGCTCGCGGATGTAGTCCTGGAGCGTCCCGCTCGCAGCCGGGTTCTTGTTGACGACGGCCCAGCGAGCACCCTCGTTCGCGAGATGCGTTTCGTCGATCCAGTAGTTGAAAGCCTTGCCGAAGTCGAGCATTCCGAAGAGCATCAGCGCGAGCACGGGCAGGATCAGCGCGAACTCGACGAGCGCAACGCCCTCCTCGGAGCGTGCGCTGCTTGCCCGCCTTCGCAGGCGCCGCCATGCGGGTGCCTGGTTGCGCGAGCAGTCAGCCATTTCAGAACCCCGCGGCGGCATCCGAAAGGGCGCCGGCCACGCTCGTCCCAATGGCCTCGAGCGCGGCGAATGCCACGATCGCGACGAGCATGAGGATCAAGGCGTACTCGACGAGCGCCTGGCCGCCGTTGCGCGTGTCTTCACCCGGTCGGGCCGAGTGGACAATCGTCGAGATCACACCTCCCCCTTTCTGTCATCCACCTACCGATCTCCCGGTGGGCGGTCTCCTCCGTAATCGCCGCCGCCCCGCTCCTGACCTGCAGTCAGTCGCGGGGCGGCAGCCGTTGCTGTGCCTTGCGTGTTACGCGGCGGCGATCGAGTCAGCGATGAACTGGAGCTGATCCCTCACGCTGGTGCCGAGCGCCGTGAGCGCACCGATGGTCACGACGGCGATGAGTGCGACGATCAGCGCGTACTCCACGAGCGCCTGGCCCTCCTCGCGGTCGCGAAGCGTTGCGACCCACGTCTGCAGTCCTGTGTACATCCGCAGCATTCCCCTCTTCACCCCCTCTCAGCTGTACCGCGCCCGCCGAAGGGGGCGCCTCCCACTTCCCGGTGGCCGAAGCCACTTGCTAGCGACGATATGTCGGAAGCGGCGGCAGCTGGACCCGTCGGGAGGCTGGTCCGACTAGACCTTGCGATGGTGTTGGTGTGCGGCGCCCGCCGTGAGAGTGAGCACCATGGGGAGGTCGTTCAAAACGGCGGTCGTACGTGACGGCGGCGAGCCCGTCTGCGAACGGTGCAGCGTGGCCCAGAACCCGCTCTCTCGCCTCCGGGGCTTGTTGGGCCGTTCAGAACTGGGGTCGCAGGAGGGGTTGTTGATCCGCCCGACGTCCGCGATCCACACGTGTTTCATGCGGTTCCCGATCGACGCGGTCTTCCTCAACCGGGAGCTGGTCGTCGTCGGCGTCGAGACCGACCTGCGGCCGTGGCGCGTCGCCGCCAGGCGGGGAGCGAAGGCAGTGCTCGAGCTCCCCGCCGGCGAAAGCCGAAAACGGGGAATCCAACCGGGTGAGCGGTTTCGGCTCACCGCGCCGCTCGCGGCGGAATAGGAGCGGACGATGGCCTCATTCACAGACGATCCGTCGCGTCCGGCCCCCGGTCTAGTCGTTGCGATGCGATGGCCCCGCGAGGCGCTGGACGCCTTTCGGCAGCTTGCGACGCCACGCAATGCGGTGGCTGCCGCGGTAGCGGTGCCGCTGATAGGTCTCGCGGTCCTCCGCTTCGGCCTCGGCGGCCGCTTCGCCGTCGCAGCCTTCGTGATCGCGACCCTGTCTCTGCTTGCGGTTATCGACGTTACCGACCGCCGGATCCCAAATCGGATCGTCCTCCCGGCGGCCGGCGTGGTGCTGGCAGCGCAGATCGCGCTCGCTCCGGACCGAACGCTGGAATGGATCCTCGCGGCGGCCGCAAGCGCCCTGGTTTTGCTGCTGCCACTACTCGTCTCTCCCTCAGGGGTCGGGATGGGCGACGTGAAGTTGATGCTGCTCCTGGGTGCTGCACTCGGAAGCGCGGTCGCGACGGCACTCATCATCGGCTCCCTCGCGGCCGCCGCATACGCCGGTCTACTTCTTGTACGCAACGGCGCCGCCGCCCGGCGCATGGCCTTCCCGCTCGGACCGTTCCTTGCGATCGGCGGAGTCTTCGCGCTCTTGCTCCAGGGGGCTTGAGGAGTGCCGTCGGCACCATCCATCCCCGCGCGGCGTGATGCTCCACAGGTCCTGCGCTGGCGGTTCGAACGACTTGTCGCGGCAGGCTATGCCTCCGGGACGGCCTCCTCGCTCGCTGCGCGCGTCGAGGTCGACCTTCATCTCGCCGTCAGACTGCTGAGAGACGGCTGCCCGCCCGCAACCGCACTCCGCATCCTGGTCTAGCCGTTCACGACGCTGGCTAGACTTCCAGCGAGCAAATTCGTCCTTCTGGGTCGATGACTCCGTCAAGCCGCCGTTCGATAGTCAACGAACCAACCATGAGAGTGCACCTGAGTGATTCCTCTTGCCTCGGCACTTTGGTCGAGGACCTTCTCCGGGGCGGCTGCGTGCCGGCCAGGATGGACGACGACACAGTCGAGGTCATCCACCCGGACGCGGCCGACGCGCGCGAGGCGCGCACCGAGCTCGGGTTCTTCCTCAGGGCCTGGCAAGCCAGGCACCCGGACGTCGTCGTCAGGATTACCTAAGCCGCCGGCTCGAAGAACGGGTGCTTCACCAGCCGGTGCTGATAGGCGTAGTGGACGGCTTCCGTTCTGTTCGCGACGCCAAGTCTTCGGTAGATGTTCGTGAGGTGGAACTTGATCGTCTGCTGCGTCAGCCAGAGCTCTTCCGCGATCTCTTTGTTCGAGAGACCCCGCGCAAGCGCCTCCAGAACACGCTGCTCGCTTGGGGTGAGGCCCGCCCTGCTCGCCTCGGACTCGAGCGCCTCGCCTAGGTCCTCGACGGGGTGATAGACGGCTCCCTGCGCAGCCAGCCGCAGGGCGGACGCTAGATCGCGGGGATCGACCTGCTTCGCGATGAAAGACGTCGCGCCGCGATCGAGCGCCGAACGGATCGTCTCAGGATCGTCCTGCCCCGAGAGCATCACCACGGTGACGCCGGGGAAGCTTTTCCGCAACCGATCGAGGCACGTGAGACCGTCCATTCGAGGCATGCGGACGTCGAGCAGGACGACATCGGGGTTCGTTCGGCCGACCAGCGGCAGCACCTGGGTGCCGTCCGTCGCCTCGCCGACGACCTCGATGTCGTCGTCCTCGTCGAGGGCGAGCCGGATCGCCTCGACGATCAGCCGGTGGTCGTCGGCAACCAGCACCTTCAACGATGCCATTTGGCCCGTTCCTCCCTCCGAGTCTCCCGTGCCCCCGCACGGGGCCGCTTGGACACAGTTCCACAATCCACGGTCGCTGCCTATAGGACAAGTGACCTGTCTTTTGCCCCGATGGGGGGATTGACGATTTCCCCGGAACCATCAGTGTTTGGGAACAGCGACACAACTCACGAGCGGCGGTGAGGACTGCGGACGGAATCTCGGGCTATTCACAAGTTCCACAGGCGGACGGCATCCGCCACGCTGTGAGCAACCTTGCGACTCGCGAGGCCGAACTCAGCGAGCAGGCCCGGAAGCCGGAAGCTCCCGGGGCGATCAGAGTGCTGATCGTCGACGATCACGACGGCTTCCGCACCGCTCTCGGCGCCCTCCTCACCGACTACGGCTTCGACGTGGTCGGGGACGCTGCGGACGGGGAGACCGCACTGGAGCTCGTCGAGGCGCTGGCGCCCGACGTCGTGCTCATGGATCTCCAGCTGCCGCGCCTGTCGGGCGTGGAGGCGACGCGGAGGATCGGCGCCTCTTCAGCCACGAGCGCCGTTGTGATGCTCACGGTCTCGGCCGACGAGGCCGACGTGGTCGAGGCCCTTGTGGGCGGAGCTTCGGGCTACCTGGTCAAGGGAGCCTCACCCGACACCGTCGTGGCGGGAATTCGCGCGGCGGCTCGCGGGGAGTCCCTGATGTCGGCTGAGGTCGCGTCGAGGGTCTTCGCTCGTCTCCGTACCGGTCGCGTGGCCCCCTCCGCGGACGACGAACCGATCTCGTTCCTCTCTGTCCGTGAGCTCGAGATCCTTCGGCTCTTGGCCAGCGGCAAGCACAACGACGAGATTGCGGAAGAGCTCGTGATCAGCCCGTTCACCGTCCGGAACCACGTCTCGGCGCTCCTCCGGAAGCTCCAGGTCAATAACAGGACGCAGGCAGCTGCTTACGCGGTCCGGCACGGCCTCTAGCAGCGCTCGAGAGCACTTTGCTCGTCGAAGCAGCGCCGCACGGGTTTGTAGCGGCGGGGGTGGGATTCGAACCCACGGCGCCCCGCGAAGGGCGCAGCGGTTTTCAAGACCGCCCCGTTCGTCCGCTCCGGCACCCCGCCGAACCCGCATTCTAGGCGGGGTTCTGGGCCTCCACGACTTCGGCCCCAGGGCGCCCAGCAATGCGCCCAGCAATGTGCGCGCTCTCAAAGACGCCCAGTGCGTCGTCCAGCAGGCCGTCGTCCAGCAGGTGCTCGTAGACCTGCGTGGGACTGTTTCGACCGAGCCTATTAGGGGGGACGTGCCCGAGGAGTTCAAGCCGAGCCCGAGCACGCCAGGCGGTCGGGGGTTGAGGGGACAGCACGACCGCCTACATGAGATCCTACGCCTAGGTCCCGGAATCGCCGGGGCTTTCGCCATGCGATCCAACCACCGTCGAGAAAACGCGGCGCACACTCCGAAAGCCAGTCCCCCTCGGGGTTACGACCGACGGGCGGAAAGGGGTCTACGCCTGGCTGGCTACTTCGTGGCGGCCACCAGCCTGACGAGCGCGCAACCATCAGTGCCAGCGGCGCCGCATACAGGAGAACCGTCTGGCCTTTGCCTCACGCCTGCGGCTGCGCTCTGCCCCTGCGTCGTCGCCTCCAGACAAGGCGGCGGCTCTGGGCCGTCACGAGCGCCATGCCTACTTCTCCGTGCCGGGCGGCAGCTCAACCTTCGACGGCTTTGGTGCCACGGGCGCGAGCATACGGCCGCCACCTGTCCTGTCGCTGGGACGAAACCGCGTCACCCTCCTGGGAGACCCCGCCCCAGCAATGCGCCCAGCAATGCGCGTCGTATATCGGCCGTCTAACGGACGTATGCGCCTGAGAGCGGCCCGATGGCGCGTCGTGCCAGGGCGCATGGTTGAGCGAAAAGGGCGCATTTGGCTCTGTTGAGCGCCGGGACGGTCCTCGGCTTTCAAGACCGCCCCGTTCGTCCGCTCCGGCACCCCGCCGGAGACGCAGAGTAGCTAGGCGTCGGGCCGGACTCGCTCCGGTGCGCCGAACTCCCGCAGGACGTCGGGCACCTCGCCGCCGAAGTTCTCGAGGATCGCGAGCACCCAGCGATCCGTGACCGCCGTGCCGTTCAGGGTGTGGACGAACTGGGTGCCGCCGTTCGACCGGTAGCGAATCCCGAGGCGGCGGGCCTGGTAGTCGGTCGTGTTCGACGCCGACGTGATCTCCCGGTAGCGGCCCTGCGACGGGAACCACGCCTCGATGTCGATCCGCTTCGCGGCCGCCGAGCTCAGCTCGCCGGCCGCGATGTTGAGCACCCTGTAGGGGAGGCCGAGCTCCTTGACGAGCGACTCCTCGATCGCGACCAGGCGGTCGTGCTCCTCCCACGAGGCCTCGGGCAGGACGTACGAGAACATCTCGACCTTGTTGAACTGGTGGACACGGAACATCCCGCGCGTGTCCCGGCCCGCGGCGCCGGCCTCGCGGCGGAAGTTGGGCGAGAACGCGGTGTAGTGCTTCGGGAGCTCGTCCGCCTCGAGGATCTCGCCCATGTGCAGACCGGCCAGCGCCACCTCGGACGTGCCCGTCAGGAACAGCCCCTCGTCGGCGACTTCGTAGATCTCGAAGCGTTCGGCCGGGAAGAAGCCCGTGCCGTACATCGCCTCCTCGCGGACGAGTACGGGGGGAATCACCGGCGTGAAGCCCTCGGCGACGGCGCGGTCGAGCGCCCAGCGGTACACCGCGAGCGCCAGGAGCGCGGCGTCGCCGACGATGTAGCCGAACCGCGACCCCGAGAGCCTCGCTCCGCGCTCCATGTCGAACCAGCCCAGCTCGAGGTGCTCCTTGCCTTCCGCCGCCGGCTCGCCGACGCGGCGCTCCTCCCGCGCGTCTTCCTCGGTCGCGCCGTCCGGGACCGACTCGTGCGGAGGATTGGGGACCTGCTGGAGGAGCTCGTCCCGCCGTGACTCGGCCGCCGCGAGCTCCCGTTCCAGGCGCCGCAGCTCCTCTTTGACCTGCTTCAGCTCCTCGACCTGCTCCGGCGTCGGCTTGCCCTTGAGCTTCTGGCGGCCGCGGAGCTCGTCGACCTTCGGCACGAGCTCCCGCCACTGCGTATCCGCCTCGAGCAGCTCGTCGAACGCCTCGGCGCCGCCTTTGCGCGCGATCTCCGCCCGGAATCGCTCGGGGTCGCTTCGCGCCGCTCTAAGATCGATCATCGGTGGTTCTGCCGGTGATGCTGCCGCGTCTCTGGCGTGCGAAAAGCCCGACAGGCTGCGGACTCAGGGCGCGTCCATATCGAGGAGATATGGGCGCGGCCTGAGGCTCCAGACTGGCGGGGGTTTGCAGCCGCCAGAGGCGTGGAGGGCATTGCCGGCAGAGCCACCTAAGGCTTCGTTAGGAACGCGACCAGGTCGGTCAGGTCCTGCTCGTCGCCGCTCCAGGCCGGCATGACGCCGGACGGGAAGCCCTCCTCCACGTACGCGTCCGGGCTCACGATCGACTCACGCGTGAACTCCTCGAGCGGCTTGCCCGCCTTCTCGGCGTAGTCGGGAAGGTCGTCGAGGTTGGGACCGGTCGTGCCCTTCGCCTCCGGCCCGGCGGGGGTGAACACATGGCATCCCCCGCAGCCGCTGTCGATGAAGACCTGCTTGCCCGCCTCCGGGTTCCCCTGCGCCTGCGGCTGAGGTTGAGCGGGCGGCTCGCCGACGACCGTCTCGGCAGTCGGAGAAACGGTCTCTTCGCCGCCACATCCTGCGAGCAGCGCTGCGGCGAGGGCGGTCAGAGCCAGGCGGCGCACGCGCGGGAGTCTAGTGCCCCGTCCAGCGATACATGCCGGCCTCTGGCCCGCGATCACGCGGCGCCAGAGGCCACCCTCCGCCTCACCAAGGTCTACAGACCTTGGCTCGTTGGAGTGCGAACTCTGGCTTGGTGCTCGCGACCCAGAAACTCGGCGGCATCACCGGACGGGGCACGCCCGGTGCAAACTACGCCGGTCGCATGACCGCCGCCATCTCGCGACTCGTCTCACCCCGCAGGGAAGCGCTGATCGCGGGCGCGCTCGCCAGCGCCGGCGCGGCCCTGCTCGTCGTCGTGGCGCCGCCGACCGGCGACGCACCTGCCCACCTCTACCGGACGCTCCTCGTCGAGCAGGGCGTGCTCGTGTGGGACAACCTCTGGTACGGAGGCCACTACCCGCTCGCCTCCTACAGCCTCCTCTACTACCTCCCAGCGGCCGTCGTCGGAAACCTGCCGCTCGTGTTCGCGGCGGTCGTCCTCTCCGCTGCCCTCTTCGCATCCGTGGTCGAGCGGGAGTGGGGAGCGGCCGGCCGCTGGCCGGCGCGAGCGTTCGCCGTGCTCGCCGCCGGACCGATCTTCGTCGGCACTTACAGCTACGCGCTCGGGCTCGCCGCCGGGCTGGCCGCGCTCTTCGCGCTCCAGCGAGGACGCCGGTGGCTTGCTGCGGGGGCTGCCGGTCTCACGCTCGGGTTCAGCCCGCTCGCGTTCGTGTTTCTCTGCCTCGTCCTGCTGTCGCTCGCCCTCGTGCGGCGACGCGTCCGGCACACGCTCGTCTTCACCGCCGCGATCGCGGCGATCGGGACGGTGCAGCTGGCGGCGCTCGTGTTCTTCCCGAGCAGCGGCCCGTACCCGTTCCGGCTCCTCGAGCTCGCCGCGGTGCTGACCGTGACCATTCTGGGCTCGGCGCTTGCGTTCCGCGCCCGCCACGGAGCCTTCCTCACGGCCTTTTTCCTCGTCTGGGGTGGAGCGAGCGTCGTCATGTTCGTCGTCGCCACGCCCGTCGGGGAGAACCTCACGCGGCTCCGCTCGATCGTCTTCCCACTCATGCTCCTGACAGCCTTCGTGGCGCGCTTCTCACCGCGGTGGCTCACCGCTCTGGCGCTGGCGGCGGCCCTCACCTACAACGTCGCGCCGTACGTCGCGCCGCTCGTCGAGCGGACGGACGTACGACCCGCGCATCGCGTTTTCTGGGCGCCCGCGCTGGACTTCCTCGCGAAGCACTCGGGGCCGGCCTACCGAGTGGAGGTCGTCCCGACCTTCGACCACTGGGAGGCCTACTGGCTTCCCCGCGCGGGCATCCCGCTCGCGCGCGGCTGGTACCGCCAGATCGACATCGCCCGCAACGAGCTCTTCTACGAAAAGCCGCTGACGCCGTCCGGCTACCGCTCCTGGCTTCGCCGCATGGGCGTCCGCTTCGTACTGCTGCCCCAGACCCGCCTCGGGCAGAAGGGCGAGGCGCGCGAGGCAGCATTGCTTCGATCGGCCGGCTCGGGTCTTACGCCCGTCTTCCGCGACGCCAACGTCACGATCTACGAGCTTCCACGCGCCGAACCGATCCTGACCGGGCCTGGCACACCGCGGATCACGCGGCTCGACCACTCGCGGATCGAGGGCATGCTGACGGAATCTGGGACGTACACGGTCAAGGTGCGGTACACGCGCTACTGGCGGGTGCGCGAAGGCGCGATCTGTGTCGAGGGGGTCGCCGGCGGAATGACGCGGCTCAGGGCGACGCGGCCGGGGCGCTTTGCGCTCGCGGTTCCCGAACGGCCGGACTCACTCGTTCGTCTGCTGGTCGGGCGACCCCCGGCGCGGTGCTGAGCGCCAGGTAGCCGGCGAGCCCTGCGACGATCACGTCGTTGGGGGAGTCGTTGACGAGCAGAGAGACGGCGAGCGCGACGAGGTACGCCTGGAGCAATGGGCGTCGCTCCCGCAGCGCGAGAGCGGCGAGGGCGGCTACGCCGGCGGCGACGAGGAGACCGACGCCCCAGCCGGACGTCGCGCGCAGCCAGGAGAGCCGAAGCCGGCGCCACAGATCCTCGGCGAGCCCGACCGGCCCGTCGCCGAGCGCCGTCGTGACGTGGCTCTCCCCGCCGACCACCAGGGCGATCGCGAGCACGGCGAGGATCCCTCCGGCGGCCACTGCCGTGCGTCGGTTGAGCCCGTAGTAGCGGGCGACGAGCGCGGCGTAGCCGGCTAGCAGCACGATCACGCCGCCGCCGTCCGCTCCGAACCGGCTTCCGCCGACGGTGACGAGGGCAAGCGCGGCCACGGCGGCGAATGCCCACATTCCGAACCTGCGTCCCAGGAGCGCGGCGCCGGCGAGGGCCGGGACGAGCAGCAGCGTCGCCAGCAGGTTCGAGAGGCCGTAGAAGCGCGCGTTCTGCGTCGGGCCGAGCGGCGACAGGGCGACCCAGCGCTCGTCCAGGCCCATCGCCACGAGGTAGGCGGCGAGCGTTCCGGCGAGCAGCAGGCCGTGGGCGACGAGCGGCAGCCTGGCGAAGACGAGCGACGCGGCGACGAAGGCGCCGATCACAGCTACGTCGACCCAGGCCTCCGTCGCGCCGGTGATCCCGAGGACGAGGTTCGCGAGCAGGATCGCCGCGAAGCCGGGCAGCACCGCCGCCGGGAGGAAGACGGCCAGTGCGACAAGGAGCGCCAGCGAGACGAGCAGCACGGCCGGCTTGGCCTCACGGTTGTCGCGAATCCGCGCGTCGAGCTCGGCGAGCGACCTGACGGGGTCGGCCGCTGAGGTGGATCCAAGTGCGTCCTCTTCGCCCAATGCCGTCGGCGCGACGTCCACGATCGAGACGAGCCCGGGGATCCGCGTCGAGCCCGAGGTGAGGAGTCCTCGATATCCCGGTGCGAGCACGGCAATCGGATAGCGCCGGTCGTTCGGTTGGACACCGCCACGTGGGAGGCCGAGCACGATCACGCGACCGCCCGGTGGACCCTGCGCGAAGGCGGCCTCGATCACGCGAGACCCGGGCGGACCGTCGCCGAGGAGCGAGTTGCGGACGGCGCCGCGCTCGAGCGCCGAGAGCGCCCGCGCCGCGCTCGTCTCCGGGCCCGCGTCCGGCACCAGCAGTCCGATGGCGCCTCGTTGGGACAGGGCTTCGAGGTCTGCGTGCTCCAGCTCGGGAACGACGACGACGCGCAACTCGGCGGCCCCGGCGGGGCCGGCGAGGAGCGCGGTCAGAACAAGGCCCAAAGCTAAGATTCGCGGCATGAAGCGCAAGGCGTACGGACGGGATTTCGGGCTGTCGCTCCGCATGGTGACCACGATGTTCCTGCTGGGCGCGCTCTACGTGGCGTTCTTCGCCGTCCTGCTCACCTTCACCGATCTCGGCATCGGCTTCGTGATCGTGATCATGGCCGGGCTCGCGTTCCTCCAGTACTACACGTCGGACAAGATCGCGCTGCGGGCCTCACGGGCGAAGATCGTCGAGCGCGACGAGGCACCCGAGCTGCACGACATGGTCGAGCGCCTGTGCGCGATGGCGGACCTGCCGAAGCCGCGGCTGGCGGTGATCCCGACCGACATGCCGAACGCCTTCGCCACGGGACGAAACCCGAAGAATTCGGTCGTGGCCGTCACAGAAGGGCTCTGGAACCGGCTCAGCAAGCCCGAGATCGAAGGCGTCCTCGCGCACGAGCTCTCGCACATCGGCAACCGGGACGTCGCGATCATGACGGTCTCGAGCTTCTTCGCGATGGTCGCCGCGCTCCTGATGCGGATGGGCATGTTCGGCGGGATGTTCGGCGGCGGGCGGAGGGATAGCGGACCGCCGGTCTGGTTGATCATCTTCGTCGTCTCGATGATCACGTACGTGATCAGCTACGTGCTGATCTTGATGATCTCGCGCTATCGCGAGTACGCGGCCGACCGCGGTGCGGCGAGCATCACGGGCGCGCCGGAAAACCTTATGAGCGCGCTGCAGCGAATCGCCTCGAACATCGCGCAGATCCCCCAGCGCGACCTGCGCGAGGTCCAGGGACTGAACGCCTTCTTCATCGTCCCGACCAATGTGCGCTCGTCGTTCGCCGAGCTGTTCATGACGCACCCGCCGCTCGAGAAGCGGCTCGCCCGCCTCGCGGAGATCGCCCGCGAGATGGGCCGCCCGGTCTAAGTGGGCCTGCGCGACGCCCTCTTCGGCCGTAGGGGTCTGAAGAAGGCGGAGCGGGAGGCGCTCTTCGCGCTGCCGGCGGCGTCCGTGACGATGGACGTCGAGCTCGGGTTGAAGCCGGCCGGCGTGGCAGCGGTGATCTTCAAGCCGCTCTCCGCCGGCGAGTTCGTCCGGGCCGAGAACGAGATGCAGGAGCTGCTCGACGTCGCGGCGCGAGAGTCGAGCTCCAAGGTCGAGCGCAGGACCGATTCGTACGGATACGAGTGGCTGATCATCCGCGACGACGACTTCGAGGATCTCGTCACGACCGTCCACCTGATCGCGTCCGAGCTGGCGTCTCGCGGTTTCGGCGAGCAGCTGCTGGCGGCGGCGTTCCGCTTCGAGGGCGGCAAGCTGCCGGTGATCTGGATCTACGGCTACAAGCGGGGAGCGTTCTGGCCCTTCGTGCCGACCGGGGAAGGCCAGGAGCGCGACAACGCAGAGGAGCTCGAGCTGAAGGCGAAGCTCGAGAAGGAGCTTCCGATCGAGCCTGAGCTAAGCCGCTGGTTCGGCCTGTTCGACGCGCCCCTCTAGGCATTTCGACCGCTGACGGGTTCAATGGCTGGGTGGTTCGTTTCCGGCAGGTGTACGCGACTCTGGCCGCCGCTCTCCGCAACCGCGACATCCGGCGGGTGGAGCTGGCATGGGGCGCTGCGATCGCCGCCGAGTGGGCGCACTTCGTCGCCTTCGGCGTCTTTGCCTACGAGCGGGGCGGCGCGTCCGGCGTCGGAGTCGCCGGCCTCGTCCGCCTGCTGCCGGCGGCGCTGGTAGCGCCGTTCGCAGCGTCCTTCGGCGACCGCTTTCCGCGCGAGCGGTTCCTGCTCGTGATGACGCTCCTCTCGTCGGCGGCCCTCGCCGGCTCGGCTGTTGCCTTCTATGCCGACCTGGACGTCCTCGTCTTCGCCTTCGCCGCGGTTCTCGGCCTCGCGGTCACTCTGATCAGGCCCGCCCTGCAGGCGCTCTTGCCGTCGCTTGCCCGAACGCCCGCGGAACTGATCGCGTCGAACGCCGCGACCTCGACCATCGAGAGCCTGGGGACGCTTCTCGGTCCGGTGCTCGCGGGCGTGCTCGTCTCGCAGGCGGACGCCGGGATCGTGTTTGCGAGCGGCGCCGTAGCGGTCGCCCTCGGCGCGACCCTCCTCTCGCGGGTCAGCGTCGAGGGTGAGGCCGCACTACCTCTCGCCGCCGACGAGCGTGGCGCGCGACAGATGGTCGCGGCCGGATTTCGAGCGATCACGGGGACCCCCGGAGCGCGTCTCGTCGTCGGGCTCATCGTCGCCCAGACCTTCGTCCGCGGCTGCCTCAACGTCCTGATCGTCGTTGCGGCATTTCGTGTCTTCGATGCCGATGCGCAGGCCGTCGGCTACATGACCGCCGCGATCGGCGTCGGCGGACTGCTGGGGGGGATCGGGGCGACGACGCTTGGAGGCCGGCGACTCGCAGGGGCGTTCGGGCTGGCGCTCGTGTTCTGGGGGCTGCCGATCGCGCTGATCGGGCCCTGGCCCGAGCTTGCGTTCGCGATCGCCATGCTCGCCGTCGTCGGCGCCGCGAACAGCGTCGAGGACGTGGCCGGTTTCACGCTGCTCCAGCGACTTGTTCCCGATCGAATGCTGACGCGGGTACTCGGCGTCACGTGGAGCCTCGCGATGGGTGGTGTCGCGCTTGGCTCGATCGCAGCGCCGGTGCTCGTCGACGCCCTCGGAGCGCGTGCTGCGTTCGTAGCCGTCGGCTTCGTTCTGCCGCTGCTCTCGCTCACGGCGTACCGACGCCTTGTCGCGATCGACCACGCAGTCGCCCCCGCGCCGGAGCTGGAGCTCATCGAGCAGGTGCCCATGTTCGCGCCGCTGTCGGTCGCAGCGAAGGAACGGGTCGCGGCGAACCTGGTCCCGCTGTCGGTGGATGCGGGCCAGGACGTGATCGTCGCGGGGGAGGTCGGCGACCGCTTCTACATCGTCCGCGACGGCGAGCTCGACATCTCCGCGGCGGGAACGCACAAGACCGTTCACCAAGCGGACTACTTCGGCGAGATCGCGCTGCTACGAGACGTGCCTCGAACGGCAACCGTCAAGGCACTCGCCGACACCAAGCTCTACGCGCTGCAGCGGGAAGACTTCCTCGCTGCGGTGACGGGACACCGTGCCGCGCACGCAGCCGCCCACGCGGTCGCGGAGGAACGCTTGGCGCCCGGCTAGCCGCCGAACTCGGTCTCGCCGTCTGCGTACTCCAGCGCGTCGAGGCGAGCGATCAGCCCGACGCCGCGGAAGTTGATCTTGTTCGAGTGTGGGTAGTAGGCGATGTCGTTCGGGTCCTTCGTGCCGTACACGAGCATGGCACCACCCTCGTCGCCGCCGACGATGTGGTGGGAGATCCTCGACCCCGGCGGGCGCGCGACGACGTGCCCGGGCCGGAGCTCATGGCGCTCGGTCTCGGCACCCTCCATGGTGAGCCGGGGGCCCGGGATCAGCTCGAGCACGGCGGTGCCCTCGAGCATCACGAAGAACTCCTCCTCGGCTGAATGGCAGTGCGCAGGCACCGATGCCTTGCCGGGCTGCAGCGTCCGGTGGTGAAGCCCGGTGAGAGTCGCTCCCGCCTTCAAGCCGACGACCCTGTCGCCTTCGGCGTCGGGCTCGAGGTCGCTCGTGTTGACGATGTTCGAGCGCCGCTCCTCAACCTCACCGACCTCCGGCTCGCCGAGCTCCGCTTCGCGCTCGTACCCTGCCTCGATGCCCCAGGTGGCGTCGGTCCACGCATCCCCGACGTTCGAGGCTCCCGCGCGGGGCAGGTGGGAGCTGTCGCCTCGCACGCGGTTCGCGTAGACCAGGAAGACGAGGCCGTCGTCCCCGGCGCGGAGGCTGTGCGCCTCCCGACGCGGCCGGTGCACGACGCAGTCGCCCGGTCCCACCTCGTAGACGGATCCGTTCTGCCACGAGAGCCCGCTGCCCTCGAGCACGTAGAAGATCTCCTCCTCGACGCTGTGGAAGTGCACCGGCGTCGACCAGCGGTTGGGCTCGACGCGGATGCGGTTGACGGCGATCCCGAGGCTGCCCGCCTTGCGGCTGAGCAGCTGCCACCAGGCGTCGATGTGGCCGTGCTGGAGCCGGTACGGCTCGACGTCGTCCCAGTTGACGACGCTCAACGAACCGGCAGGTCCGGGATCAGCCCCTCGTCGGAGAAGAGCCTGCGCGTCTCCTCGAGCGTCAGGTCGCTCGGCGGGATGATCAGGTCCGACGACGCGAGCTCATCGTCGGGCAGACGCTCGCCGCGCTCCCCGACGAGCTGCCACATCTGATCGAGGATCTCGTCGAGTGTGGGCTCGTCGTCCGAGTCGATCGCGGCCTGGGCCCGCTCGTCGAGCTCGTTCAGCTGTGCGCGAAGCGCGTCGTCGATCCGGTACTGGCCCTCGCCCATCAGCCGGACGATCACTGCTCGAGCTCCTTCTTACCGGCGCCGGCGCCAACCTCTGCCTTGAGCCGCGCGAGCTCGTCGTCGACCTGCTTCCCGGCCGAGATCTGTGCGAGCTCGCGGTCGAGCTGGCTCTGGTCGCCGGCGGTGAAGTCCTCGAGCGTTCCGGCCTCGATCAGCTCCTCGACCGCACCGGCGCGGGCCTGCATCTGCTCGGTCTTGTCCTTCGCCCGCTGAATCGCGAGCCCGGTGTCAGCCATCTGCTCGCCGATGCCGGTCGCGGCCTCGCCGATCCGCACCTGAGCCTCGGCGGCCGAGTACTGGGCCTTGATGACTTCCTTCTGGGAGCGGAAGGCCTCGATCTTGGTCGAGAGCTGCTTCTCGGACGACGAGAGCTTCTCCTGCTGCGCCTCGAGCTGCTGGATCTGGACGTCCAGGTCCTGGAGCTGTGATTGCGCGAGCGTCTTGCGCTCGAGCGCCTGGCGGGCGAGATCCTCGCGTCCCGCGGCGACCGCGTCCCGCGCCTGCGTCTCGAGCTTGACCAGGCTCTGCTCCAGCTTGTCGGCCTGCAGCTGAAGGCGCTTCTTCGACGTCACCACGTCGGCGATGCCGCGCTTGACGTTCTGGAGCAGCTTCAGCTGCTCCTCGTACGAGTAATCCAGCGTCTCGGACGGATCCTCCGCCCGGTCGAGCAGCCTGTTCAGCTTCGACTTGATCACCAGCGAAAATCTCTCCATCAGCCCGGCCATGCGCCCTCCTCGTCGTGTTCGGGCATAGCCTATGCGCCG
>JBOHAU010000161.1:0-1928 GCA_050698015.1 Gaiellaceae bacterium
AAGACGACAAGCTTGATCGCAACCACGAGCAGCACGGTGTGCCAGCTGACGAGCCGCTCGTAGAAGGGCGGGATACTGCTGAAGGAGTCGAAGCGCAGCTGGAAGGCGAGCAGCCACGCCACCGCGATCAGCACGGCGTCGGCGGCGAGCTGCCAGACCCGGTGACGGTTGACCGGGCTCCTCATCGGACGGCCTCGAGCGATACCGCTTCTCTTACGGCTGCGACGACCTGTTCCTGCACACCGGCCTCGATTCCGGCCCAGAAGGGCAGCGCCAGGTTCTCGCGGGCCGCGCGCTCGGTCTCGGGAAAGTCGCCCTCGGAGTAGCCGAGGGAGCGGAGTGCGGGCTGCAGGTGCAGCGGCGTCGCGTAGTAGGCCTTCGAGGCGATCCCGGACGAGGCGAGGTGCTCACGGATCCGGTCGCGCTCGGGCGAGCGGACGACGAAGACGTGGTAGACGTGCCCGGGCTCGTCGGCAGGGAGTCCGCAGACCTCGCCGAGCCCGAGCTCGGCGTAGCGATTCGCTGCCTCGCGACGGAGCCGGTTCCACTCGTCGAGATGCGGCAGGAAGAACCGGAGCACCGCGGCCTGGATCTCGTCGAGGCGCGAGTTGTAACCGATGAGCTGGAACTCCTTCTTCGCCTTCGAGCCGTGGAAGCGGAGCAGGCGGATCCGCTCGGCGAGCTCCTCGTCGCGGGTCGTCACGAGCCCTGCGTCGCCGAGAGCGAACAGGTTCTTCGTCGGAAAGAAGCTGTACGTCGAGGCGATGCCTGCCTGGCCGACTCCCGGAGCGCCAAACGCCTGGGCGGCGTCCTCGACGACCGGCAGGGCGTAGTCGACCGCGGCCGGCCGTCCGAACAGGTGGACGGGCATGACCGCCTTCGTCTTCGGCGTCACCCGGCGGCGCACATCGGCCGGGTCGAGATTCATCGTCGCCGGGTCGATGTCGGCGAAGACGGGCGTCGCGCCGCGGCGTGCGATCGACTCGGCGGTCGCGTAGAACGTGAAGGTCGGACAAATGACCTCGTCGCCGGGGCCGATCCCGAGCGCGTCGAGAGCGAGAACGAGCGCATCCGTCCCGTTCGCGACGCCGATGGCGTGGTCGACGCCGAGGTACGCCGCAGCCTCTTCCTCGAAGGCCTGAACCTGCGGGCCGAGGATGAACCGGCCCGAGTCGAGGACGTCGGCGATTCGCTCCTTCAGCTCGTCCAGTAGCGGCGCGTACTGCGCCTTGACGTCAACGAGCGGGATCTGAGGCACGCCGCGCCAGTTTAGTCGTCCTCCGGCGACGGACATACCACACGGCCGCGGCCACCACGAGCAGCGCCGCAACGGTGTAGTCCGCATAGCGGAAGTTGTGGTGGAACTCCTCGTAGCGCGTGCCGAGCGCATAGCCGGCTCCCGCGATCCCGAAGCACCACGGGACGCAGCCGAGGAACGTGAGCACCGTGAAGCGAAGAAGCGGCATCTTGGCCACGCCGGCGGGGATCGAGACGAACGACCGCACGACGGGCGTCACGCGGCCGAGGAAGACGGCCCAATCCCCCCAGCGCTCGAACCACTTCTCCGCGCGTTCGACGTTCTCCGGCCCGAGATGCGGCCAGCGGCCGTGTCTCTCGATCAGCGGTCTGCCGCCGTAGTAGCCGATCCACCAGCCGATCACAGAGCCGACGGTGTTTCCGACCACGCCGGCCATGGACATGGCGAAATAAGCCCAGAACCCTTCGATCTCCGAGCCGAAGAGGACGACGTCTTGTCCCGGGAACGCACCCGCCGCGAGCGCCCCCGCGTAGAGCATCACGAGCTCGCTCGCGGCCGGAAGGACCGCGTCGATCACCATCAGCAAGAACACGGCGTAGAGGCCGTAGTCGCCGATCAGCGACGTGAGCCAGTCGGTGACCGAGCCCGTGATCGAGGCGAGGAGCACCGC
>JBOHAU010000162.1:0-2296 GCA_050698015.1 Gaiellaceae bacterium
CATCGTTGCCGACTGCGCAACGGACGTGGTCGCCGTGTGCGACCAGCTAGGGATCGAGCGGCTCTGCCTCTGGGGAATCTCAGGCGGTGGGCCGCACGCGCTCGCCACCGCGGCGCTTCTCCCCGAGCGTGTCGCGGCAGCGGCCGCGCTCGCGCCGCTCGCACCCTTCGACGCCGAAGGGCTCGACTTCTACGAGGGAATGGGCGAGCTGAACGTGGAGTCGCTGCACGCTGTCCTGGCGGGTGAAGAGGCCCACCTGGCGCGTCTCGAGCAGGACCGGGAGGATCTGCTCGGCACGTCGCCTGACGAGCTCACCGAAGTTCTGGCGACGCTTCTCGGCCCGGCGGACCTCGAGGTTCTGCACGGCCAAATCGCTGCGTTCATGCTCGAAAGTGTGCGCGCCGGTGTCGAGTCGAGCCTGGACGGCTGGTTCGACGACGACCTCGTGTTCGTTCAACCGTGGGGATTCGATCTGAACATCATTCGCGTTCCCGTCCTGCATTGGCACGGCGAACAGGACAAGTTCGTCCCGTTCGGCCACGGCGTGTGGCTCTCGAAGCGAATCCCCGGCGTCGACTCTCGGCTCTCGCCCGAGGACGGCCACCTCACGCTCGCCGAGCGCCGAATTCCCGAGGTGCACGCGTGGCTCCTCGAACGCTTCTCCGCCTGACATGAGCGGGCTCCTGGAGCAGCAGCTGCCCGACTACGACGTGCAGGAGGTGCATTCGCTCTGGGTTCCGGCGGCGCCGGACGCAGCCTGGGAAGCGGTGCAAGCCGTGTCCGCGCGGGAGGTGCGGTTGTTCGGCCCGCTGATGCGCCTACGGACGTTGGGCCGATCCCGGCGCGTTTTCGATCCGGCAGCTCCGCTGCTCGGCGAGATGCTCAGGGCCGGCTTCATTCCGCTCGGCGAGCGATCGCGCGAAGAGCTCGTAGTCGGCGCCGTCGGACGGTTCTGGAGCCCGTTCGGGAACAAGCCCCGCGTGGTCGAGGACTTTGCCGCCTACGACGAGCCCGGCTTCGCGAAGGCGGCGTTGAACTTCCACGTGAGGGCGGAAGGCGACGGCAGCCGGGTCACGACGGAGACGCGGATCGTGGGGACCGACGCCGACGCGTCGCGGAAGTTCCGCCGCTACTGGTTCCTGATCCGGTTCGGCAGCGGCGCGATCAGGCGCAGCTGGCTGAAGGCGATCCGGCGCCGCTTAACTCAGTGAGTTGACGATCGACGAGACGACCCAGTTGACGAGCCACGCGACGATCACGGCGCCGACGTAGGTCCAGAAGCCGTCGATCGAGAAGTCCGGCGCGATCCACTCCGCCAAGGCGAGCATCGCGACGTTGATGACGAAGTAGAAGAGACCGAGCGTGACCGCGATCAGCGGCAGCGTGATGATCGTCAGGACCGGCTTGACGATCGCATTCGCGATCCCGAGCACGGCGGCACCGAGCAACAGCGGCCCCCAGCGCCCGATCTCGATGCCGTCGAAGAGCCAGTCGAGGACGAGCAGGACGACGATGTTGACGCCCCACCCGACGAGGAGCCCGGCGACGAATCCGCGCCTCACGGGGCGCAGTATCTCCCACCGGCCGGCGACCACGGCTGTAATCGACGACGGCCCCGGCTCAGGCTACGGCGGCTTCGCCGAGCAGCGCCTTGACCTCGCCGTAGAAGGCGGGGCTCGGCTTCACTCGGTAGCCCGGGCCAAGCTCCAGCACCTTCGGGCCCAGCGACGTGTCCACGTTCAGGTAGACGGGGGTCTCGCCGGGGAAGTCCTTGACGAGCCGCGCGAGCTCGCCGATCAGGCCGGACTGCGCTTTCACCGCGTCGACGCGCAGGCGCACCTCCTTCGCCTCCTGCGCGGCTTCGAATGGCGTCACCTCCATCGCGATCAGCTTCGTCTCCCCTTCCTGCTTGTGGTCAACGCGGCCCTTCACGACCAGGATCGTGTCGGTCTCGAGCAGCTCCCGCGAATGGACGTAGACGGAGTTGAAGACCACGACCTCGGCGCTCCCGGTCAGGTCGTCGAGCCGCGCGAAGACCATCGGGTCGCCCTTTCGGGTCGTCAGCTGCTTCAAGGCGCCGACGATCCCCCCGACCGTGACGATCTCACCGTCGCGCCGCGCGGGAACCTCGGCCAGCCGGCAGTCGGTCTTGCGCGCCAGCTGCTCCTTCACCGCCGTCAGCGGATGCTCGGAGACGTAGAGCCCGAGCGACTCCTTCTCCATCCGCAGGAGGTCGTTCTTCTCGTACTCGTCGGCGGCGATCGGCGGGTGCTCGACCTCGAACATCGACTCCTGC
>JBOHAU010000163.1:0-7257 GCA_050698015.1 Gaiellaceae bacterium
CCTCGAGCTCGACGCCCTCGGCCAGCCGCGTGAGGGCCTGGTTGGAGGGCTCGCCCTCGACCTCCGCCTCGTAGACCTTCTCGATCTCGTACTTCGGGTGCGCGAGCCGGTGCGCGAGCTCGCCGTCGTTCGTGAGGAGCAGCGCGCCGGTGGTCTCGACGTCCAGCCGGCCGACCGGCACGACACGCACGTCGTGCTCGACGAGGTCGACGACCGTCGGTCGCCCCTGTGGATCGGAGGCAGTTGTCACCACCCCGGCCGGCTTGTGCAGTAGCACGTAGGCCAATCGCTGCGGGCGCACCTCCTGCGCGTCCACCTCGACGCGATCGCCCCGCTCGACGAACGTGTTCAGCTGGCCGGGCTCGCCGTTGACGAGCACCCGCCCCGCCTTGATCAGCTCGTCGGCCTTCCGCCGGGAAGCAACCCCGGCCCTAGCCAGGTATGCGTTCAGCCGCATCGGAATTAGAGTTGCACGATGGCCGCCTCCGAGCGTCGCGACGCTCTCGTCGAGCGACTTTTCGAGGCCGTCCTCGGCTTCAACGACCTGCACGCGGTCTACCTCGGCGACCGGCTCGGGCTCTATCAGGCGGTCGCAGACGGCGCCGAGACGCCGAGCGATGTGGCGAAGGTGACGGGCACCGACGAGCGCTATGTCCGCGAATGGCTCGAGCACCAGGCGGTCACGGGCATCCTCGAGGTCGACGACGGCCGCTTCCGCATACCTCCGGGCCACGACGAGGTGCTGCTTGATCGCGACAGCGTCAACTACATGGCGGCGTTCGCCCGAATGATGGTCGGCATGGTCAAACCGCTCCCGCAGGTGCTCGAGGCCTTCCGTTCGGGAGCGGGCGTCCCGTACGCGGACTTTCCGCCGGACTTCGTCGAGGGCCAGGGCGACATGAACCGGACGCAGTTCATCAACCTCCTCGCGAGCGAGTGGCTGCCCGCGCTTCCGGACGTCGACGCACGCCTCCGGGCGGATCCACCCGCGCGCGTCGCAGACGTCGCGTGCGGGACCGGCTGGTCGAGCATCGCGATCGCGCGCGGCTACCCCAAGGTCCGCGTGGACGGCTTCGACCTCGATACCGCCTCGATCGACCTTGCCCGCGTGGCGGCCGAGCAGGAGGGGCTCGCCGACCGGATCGACTTTCAGGTGCGCGATGCGGCCGACCCTGAACTCGCCGACCAGTACGACCTCGTCACGGTCTTCGAGGCGATCCACGACATGGCCAGACCGGTCGAAGCACTGCGGGCGATCGGCGGGCTGCTCGCACCCGACGGCGTGGCGCTCGTCGCTGACGAGCGGGTTGCCGACGAGTTCACGGCGCCGGGCGACGAGGTGGAGCGCGTGATGTACGGCTGGAGCATCCTCCACTGCCTCCCGGTCGGGCGCGAGGAGCAGCCGTCGGCGGAGACCGGGACGGTAATGCGGGTCTCGACGTTTACGCACTACGCCGACGAAGCCGGGTTCCGGACGGTCGAAATCGTCCCCATCGGGCACGATTTCTGGCGTTTCTACCGCCTAGAGAACTAGGGATGCAGCGAGTTACAGGACTGGGGCGCAAAGACCCCCGCCGAGTTAGGGCACCTGGAGGTCGCGGCGCTCGATCAGGAGGGCCGCACCGGCCAGAGCCACGAGCCCGGCCACGGCGAGGACCGCAAACCGGTCGTACTCGACGCCGAGCGACAACGGCGACTGGCCGAGCCACCAGAAGCTCGAGAGGTACCGGAAGGGCTCAAGCCACGACGCCTGGGCGTAGAGGCCGTTGACGAGGTAGCCGAAGGCGGCGAAGCCCGAGGGCACTGCGATCGCGAGCCCCCGGCCCGGCCGTACGGCGCAGACGGTCATCGACAGCATCCCGTGGAGAACGGCCAGAAGCCAGATCCCGAGGAGCGCGCCCGCCAGCCGCTCCGCGCTGACGTCCAAATTGACGACCGCGCCCAGCCCCAAGATCGCGACGAAGGAAACAGCGGCAACCATTGCGACCTCGACCATCACCGCCAGCCCCTTCGCCACGACGGCGGCTCGCCGCCGCACCGGATACGAGAACGTCAACTCGAGGCGCCCGTCGTCCTCCTCGCCCGCGAGTGTCTTCGACCCCGACCCGATCGCGAGGACCAGCGCAAGGAGCGGGAGCACGAGGTTGAAGAGCTGGCTGTCGAGATATCCCGGCCCCGACGAGAGGTCGATGCGGAGATGCCGAACAGGCGCTTCAGCGCCTCGGGGTAGTCCTCGACCACCTCGTCGAGCTCGCTGGACCCCTCGATCGACGGGAAGCTCGCGACGTTGATCGCGATGTAGACGACGAAGCCGAGTGACCATCCGATCAGCGACCGCGTCCGGTCCCGCAGGCCTCGGTTGAAGAACTCAGTCGCGCCCATCGCCCTCGCGGTAGAGCGCGAGGAAGATCTCCTCGAGGTCGGCAGGCTCCGAGACGAAGTCGACGACCTGGTGATGCGCCGCCTCCTTAACGATTCGGTCGATCGCCGCCTCAGGAGCGGCCAGTCGCACGAAGTCGCCGCGGTGCTCCTCGACCTTGACTCCCTCGATCGCCTCGAACGCCGACGCGTCAACCGACTCACCGAACCTGATCGTGATGTGGCGCGGCGACCGCTCCCGCAGAGACTCCACCGAGTCGACGTCGACCAGGTGCCCCGCGCGGATGACGCCGACTCGGTCGGCCATGTGTTGCACCTCGTCGAGCGAATGCGAGGAGAGGAAGACCGTCCGCCCCTCGCCCGCCGTGTCGCGGACGAGCCGCCTGAACTCACCCTGGTTGAGCGGATCGAGACCGCCGGTCGGCTCGTCGAGGATCAACACCTCGGGCCGATGCATGAACGCCTGCACGATGCCGAGCTTCTGGCGGTTGCCCTTCGAGAGCTCGCGGATCGGCCGGTCGAGGATGCAGCCGAAGCGCTCGATGAGCTGGTCTCGCGTCGGTTCGTCGATGCCGCCACGCAGGCGCGCCAGCGAGTCGAGCTGTTCGCGTCCCGTCAGCCGGTCCGAGAGGCGCAGGTCGCCGGGGAGGTAGCCTACCTGCCGCCGCGCCGCCACGCTTTCACGGCGAATGTCACGTCCGAGGACCGCTCCGCTGCCCGCAGTGGGGCGGATCAGATCGAGGAGGAGCCGGATGGTCGTGCTTTTCCCGGCCCCGTTCGGGCCGAGGTAGCCGAAGACCTCGCCGCGCTCGACGCGGAGGTCGAGGTCGACGAGAGCCCGGACGCCGTTCGGATACGTCTTCGACAGGCCTCGGGTCTCGATTGCCGAGGGCTCAGCCACCGAGCCATCCTATGGAGCAGGCTTCAGGCCGGACGCTTCTCGGCGATCGTCTCGAGCCGGCCGCGGATCTCCTCGGCGTCGTCGCCGAGATCGTCGAGGCGCGGCAGCTCGGAAAGGCTCTCGAGGCCGAAGATGCGCTCGAAGAGCGGCGTCACGCGGTAGCGAACAGCGCCGACCGACTCGTCGCGCCCGGCTTCCGCGATCAGCCCGCGCTCGACGAGCCCGGCCACGACCGAGTCCGCTGCGACCCCTCGAAGCCGCGCGATCTCGGGCCGGGAGCACGGCCCCAGGTAGGCGATCACGGCCAGAGTCTCGAGCGCCGCGCCCGAGAGCCCGCGCTCGACCGGCCGCTCATAGAGGCGCGCGCAGGCCTCCGCAGCCTCTCGTGAGGCGCGAAATGCCCAGCCGCCGGCGACCTTCTCGAGGACGATCCCACTGCGGCCTTCCTGGAAGCGCTCTCCGAGCAGGCCGAGAGCCGTCTCGACCCGCTCGCCGCCTTCTCCGGCGGCCTCGGACAGGTCGTCGACCGACAGAGGTTGCGAGGCAACCACGAGCAGCGCCTCGAGCGTGCGCGCGAGGCGGTCGAGCGGATTCGCGGCAACTAGGCGGAGCGGGCGTTCCATGTCTCTCTCCTTTCCGGCTTCGCGGCCTCGTTCCTCTGCACCCGAATCGGGGCGAACGGCGCCGCCTGCGAAAGCTCGATCTCCCCCGCCTTCCTCAATTCGAGCAGCGCCAGAAACGCCACCGCCTGCTCGACGCGCGTCATTCCGTCGACTTCGGTGTCGAAGTCGAAGCGGGTTCGGCGCGAGAGGAGCGCGCGAAAGCGGCCGAGGAACTGCTCGACGGGCGGAAAGCGGAGCTCGAGGTGCGCAAGCGAGACGGCCGGCGGCTCCGCGGCCAGCGCGCGCAGCGCGGAGGCCAGTCCGGCAGAATCCTGCGGGGCCAGGCGTCGCTCGGGCTGCGGCGCGAGCGGCGCCGGGCCAATGCGGAAGAACCTCCCGCGTTCCGCCTCGAGCCGTTCGGCGAGCCAGGCCGCGGCCTCCTTGATCCGTCGGTACTCGGCCAGCCGCTGCGCGAGCTCCTCGGCGGCCGCGGCCGGATCGAGATCCTCCAGGTCGACGTCCTCGCCCGCGAGCAGCGCTCGGGCCTTGAGCTCGAGTAGCGCCGCAACGAGGACGAGGAACTCGCCGCAGGCCTCGAGGTCGAGCTCCTCCCGCTCCGCAAGGCGTTCCACGAACGCCAGGACCACCCCGGCCACGTCCACTTCGGCCAGGTCGAGCTCGTCCCGCAGGACGAGCGCGAGCAGCAGGTCGAAGGGACCCTCGAACGCCTCGAGGTCGAGCTCGAGCTCCCGAACAGGCACCGGCACGCGCCGGAACCTAGCGTCAGCGCCGGACGCGGCCCTTGGGGATCGCCATCGCCGGGCCTTCGGGCGGCTCGACCTCACGCCGCCGCTCCGGCCGCTCCCGTTGGCCACCGCCCAGGATCTGCCACCAGACGAAGAACGCCGTCGCCAGCACAAAGACGACGATCGAGACCCAAGCGTTCAGTCGCAGGCCGGCGAACTCGTGCGACGGATCGATGCGCAGCAGCTCCTCGAAGAAACGCCCGAAGGTGTAGAGCATCACGTAGAGCGCAAAGAGCGCGGGCGGCCTGAACCGGATGCGCCGGTCAAGCAGGATCAGGAGGCCTGCGCAGATCGTCACGTACAGGAACTCGTAGAGGAACGTCGGATGGAAGGTCTCGGTGTCCGGGTAGTCGAACGGCCGGTTCTCCGGGTCGATCTCGAGGCCCCACGGCCGGTCGGTCGGCTTGCCGTAGAGCTCCTGGTTCCACCAGTTGCCGAAGCGGCCGATCCCGTGCGCGAGCATGAGACCTGGCGCGGCGGCGTCCATCAGCGCGAATGGGTTCTTGCCGGCTCGCTTGGCGACGATTGCGCCGACCAGCGTCCCGAGGAGGATCCCGCCCCAGACCCCGAGGCCGCCCTTCCAGACCATGAACACGCCCTGCCACTTCGGGTCGGGAACCTCGGACCAGCTGGTGATGACGTGGTAGGCACGTGCCCCGACGATCCCGGCGGCGACGCCCCAGACGGCGATTCGCAGCAACGTGTCCCAGTCGCCACCGTCGGCCCCCGGCCGCTTCGTCCAGCGCAGTCCGGTGACGAGGATGCAGACCGCGATCGCGAGCAGGAGCGTCAGCCCGTACATGTGGATCGTTACGGGCCCGACTTCGAAGAAGCCGCTCTCGGGCGAGGGAATCGACGCGATCACGCCGCGGCATTCTGCCGAAGCGCGCGACGCGGGGTGACCTAGAGCAGGATCTTGAGCGCGAGTTCCGGCGGGCAGCCACGCTCGAGCAGCCGGACCGCCTGGTGCAAATCGATGTCCAGGCGGGTCGCAAGCCGCCCGGCCGCGCGGTGGCTATAGCCGGCGCGCGCCAGCTCCTCGGTCCGCCAGAGCTCGATCTGCTGCTGCTCTGTGTCTTCGATTACGTGGAGTTCCGTCTCGCCCATCGCGTTACCTCCGGGTCGCCGCAGTGATTCCTTCATTAACGGCCACGGGGACGGAAGATTTCTCCCCCTTTTGGGGAGTTGAAGAAGAGATTTCGTAAAGATTGGAAGGCGGCCCGAAGGCCGCCTTCCAATGTTCGACTAGTGCGTCGGCGCCGGTGCGCGGACACGCAAGCGCCGCGAGAGCAGGTAGAGCACGAAGCCCATCCCCAGCAACGCCGCGAGAACCCAAGTCACGGTCATCGTCGGGAAGCCGCTGTCGCCGGCAGCCCCGATAATCACCGGCGCGAACTTGTGCGATGTCGCACCGCCGTATTGCGTGAAGCCGTCGTAGACCTCGTACGACCACTTTCCGGAGCTCGGGAAGACGACCTTGATCGTCGACACGCCCGCCAGGTCCGTCTCCGTCCCCTTGAACGTCTTCGAGACGGATCCGTTGCGGATCGTCAACGTCGGAACGACGCCCATCAGCGGCGTCCCCGGATTCCCGTGCTGCAGGATCGTGACCTTGGCGTCCCAGGTCTGACCCGGGCCCATGTCGTCGGGCGGCGGCCCGACTCCGGCGGTGGCCCATCCGCCAGCCAACGCGCTCGCCGGCAGCGCCAGCGCCGCGAAGGCGACTCCAACCAGCAACTTCCTCATCGCAACCTCCTCGACTTTCCGCTTCTACACCTACGGCGGGCGATTGGTTCCGAGTCCATCCTCAGCGCATCGAGCGGAAGATCCGGATCGCCGCCTGCTTCGAAATGTCCGCCTCGATTCGCACCGTGACGCCGTCTTCACGCTCGAGGATCAGCACGTTCCCGACGAGCCGCTGGGACTCCGGCCCGACGCTCGGGAAGAAGAGGACGTGCTCGCCGCCCTCGAGCCAGGCGCCCTCGGCCCGGCCGACAGTGACGAGCTCGACGTCGGTCTCGGTCTGGAGAAGCTTCTCGAGCGCTCCGGTGCCGAGCAGCTGCGTGATCAGCAGCCGCGGCTCCTCCTCGGAGCCGTACAGGAACGACACCTGGCCGAAGTCGCCGCGGTACACGTCCGGGTCCTCGTGCCCCTTGCGCCTCGGGACGCGGAGCCCGAACACGGAGAGCTCGCGGGCCTCCTCGAGGCTCATCCGTTCGCCTAGCTGGAGGTCGGGGTTGCGCTTCTCGACCGTCGGCAGGTCGTCGATGTAACGGACCGTCACGCCTCCGATCCCGAACCAGTCGAGGATCTCGCTCCGCGCCTGCGGGACGGCCATCGCCGCGGCAATCGCCACGAGCACCGCAGCCAGAGCGATCAGCGCCGGCCGGCGCCACGCGAGCGGCCGGCGTCCTTCCGCGAGCCGGCGGCACACCGGCCCAGCCAGATCCGGAGTCTCCGGGTAGTCGAGCTCCCGGCCGAGCCTCCCCAGTGCGAGCTCGAGCTCAGACATCGTCGACCTCCATTCGCTCGCGAAGGTGCGCGAGGCCGCGCGAGAGCCGCGACTTCA
>JBOHAU010000164.1:0-4806 GCA_050698015.1 Gaiellaceae bacterium
CGCCTCGGGCGCGTTGAGCCCGCTCGAAGGGTTCATGGCCAAAGAGGACTACGAGCGCGTCGTCGAGGAGATGCGGCTCGCGAACGGGCTCGCATGGGCACTCCCGGTTTGCCTTGCTGTTGACGAGACGCCGCACGGCGACCGCGTCGCGCTCGCCGACGAGTCCGGCCGCGCGCTGGCCGTCCTCGACGTGGAGGAGGTCTTCGACTACGACAAGGCGCGCGAGGCGGAGCAGTGCTTCCGCACGACCGACGAGGCGCATCCCGGCGTCGCGCGGCTCTACGCGCAAAAGCCGCTGTATCTCGCGGGCCGCGTCACTGTCTTCGAGCGGGCGACTCCGCCGTTTCCCGAGCTCGCGCTCGACCCGGCCGAGACACGAGCCGCGTTCGCCGACCGCGGGTGGAAGCGGATCGTGGGCTTCCAGACCCGAAACCCGATTCACCGCGCGCACGAGTACCTGACGAAGACGGCGCTCGAGACCGTGGACGGCCTGCTGATCCACCCGCTCATCGGCGAGACGAAGTCGGACGACGTGCCGGCCGCCACGCGAGTCGAGTGCTACCGCGTCCTGCTCGACGCCTACTACCCGGCCGACCGCGTCGTGCTCTCGGCCTTCCCGGCGGCGATGCGGTACGCCGGCCCGCGCGAGGCGATCTGGCATGCGATCTGCCGGAAGAACTACGGCTGCTCCCACTTCATCGTCGGGCGTGACCACGCCGGGGTGGGGGACTACTACGGCTCGTACGACGCGCAGCTGATCTTCGACGAGTTCGAGCCGCACGAGCTCGACATCGGGCCGATGTTCTTCGAGCACGCCGTCTACTGTCGCGTCTGCGAGGCGATGGTCTCGCCCAAGACGTGCCCGCACGGCGGTGACGACCACGTCTTCCTCTCGGGCACGAAGGTCAGGGAGATGCTCGGAAACAGCGAGCTGCCGCCCGGCGAGTTCTCCCGGCCCGAGGTCGCCGAGGTGCTGATCCGCGCGTACCGTTGAGCTGGGAGCTCTCCCTCACCGGCCTGCTGATCGGGCTGCTCGTCGGCGTGACCGGTATGGGCGGCGGGTCGCTGATGACGCCGATCCTGATCCTCTTCTTCGGCTTCAAGCCGACGCTTGCGGTCGGGACGGACATCCTCCACGGCGCCGTCTTCAAGAGCTTCGGCGCCGTCCAGCACCGCCGACTCGGGACCGTGCACGCGCGCATGACGTTCTGGATGTTTCTGGCGTCGGCGCCGATGTCCATCGCCGGCGTTCAGACCGCCGAGTGGCTGCAAAGCCGGTACGGCGACGGCGTCGAGTCGACGTCGGCGAAGGTGATCGGTGCCGCGCTCATCCTCGGCGGGCTCGGCTTCCTCGCGAAGACGTTCGTCAATCGGGGCGTGCAACCGGACGACGCGCCGTTCCTGCTGCGAAACCGCGATCGCGTGATCTCGGTCGCGCTCGGCGGCGTCGGGGGCTACATCGTCGGACTGACGTCGGTCGGCAGCGGGACGTTCTTCGCACTGGTCATGTTGCTCGTCTTCCCGCTGACGGCGGCGAAGATCGTCGGCACGGACATCTTCCACGCCGCCGCGCTCCTGTGGGTCGCCGGCTTTGCACACTTGATCCACGGCAACGTCGATCTAGGAGCGATGGGTTGGCTGCTGCTCGGCTCGGTACCGGGGATCCTCATCGGCAGCCGGCTCACGGTCCGGCTGCCGGAGCGCTCGCTCCGCGTCGCGCTCGCGACGGTCTTGCTGGCCAGCGGCGTCCGCTTGCTCGAGGTTCCCCTCTACGACATCTGGGTGCCGGTGATCTTCCTCGTCGGCGCCGTTGCCGCCGCGACGGTCGAGTTCAAGCGCGTGAACGGCCGCGTGGCGACGACCGACCCCGTTTGACACCCCCTAGCGCTTCCGATAGAAAGCGCTAATGCTTCGGATTAGTGCTCTCTATGGGTGCCTAGCCGTCCTGCTCGCCGGCTGCGGCGGGGTCTCGGAGGCCTCCGCCGACGGAAAGAAGCTCACGCTGGTCGCCTACTCGACGCCGCGCGAGGTCTACGCCGAGCTGACGAAGAGCTTCGCGAAGACGAACGCCGGCAAGGGCGTCGCGTTCGACGAGTCCTACGGCAGCTCGGGCGAGCAGAGCCGTGCTGTCGAGTCCGGCCTCCCGGCGGACGTGGTCGCGTTCTCGCTCGCGCCGGATGTGGATCGCCTTGTCGAGGCCGGGATCGTCGCGGACACCTGGGCCGAAGATCAGCACAACGGCATGGTCACGAGTTCGGTCGTCGTCTTCGCGGTCCGAAAGGGCAACCCGAAGGGGATCAAGACCTGGGACGACCTCGTCCGCGACGGCGTCGAGGTGATCACGCCGAACCCGTTCACCTCGGGCGGCGCCCGCTGGAACGTGATGGCCGCGTACGGCGCGAAGAAGGACGTCGACTTTCTCCGGGAGCTCTTCCGGCACGTCTCCGTCCAGGACAAGAGCGCGCGCGAGTCGCTGCAGACCTTCACGGGCGGCAAGGGCGACGTTCTGCTCGCGTACGAGAACGAGGCGATCCTGGCGCAGGAGAAGGGCGAGGAGCTCGACTACGTCGTCCCCGACCAGACGATCCTGATCGAAAACCCCGTTGCCGTGACGAAGGGCACGCCCAGCGCCGCCGGCAAGTTCCTCGCCTACATCCGCTCCGAGGAGGCGCAGCGCGTGTTCGGGAAGGCCGGCTACCGGCCCGTCAACGAGGCGCTTGCCGGCGAGTTCCAGTTCCCGAAGCCGAAGGGCCTCTTCACGATTGCGGACGTCGGCGGCTGGGACGACGTGCAGAAGCGCTTCTTCGACCGCGAGGACGGGATCATGGCCGACATTCAGCGCGAAGTCGGAGCGGCGCTTGAGTAGCGTCGCGCAGCCCGTCGCGAGGCCGCTGAGGCGCCGGCGCGGCTCGACGCTAAGCCTCGGCATCACCACCGGCTACCTGAGCCTGATCGTGCTGATTCCGCTGGCGGCTGTCGTCCTTCGCTCGATGGAAGGCGGCTGGGAAGCCTTCTGGAACGCCGTCACGGATCCGCAGGCAGTTGCCGCGCTCAAGCTGACGTTCCTCGTCTCCCTCGTGGTCGTGGCGATCAACGCCGTCGCCGGGACCGTCATCGCCTGGGTGCTCGTTCGCGATTCCTTCCGCGGGAAGAGCGTCGTGAACGCGATCATCGACCTGCCCTTCGCGCTGCCGACGATCGTCGCCGGGCTCACGCTCCTTGCGCTCTACGGCCCCCGGAGCCCGATCGGCGTCAACGTCGCGTATACGGTGACGGCGCTTGTCCTCGCGCTTCTGTTCGTGACGCTGCCGTTCGTCGTCCGGACTGTGCAGCCCGTGCTGCTCGAGCTCGACCGGGAGATGGAGGAGGCCGCGCAGTCGCTCGGGGCGAGCTCCCTGCAGACCTTCCGGCGTGTGGTCTTTCCGAACCTGTTTCCGGCGATCCTCTCCGGGACCGCACTCAGCTTCGCACGCTCGCTGGGCGAGTTCGGCTCGGTCGTGCTGATCTCCGGCAACCAGCCGTTCAAGACCGAGGTCGCGTCCGTCTACATCTTCGGTCAGATCGAGAGCGACAACGTGACCGGCGCCGCGGCCGTCTCCGTCGTCCTCCTCGTCGCCTCGCTCGTCGTCCTCCTCGCGATCGGCGGCGTCCGCCGGTGGGCCACGAGACATGACCAGTAGGTACCTCCTTCGCTTCGCGGCGCTCGGCTACCTCGCCGCTCTCCTGGTCGTTCCCGTCGGGATCGTCGCGCGCCGCGCCTTCCAGGACGGGCTCGACGCCTTCTGGGCGGCGATCACGACGCCGGAGGCCCTGCACGCGCTCTGGCTGACGATCCTGATCGCGCTGATCGCGGTGCCGGCGAACACGATCTTCGGGATCTTTTGCGCCCACGCGATCGTGCGTCGCCGCTTCCCCGGCCACGGGCTCGTCAACAGCGACGTCGACCTGCCGCTGGCGCTCTCGCCGGTCGTCGTCGGCCTCGCGCTCGTGCTCGTCTACGGCCGCAACGGCTGGTGGGGCGGCTGGCTGAACGACCAGGGGATCCAGGTGATCTATGCGCTGCCGGGGATGGTGCTCGCGACGATCTTCGTCTCGCTCCCCTTCGTCGTCCGCGAGGTGGTCCCGGTGCTCCGCGAGATCGGCGACGAGCAGGAGGAGGCGGCCTCGACGCTGGGCGCCGGCCCCTGGCACACGTTCTGGCGCGTCACGCTGCCTGCGATCCGCTGGGGCGTGGCCTATGGCGTCGTCCTGACAACGGCCCGCGCGCTCGGCGAGTTCGGCGCCGTCAGCGTCGTCTCGGGACGCATCGCCGGCCGAACAGAGACGATGACGCTCCACGTCGAGGAGCGGTTTCAGTCCTTCGATCTGACCGGGGCGTACGCGTCCTCCGTCGTCCTGGCGCTGCTCGCCGTGGGGACGCTCTTGGCGATGACCCTGCTCCGAAAGGAAGAACACACCTGATGGCGATCGAGGCTCGCCGCGTCACCAAATGCTTCGGTGACTTCGTCGCCCTGGAGTACGTGTCGGTCGAGGTCCCGAGCGGGTCACTGACGGCGCTGCTCGGCCCGAGCGGCAGCGGCAAGTCGACCCTCCTGCGTGTGATTGCCGGGCTCGAGCAGCCGGACCGGGGCGAGGTCTTCATCTCCGGCGAGGAGGCGACCGGCGTGTCGCCGCAGAAACGCGGCGTCGGCTTCGTCTTCCAGCACTACGCCGCCTTCAAGCACATGACGGTCTGGGACAACGTGGCCTTCGGCCTCGCGGTCCGGAAGCGTCCGAAGGCGGAGATCAAGGAGCGCGTGGCCGAGC
>JBOHAU010000165.1:0-3184 GCA_050698015.1 Gaiellaceae bacterium
CACAACGCTGGAAAGTCAGCCCTCGGGCGACGTTCAGGAATAGAGTCAGCCGCCGCCAACCCGAGTCTCTTGCCCGCACCGGACGCCACCGTCAGCCGAGAATGACAGTGAGTTCGGGAATGTCCCCCGAGCGTGCCCTTCCTTGAAGGAACGCGAAGAAGTTCCTAAGAGCGGGCGGCGACCCCGACCCGCGATTCGGCGAGGCGGCCGTCGCGGATGCCGACGCGGCGTTGCGCGCGCTCGGCGAGGCCGGCGTCGTGGGTCGCGACGATGACCGTCGTACCGCGGTCGGCGGCGAGGGCGGCGAGGATGTCGACGATCTCGCTCCCGGTCGTCGAGTCGAGGTTGCCGGTCGGCTCGTCGGCGAGGATCACGTGCGGCTCGACGGAGAGCGCGCGTGCGATCGCGACCCGCTGCTGCTCGCCGCCGGAGAGCTGCGCCGGCAGGTGGTCGGCGCGCTGCGCGAGGCCGACCTCGGCGAGGAGCGTTTCTGCGCGCTGGCGCAGCCCGACCTCGGAGAGCCCGGTCGGGGCGAGCTTCGCCTGGACGTTTTCGAGCGCGGTCAGCGTCGGGATCAGGTTGAACTGCTGGAAGACAAACCCGAACGAGCGCAGGCGAAGCTCGGCAAGCTCCCTGTCGGGAAGCTGGGCGAGGTCCCGTCCCTCGAAGAGACTGCGTCCGCTCGAGGGCCTGTCGAGGGCGCCGAGAAGTTGGAGCAGCGTCGTCTTACCGGAGCCGCTCGGGCCCTCGAGCGCGACGAACTCGCCCGCCTCAATCGTCAGGCTTACGTCCTGGAGCGCGTTGACGACGAGCGGCCCACGGACGAAGGCCTTGCCGACGGCGATCAGCTCGCACTGGCTCATTCGACTGTCCTGAGAGCGTCGGCGGGACGGAGGCGTGCGGCCCGAGCTGCGCCCGCCGCGCCTGCGAGCAGGCCGCCGAGGACGGCAAGGAGGAAGCCGCCGACCACGATCGAGACACCCACAGGCGCTGACAGGGAGACGGCGTCGGACGTGGTGCGAGTCGCCTGCTCGATCCCGAAGATGCTGCCGCCGCCGGTCGTCGAGCTGGCGCTCAGGGTCGGCCCGAAGGCTCCGATCCCGAGCGCAACTGCGACGCCGAGGAGGACGCCGAGGACCCCGCCGAGGACGCCCGTGGTGAGCGACTCGGCGGCGACCTGCCGCACGACCTTGCCCTGCGTCCAACCGAGCGCCTTCAGTGTCCCGAGCTCGCGCACCCGCTTGCCGACGGAAGAGAGCGCGAGCAGCGCCGCGAGGAGAAACGCGGCGACTGCGGCGACGATCGACAGGGCGAGGCCGAGGCTGTGCGAGAGGTTAGCGGCGTCGACGAGCGAGCCGCTGATCGTGCCGGCGACCTGCTTCGCACTTGCGACCTCCGCCTGGTCGTAGCTGTTCTCGATCCGCTCCTCGACGGCGGCCACGGAGGCGCTGTCGTCGGCGCGGACGAGCACGACATTGACGAGATCCTTCTGGCCAGAGAGCTTCTGGAGCTGCGCGAGCGGCAGGTAGACGTCGACGCCCTGACCGCCGAGCGGCGGCTTCGCGAGCCCGACCACGGTGAACGAGGTCCCGTTCAGGTTCAGCTTCGATCCGACCTTCAGCGAGTTCCGGCCGGCATACGTCGCGGAGACGAGTGCCTCGCGCCCGCCCTTCAGGTAACGCCCCGCGGTGACCTGCGCCGCGGTCACGAGCCCCATGTTCGGGTCGCCCAGCTGGACACCGCCGATCGTGTACGACTCGCTCGTGATGTCGGTCTGCGGCGGGTCAAGCACCTGCTGAAGCGTCTCCTGCGGCGTCGTGATCGTGGCGCGGAACCGCTGCATCCGTTCGGGCAGGCAGCTCGCAAAGGCGCTGCCGCCGACCGCACCTCCGCCGGGGCGCGCTCCCTGCTCGCCGCCGAGGCCGCCGCCTGGATTGGCGCCACCGCCGTCCTGCCCCGCCTGCGGCAGCGTGACGCCCAGTTTGGCGAGGCAGTTGCGGATCTTCTCCTGCTCGGCCGCCGTCGGCGGCGTGATCGCGCGGTTGACGTCGATCCGGTCGCCGCCGGTTTCGATCTGCGCGACGATCTTCGGCACCTTCCCGTCCTGGTGCACGGCCTGGAGGGTGAGACCGGACGAGACCGCGGCGACGCCCTCGAGGCCGGCGATCTCCTTCGCCTGAGTTTCGGTGAACGTCAGCTGTGTCCCCGGCAGGAAGAAGTCGTGGACGAAGTGTGTCCCGGCCTTGCCGAGCTTGGAGAGGTCGGTGATTACGGCCTGATTCGCCTCGACGACGTCGCGGGCGCCGCCGCCGCCAAAGGGCCCACCGCCCGCATCCTCCTGCGCCGCGCGCGTCAGGGTCAGGTCGGTACCGATGCCCGCAAGGGGGTCAAGCGTCGCACTCTGTGCCTCGTCGAGCCCCTTCGAGAGGCTCGAGATCGCGATCACGAGGCCGACGCCGACGGCGAGCCCGAGCAGAGTCAGGATCGTCCGGCCTCGGCGGCGGATCAGCTCGGCGCGCAGGTAGCGGAGGTAGAACACACACGCATCGAACCACTGCGTTCTAAGCGCGGGTTAAGACTTGCCGTTCAGCGCCGCGGTCAGTGGGGACATTCCAAATGATCTGCAGTTACTGGTCCCAGTTGTCGACGGTCCGGCTGCAACACTGGCCGGGATGACCCTCATCGCCGAGATTCTGCTCGTGATTCTTCTCATCGCCGTGCCGATGACGATCGTCGGCTCCCTGTTCGTCTGGGGAGCGCGCCAGGACGGCGAGGAGGACCGAGCCCACCAGCGTCGGCTCGGCATTCGCCGCAGGACGCGGCTCGGGCGCTGAGCGAGTCTCGACCTCGAGCGGTATGAGCCGAGCGCCGCTGAGCTGGACGCGCTGATCGCTGATCCGCAACTGATCCACGTCTCTTCGTCGAGGATCAGGACGCCGCGGTGGGCCAGCGTGCTCTCGCCTGACATCGCTCGTCGGGCCTGCCGCGCTAAGTAGGAAGCGGCGGTTACGATCGACGTTTCGCGCCAACGCACGCTAGACGGAGGTGATCGGATGAACGATAAGCCGAACTGGCAAGTCGCGCACCTCGACGACATCGAGCGGCGCGGCAGAGATATTCCGGTGCGCGAGCACCTCGGGATCCATGCATTCGGAATCAACGCCTACACGCCCGGCGAGGACGG
>JBOHAU010000166.1:0-3720 GCA_050698015.1 Gaiellaceae bacterium
GCCGTGAAGGCCGTGCGTCGGCCCCTCGCGCGGGCCTCGGACAACGCCGCGATGATGCTCTACGAGGACGGCGCGAGCGAGGGCGAAGCGCTCGAGTACCTGAAGGATCGGGCACTGATGTCGGACCGGCGGGCCAGTCAGGCGATGAAGTTCATCGCCGATCCGATGTGGCGCTCGTACGTCACGACCTATGAGGACGGCTACGAGCTCTGCGGCGCCTGGGTCGACGGTGACCCGGCACGGTTCAAGCGGCTGCTCACGGAGCAGCTGACGCCGGCAGACCTCAGGTAGCCGGAGGCCTGATCACGATCCGGCCGTCGACCTCCTGTGCCACGAAAGGGAGGCCCTTCTCAGCGAGCCAGGCCTCGATGTCGACGATCAGCTCGTGGCAGTCGCGCTCGTCGCCCTCGCTGCACGGAACCTCGACGCGGACGTAGCTGTCCTCCTCGACCTCGAGAAACTCGATCCCGTGCTCCTTGAGCGTGTCGACGACCGCCTGCATGCGGGGATTCTGCCCGGTATCGTCAGCGCGGCGATGGCGGTGGCAACCGAGCGGGAATTCGGGCTCTTCATCAACGGCGAGCCCACCGAGCCTTCCGGCGGCGACGTCGTCGAGCTGACGGAGCCCGCGACCGGCGAGTCGCTCGCCAAGGTGGGCATGGCCTCCACGGAAGACGTCGACCGCGCAGTGGACGCGGCGCGTGCCGCACTCGAGGGCGACTGGGGCCGCACGTCGCCCACCGAGCGCTCGCGGCTCCTCCACGCGCTTGCCGATGCAATCCAGGCCAACCGGAAGGAGCTCGCGGAGCTCGAGGCCCGGAACGTCGGGAAGGCGATCTCGTCGGTCAAGGCGGAGCTCAACCAGGGCGTCGAGAACTTCCGCTTCTACGCCTCGGCAATTGCGTCGATTGCCGGCCGCTCGAACCCGATGGGGGGCTCGCTCCTCTTCTACTCCCTGAAGGAGCCGGTCGGCGTGGCCGGGCAGATCGTCCCATGGAACTACCCGCTGACGATGACGACGTGGAAGCTCGCGCCCGCGCTGGCGGCGGGCTGCTCGATCGTGCTGAAGCCGGACTCGCAGACGCCCCTCAGCGCTCTGCGCATGGCCGAGCTGGCGACCGAAGTCGGTTTTCCACCCGGTGCGCTCAACGTCGTTCCCGGCGAGGGTAAGACGGTTGGCGCGCACCTCGTCCAGCACCCGGGCGTGGACAAGATCGCGTTCACGGGCTCGACGGCGACGGGCGCCGAGATCATGCGGCTCGGCTCGGACTCGATCAAGCGCCTGACGCTCGAGCTCGGGGGCAAGAGCCCGAACCTCGTCTTCGCCGACGCGAACCTCGACGAAGTGGTGCCCGCCGCGGTCTGGTCGATCTACTACTCGGCCGGCCAGAGCTGTGAAGCGCGCTCCCGCGTGCTGGTCGAGCAGTCGATCTACGACGAGTTCGTGCAGCGTTTCTCCGACCGCGCGCAGGCGCTCAAGGTCGGCGATCCGCTCGAGGCCGAGACGCAGATGGGCTCGCTCATCTCGCAAGAGCATCGCTCCAGAGTCCACGGCTACGTCGAGAAAGGCGTCGAAGAGGGCGCGGAGGTGGTCACCGGAGGCGAGCCGGTGGACGGGAACGGCGCCTTCTACCCACCGACCGTCTTGGCAAAGGTGGACAACTCGATGACGGTCGCGCAGGAAGAGATCTTCGGCCCGGTCGTGACGGTGACCCCGTTCGAGGACGAGAAGGATGCGGCGCGGCTCGCGAACGACTCGCGGTACGGCCTGATGGCGACCGTGTGGACCGGCGACCCCGCGAAGGGGCACCGGCTTGCGCGCCGCATCAAGGCAGGGACGGTCGGGATCAACATGCCATTCACGGCGTTTCCGGGGATCCCGTTCGGCGGCTACAAGCAGTCCGGCTTCGGGAGAGAGCTCGGGATCGACACGCTCGAGCTGTACCTCGAGACGAAGAGCGTGATCGTCTCGACCTCGCCGAAGCCGTTCAACCCCTTCGGCCTCTAGACCTTTGAGGTACCGGTGGGCCGTCCTTGCCGCGGGCACGGCGGCGGCGGCTGCGGGCTCCGCGCTCTTCATCGGCCCTGCGGTGCTCGCGCCGGCGATCCGGGAGGAGTTCGACGCCAGCCTGTCGGAGGTCGGCGTCCTGCTCGCGAGCCTCTGGGTCGGGACGATCCTGACGCTGCTCGGCTGGGGCCTGCTCGCCGATCGCCTGGGCGAGCGCGTCGTGCTCGGAACCGGGCTCGGAATCTGCGGCCTCTTCGCCACCGCCGCCGGGTGGGCCGGTGACTTCTGGGTGCTACTGGGCCTGCTCTTCCTCGCGAGTGCGGCCGGTGCGAGCGTGAACGCCGCGAGTGGGCGGGCGGTGATGCAGTGGTTCGGGCCGGAGGAGCGCGGACTTGCGCTGGGAATCCGCCAGACGGCAATTCCCCTGGGGGTCGGGATCTGCGCGGTCGTCCTCCCCTCCGTCGAGTCGGCGGCCGGCTTCGAGGCGGCCTTCGCGTTCCTCGGCGGGCTCTGCCTCGCTGCCGCGTTGGTCGCCTTAGCGGTCGTTCGTGAGGTGCCGGTTCGCGACGTAGAGCTCGAAGGAGACGCGATTCCATGGACGCTTCGGGACTCGCGGCTCTGGACGCTGTCGATCGGGAGCGGGCTCTACCTCGGCGCGCAGATCCCGCTGATGTCGTTCGCCGTGCTCTTCCTTCACGATGCCCACGGGCTCTCGCCCGCTCGCGCCGGCGTCGTCCTCGCGATCTTCCAGGCCGGCGCGGTGCTGACGAGGATCGGTGCCGGGCGGCTCTCCGACCAGCTCGGCAACCGGCTCAGGCCGCTGCGCTGGATCGGACTTGCCAGCGCCGCGGGCCTGCTCGCGACTGCGCTGCTGGCCCAGAGCCGGCTCTCTCTGGTCGTCACCGTCATCGTCGTGGCCGGAGCCGTCTCGATGGCGTGGAACGGGCTCTCGCTGACCGTGGCCGCCGAGCTGGCCGGGCGCGCGCGCAGCGGCGCGGCGATCGGGTTCCAGCAGACGACTCTCGGCGTGATCGGCGTCCTCGTCCCCGTGCTCTTCGCGAGCGTCGTCGAAGCCACGTCGTGGCGAACGGCGTTCGCGCTCTCGGCTGTCGGGCCGGTGGCCGGCTGGCTGATGCTCGGGAGGTTGCGCGAGCGGGTATGAGCCTCGCATGCATCTCTACCCACAGCTCCCAGGGCCGCGCTACCGCGCGCTCGTCGCAGACCTCGCATCAGTCATCCTGCTCGTCCTCTTCGCCTGGGCCGGCGTGAAGGTCCACGACGCCGTCGACCAGCTCGCCGTGCTCGGTGAGGGGGTCCAGGCGACCGGCGGCGCCGTCCAGGGCGGCTTCGAGTCGGCCGCGGACGCCGTCGACGGCACGCCGGTGATCGGCGACGATCTCGCCGAAGGCCTCCGCGGAGCGGGCGAGGGCTCCGGCGGGGAGGTCGCCGAGCTCGGCCGCGAAGGCGAGGAGAACGTCCATCAGCTCGCGGATATCCTCGGCCTGGTGACCTTCGCGCTGCCCGCGCTGCTGCTGCTCTCGCAGTGGCTGCCGGGCCGGACGGCGCAGATCCGGAAGCAGAGAGAGGCGGCCGTCGTCCTCACCGACGGGCCGAGCCCCGAGCGTCGCCGGCTCCTCGCGATGCGCGCCGCGTTCTCGCTGCCCTACGGACACCTGCTCCGCTATACGGAGGATCCGATCGGAGACCTCGAG
>JBOHAU010000167.1:0-13606 GCA_050698015.1 Gaiellaceae bacterium
CGGGCAACAACAACACGAACTGGAAGAACGCGGCGTACGACCGCCTCGTCAAGAAGGCAGAGCGGACGCCGGGTACAGCGGCACGGCACAAGGTCTACCAGCAGCTCGAGAACATCCTCACCGGGCCGTCTGGTCAGCTGCCGATCATGCCGATCTACTGGTACACGTTCTCGGCACTGGTGAAGAACAACGTCAAGGGCTTCCTCATTCAGCCCACGCACCAGACCGACTACTCGAGGGTGTCCATCGCGTAGAACGGCGTAGCTACAAAAGGGCAGGGCGCTTCGGCGCCCTGCCCTTTATTGTTCCGAGAGAGGGCTCGAGGATCGCTAGATGCTGAAGTTCATCATCAGGAGGATCGCGTGGACAATCCCAGTGATCCTGCTCGTGATCCTGATGACGTTCGGCATGATGAAGATGATCAAGGGCAACCCGTTCCGAACGACGGACCGGGCGGTGCCGGCGGCGATCCAGGCAAACCTCGAGCGCAAGTACAACCTCGACAAGCCCTGGTACTGGCAGTACGCCTACTACGTCAAGGGCGTCTTCACCTTCGACCTCGGCCCCTCGCTCGTGCAGCGAAACCGCGACGTCAACGACGTCGTCAGAGAGCACTTCCCCGTCTCGATGAAGCTCGGGGGCCTGGCGATGCTCTTCGCGATCGTCTTCGGAATCCCGCTCGGAATCATCGCCGCCTTGAAACAGAACACCGTCTGGGACTACGCAGCGATGGCCGTTGTCAACGCCGGCTACGCCTTACCCAACTTCTTGATCGCGACGCTGCTGATCTACTTCTTCGCCGTCAAGTGGCGAGAGCACACGCCCTTCCCGACGAACGGCTGGGGCGGCTGGGAGACCTGGGTGCTGCCGACGATCGCGCTCGGCCACGCTCCGATGACGGTGCTGGCGCGGATCGTGCGCGGCTCGATGCTCGAGACCCTGCAGCAGGACTACATCCGCACCGCCAAGGCCAAGGGCCTGCGCTGGCGCCGCGTCGTCGGCCTCCACGTCCTGCGCAACTCGCTGATCCCGGCGGTCACGGCGGCCGGTCCGCTGCTCGGCTACCTGATCGCAGGCTCGTTCATCGTCGAGACGATCTTCGGGATCCCGGGGATCGGCCGCTACTACATCATCGCCGTGACCGCGCGTGATTATTCGGTCGTGTTGGGCATAACTGTGCTGCTCTCGGTGATCATCATCGTCGCCAACCTCGTCGTCGACATCCTCTACGGGTACCTCGATCCGAGGACCAGGGACGTCAGAACGTGATCACCGACCGCCAGACCGAGTTCGAGGCCGCCCTCACCCGCACCGCGGAGGGCCGTACCGCCGAGGCCGGCGCCGCGATCGCACGTGCATCGCTGCTGCGCGACGCGCTCCATCGTTTCATGCGCAACCGCGCCGCGGTCGCCGCCGCATTCGCGTTCGTCGTGATGGTCGCCTTCGTCACGTTCGTTCCGATCTTTAGCAACGAGGACCCGTACGCGATCGACTTCTCGAAGCAGTTCCTCCCGCCGAGCCTCGACCATCCGTTCGGCACCGACGAGTTCGGCCGTGATCTCTTCGTCCGCACGGCGCTGGGCGGCCGCGTCTCGATCGGGATCGGCTTCGCGGCAACGTTCGCGATCATGCTCGTCGGCATCGTCTACGGCGCCACGTCCGGCTTCGCCGGCGGCTGGCTGGACAACGCGATGATGCGCTTCCTCGACGCGCTGTACGGCTTGCCGTACCTCCCATTCGCGATCCTGACGCTCGCGATCTTCGGGCGGGTCAACTTCTGGACGATGGTCGTGGCGCTGACCGTCGCCTCCTGGTTCACCACGGCAAGGGTGATGCGAGGCCAGATCATCTCGCTCAAGGAGAACGACTACGTGCGGGCAGCGCACGCCCTCGGCGCGCGCTGGTACCGGATCCTCTTCCGGCACCTGCTTCCGAACACGCTCGGCGTGATCGTGATCTTCGTCTTCCTCGAGCTGCCGGGTGTCGTGCTCGGCGAGGCGTTCCTTTCGTTCATCGGCCTCGGGATCGACCCGCCGGAGGCGTCATGGGGCTCGCTGGCGCAGGACGGGTACACCTACTACCAGGCGCACCCCTACATCATCGTCATCCCCAGCCTCATGATCGCCTGGCTGATCATCAGCGCGTTCTTCATCGCGGACGGCCTCCGCGACGCGCTCGACCCGCGAACCCGGCAAACGTTCTAACCCGATGGCGCTGCTCGAGGTTCGCGACCTCCATACGTACTTCAAGACGCGCGCCGGTGAGGTCAAGGCGGTCGACGGCGTGTCGTTCGACGTCGAGGTAGGCGAGATGCTCGGCATCGTGGGCGAGTCCGGCTGCGGGAAGTCCGTCACCGTGCTGTCGATCATGGGGCTCGTCCAGCATCCGGGCCGCGTCGTCTCCGGCTCGGCCATGTTCCAGGGTCGAGACCTGACGAAGCTCAAGGGACGCGAGCTCGAGGACATCCGCGGACGCGAGATCGCGATGATCTTCCAGGACCCGATGACGTCGCTGAATCCGACGCTGACGATCGGGAAGCAGATCACCGAAACGCTCCGCCGCCATCTGGACATGAACAAGCAGCAGGCGCGGAAGCGGGCGGTCGAGCTGCTCGACGAGGTTCACATCCCGAACGCAGCCAGCCGGCTGGACGACTATCCGCACCGCTACTCGGGCGGGATGCGCCAGCGGGTGATGATCGCGATCGCGCTCGCATGCAACCCGAAGCTGCTGATCGCGGACGAGCCGACGACAGCGCTGGACGTCACGGTGCAGGCGGGCGTGCTCGATCTGTTCCATGAGTTGCGCGAGACCCACGACATGGGCGTGATCATCATCACGCACGACATGGGCGTCGTCGCCGAGACCGCGAACGACATCATCGTGATGTATGCCGGCCAGGTGGTCGAGCAAGCATCCGCCCTCGACCTTTTCGACCGGCCCGAGCACCCGTACACCGAGGCGCTGCTCGCTGCGCTCCCACAAATCGAAGGCGAGGGGATCCGCGAAGGGCGCCTGCTGTCGATCCCCGGCCGCCCGCCGGACCTGATCGCGCCGCCGCCGGCATGCCGCTTCGCACCCCGCTGCCTCTACGCAGGGCAGGATGACTGCGCGACGATCCAGCCCGAGCTGCGTGAGCTCCGGCCCGGTCACTGGGTCCGCTCACAGCATCCGGCTTCCGAACGGGCCCGCGAGACTGTGGGGGTGACATGACCGAGGTTCTCACCGACGGCGCCAGGGCTGCGACGGCTGAGAGCGACGCGCTGCTCGTCGTCCGAAACCTCAAGAAGTACTTCCCGGTCAAGAAGGGCGCCCTCATCGACCGGACGGTCGACTACGTCAAGGCGGTCGACGACGTCTCGTTCGAGGTCCGGCCGGGCGAGACCGTCGGACTGGTGGGCGAGTCCGGCTCGGGCAAGACGACCACCGGCTTCTGCGTTCTCCAGCTCCTCAAGCCAACCGAGGGATCCGTGAAGTTCGACGGGCGCGAGCTGACGACGATGAGCCGCAGCGACCTACGGGAGATCCGGCGGGAGATCCAGATCGTCTTCCAGGACCCATACGCGTCGCTGAATCCGCGGATGACCGTCGGCGACATCGTGGGCGAGCCGCTGCTCATCCACGGCGTCGGGACGCGCCGCTCGCGGCGGCGCAGCTCCGAGCAACTGCTCGAGGTGGTCGGGTTCAACCCGGACTTCATCAACCGCTACCCGCACGAGTTCTCGGGCGGGCAGCGCCAGCGCATCGGCATCGCCCGTGCGCTCGCGCTCAATCCGCGTTTGATCGTCTGCGACGAGCCGGTGTCGGCACTCGACGTCTCGATCCAGGCCCAGATCCTGAACCTGCTCAAGGATCTCCAGAACGAGTTCGGCCTGGCGTACCTCTTCATCGCCCACGACCTCGCGGTCGTCCGGACGATGAGCGACCGCATCGCGGTGATGAACCGCGGCAAGATCGTCGAGTACGGCCCGGCCGAGGACGTCTACACGATGCCGAAGGACGCCTACTCGCAGGCGTTGCTTGCCGCCGTGCCGGTTCCCGACCCGCGCCGGATGCGCGAGCGGCGGGCGGAACGGCGCAAGCACAAGGATGTCCTCGCCGAGCCTCTCTGACCGGCTGAGGAGAAATCGGGCGAGGATCGCGGCCGCGCTCGTGGCGGGGTGCCTGGCGCTGACGGCGCTCGCCTGCGGCAGCGTGTTCGACGACGACTCGGACGCCGCAGAATGGTCGTTCGGGCCGCACATGACGCATCGCCGGAGCTATCCCGCGTCCGCCGAGATCGACGGGAAGATCTACGTCGCGGCGGGCATGGTCGGGGAGACCGGCAAGCCGCTCGACTTCCTGGAGCGGTTCGATCCGGCGCGGAACCAGTGGACCTCGCTCACGCCGCTCCCGAGGTCGTTCAGCGCCGCAGCCGGCGCGAACCTGGACGGCCGCCTTTGGGTCATCGGCGGCGACAACTCTCCCGAGGCCGACGGCCGTCAGGTCTACTCCTACGACATCGCGGGCGGCCGCTGGCAGGAGGAGCCGCGCCTGCCCGCTGTGAGGATGAACCTCGCCGCCGTCTCCTTCCGGGGCAAGATCTACGCGATCGGCGGGCTCGACCCTGCGCATCCGACGAAGACCGTGTTCGTCTACGAACCGGCGGCGCGGCGGTGGTCGCAGGGGACGCCCATGCCCGTCGCGTTGCACGCGCACTCGGCTTCGGTCTACCACGACGAGATCTGGGTCTTCGGCGGACGGGACCGCTCGGTCGCGCGGCAGCGCGGGGTCTGGATCTACAACGTGGAGAACAACCGCTGGCGCCGGGGCCCGTCGCTCCCGGAGCCGATGGACACGCTCTCGACGTCCGTGAACGGCGACCGGATCGATGCCCTGGTGGACGAGCACCACTTCGTCTACGACGGCGAGCGTTGGACACAAGGGCCGATCCTCAGGGCTCCACGTCACGCCCTCGCCGTCTACACGATCGGCGACACGCTGTGGGCCGTCGGCGGCTGCCTCTACCCGCAGCTGCAGGACAGCACCGTGGTGGAGAAGATCCCCGCCACCGCCTAGCGGCCCTCAGGTTCAGCCCTCAACCAGCCTCGAGGGGGTCAGACCCCCTTGAGGCTGGTTGAGCTTTCGTCACGGAAGTGAAACGGCGGGCGGGTCGTCAGGTGGTGAGCGCGTCGGCGCCGGCGACGACCTCCAGGATCTCCTGGGTGATCTCGGCCTGGCGGGCGCGATTCATCTGCAGCGTCAGGGTCTCGATCAGCTCGGCGGCGTTCTTCGAAGCGTTGCGCATCGCCGTCATCCGCGCACCCTGCTCCGAAGCCGCCGACTCGAGCAGCGCGCGGAAGAGCTCGGTCTCCACGTAAACGGGCAGAAGCCGCTCGAGGATCTCCTCCGGCTCGGGCTCGTAGATGAAGTCGCCGACGAGAGCGGCAGCGTGCTCGTCACCGCCCTCGAGGAGGCTCTCTGGGATCGGCAGGATCTCCTGCTCGACGACGCGCTGGACGAGCGGCGACTCGAAGTGGTTGTAGACGACGATGACGCTGTCGACCTCGCCCTCCGAGTACAGCTCGCAGACTCGGTGCGCGATCGCCTGTGCGTCGGCATAGGCCGGCCGGTCGCTGAAGCCGATCCAGGCCTGCTCGACGTCGTAGCGCCGGAACCGCAGCGTCGAGGCTCCCTTCCGCCCCGACACGAGCCACCTGGCCTGCACGCCTTCCGACCGCAGTCGCCGCTCGACGGCGAAGACCTGGCGCAGGATCTGCGCGTTGAATGCGCCGGCGAGACCACGGTCGCCGGTGAGGCCGAGCACAGCCGCCGTCCGCACCTCGCGGCGTTGAAGTAGCGGCAGCCCGCGGACCGACGTGCTCGCACGCGCGGTCCCGACCATCAGCTCCATCATCCGGTCGGCATAGGGCCGCATCGCCTCGATCCGAGCCTGGGCGCGCCGGAGCCGCGCGCCGGCGACGAGCTCCATCGCCTTGGTGATCTTCCGCGTGTTGCGGACGGAGCGGATCCGCCGCTTGATGTCCTGGACGGCCTCCACGGCTCTAGGTCGTGGACTCCTCGTGGACGGCGAAGCCGTTCTTGAACCTCTCCACCTCCGCCTTCAGCCGCTCCTCGAGCTCCTCGGAGAGATCCCCGGTCTCCCGGATTTCCTTGTAGATCGTGCCCTCCGTGCGGAGGTACTCCCGCAGCTCGTCCTGGAAGCGCGGAACCTGGGCAGTCGGGATGTCGTCGAGGTAGCCGTTGACGCCGACCCAGATCGCGACGACCTGCTCCTCCATCGGCCACGGCTGGTACTGCGGCTGGTTGAGCGTCGCGACCATCCGCTCGCCGCGGGCGAGCGTCCGCTGCGTGGCCGGGTCGAGCTCAGAGCCGAACTGGGCGAACGCCTCGAGCTCGCGGTACTGCGAGAGCTCGAGCCGCAGCCGACCCGCGACCTTCTTCATCGCTTTCGTCTGGGCGCTCGCGCCTACGCGGGAAACGGAGATGCCAACGTTGACCGCCGGCCGCACGCCCGAGAAGAAGAGATCCGACTCGAGGAAGATCTGGCCATCGGTGATCGAGATCACGTTCGTCGGGATATAGGCGGAGATGTCGCCTGCCTGGGTCTCGATGATCGGAAGGGCGGTAAGCGAGCCGCCTCCGAGTTCGTCGGAGAGCTTGCAAGCCCGCTCGAGCAGCCGGGAGTGGAGGTAGAACACGTCGCCGGGGAACGCCTCGCGACCGGGCGGGCGGCGGAGGAGCAGCGACAGCTGCCGGTACGCGTCGGCGTGCTTGGAGAGGTCGTCGTACATGCACAGCGCGTGGCCGCCGTTGAACATGATGTGCTCGCCCATGGCGGCGCCCGCGAACGGCGCCATCCACTTGATCGGCGCCGCTTCATGCGCCGAGGCGATGACGATGATCGTGTAGTCCATCGCTCCCCGGTCGCGCAGCAGCTCGTAGACCTGCGCGACTGTCGACGCCTTCTGCCCGATCGCGACGTAGATGCAGATCACGTCGGTGTCCTTCTGGTTCAGGATCGTGTCGATCAGGATCGCCGTCTTCCCGGTCGAGCGGTCGCCGATGATCAGCTCGCGCTGCCCGCGGCCGACGTTCGTCATCGAATCGATCGCCTTGATGCCGGTCTGCAGTGGCTCCTTGACGGGCTGGCGGTCGACGACGCCGGGCGCCTTGAACTCGAGCGGCCGCTGCTCGCTCGACTCGATCGGCGGCCCGCCGTCGAGCGGGTTGCCCAGCGGATCGACGATGCGGCCGACAAGCGCGTCGCCGACCGGGACGCTGGCGACCTGTCCTGTCCGCTTGACGGGCTGTCCCTCCTTGATCAGCTCCCACTCGCCGAAGAGAGCCGCGCCGACGTTGTCCTCCTCCAGGTTGAATGCGATCCCGGTGACCCCGTGCTCGAGCTCGAGCATCTCGGTCGAAACCGCGTTCTCGAGCCCGTGGATGCGGGCGATTCCGTCGCCGACCTGGAGCACAGCACCGACCTCGGCGAGGTCGGTCTCGACGTCGTACTGCTCGATCCGCTCCCTGAGGATCGAGGTGATCTCTTCGGGCCTGAGTTTCACGTAGCTCCCTTCAATTCGCGTCCTAGTCGTTGCAGCCGGCCGCGGACGCTGGCATCGGCCCGGTGGGAGCCGGCACGCAGCACGAAGCCGCCGATGAGCTCGGGGTCGACCTCGCGCGTGGCGCGAAGCCTCCGCCCGGAGACCTGTTCGATCTGTTCGAGCAGCTTGGTCGCTTCGGCGTCGGACAGCTCCACTGCCGTCGTCAGCTCGACGTCGAGGATGCCCTCCTCCGCCGCAACCAGCGCATCGAACTCCCGGACAATCTCGGCGAGCTCCGGCGCCCTGCCCTTCTCGACCACGAGCAGGAGGAAGTTGCGGACGAGCTCGTCGCTGTCGGCCAGGATCTCGCGGAGCGCCGTCATCTTGTCGCGCGACTCCACCTCGGGGCTTTCGAGCAGCGCCCGGAGCTGCGGCACCTGATCGACTGCGTCAGCGAAGTCGTGCAGCTCGTCGCGCACAGGCTCGAGACGGCCCTTCTCCTTGGCCGCATCGAAGAGCGCCTTGGCGTAGATCCTTTGCGCAACCGCCATTAGTGCCCCTTCCAGTAATGCCGCCGCACTTCTGGGTCGCGAGCCGAAGGCGCCGACTCGTCGGCGCCGACCAGAAGAGGCCGTGCCGGCTTTGCCGGCATGGCCGTCTCAAGCCAGAGGTCGCGCTCTGACGAGCCAAGGTCTGAAGACCTTGGTGAGGAGGAGGGTGGGCTCTGGCGCCGCGTGATCGCGGGCCAGAAGCCGGCATGTGTTGCTGGGAGGGGCACTAGTTCCGGCGGCTCTCCCCTTCGAGCACCGAGAAGTCGAGCTCCTGGATCGCGTCTTCGATTAGGCGCCGGTGGTCCTCGTCGGTCAGCACCTTGCCGGTGACCTTCGTCGTCGCCTCGAGCGTCAGTTCCGCGACCTCGGCACGGATCTGCTCGAGCGCGCGACGCGTCTCGGCCTCGATCTGTTTCGTCGTATCTTCGATCCGCCGCTGACGGTCGGCCTCCAGCTCGTCCCGCATCCGTTCTCGCTGGGAGTCGGCGATGCGCCGCGCCTCGGCGAGGATCTGCTCGGCGTCCATGCGGGCGCTCTGCATCATCGAGCGGTGCTCCTCGAGCAGCCGCCTGGCCTCGGCACGGGCGTTGTCCGCCTCGTCGAGGGCCTGGCGGATCCGCTGGCGGCGCTCGTCGATGATCTTCTGCACCGGCCCGAACGCGAAGCGCTTCAGCACGAAGAACGTGATCGCGAAGCAGACGAGCGTCCAGATCATGAGGCCCAGGCGGACCTCGATCAGCGGGTTGGCGGCGAGGAGTGCTTCAGGCATCAGACAAGGACGTAGGCCAGGAGGCTGCCGAGCAGGCCGTAGAACACGACCGCCTCGGTGAGCGCGAACCCGAGCCACTGGATGCCGGTCAGCTCGCCGCGCAGCTCGGGCTGGCGGGCGACCGACTGGATCATCGAGCCGAAAATGTTCCCGATGCCGATGCCGGCGCCGAGCGAGCCGAGGCCGACGCCGAGGGCGAGGGCGATCGCCTTCCCGGCGTCGACGCCGTCCTCGGCGGCGGCGAAGACGATTGCAGCGACGTTCATGGCGTTTCCTCCTTGTGGTTCGTCCGGCCTCGTTGCCGGAATTCTGGAGTGCGAGAAGCAAGCCAATCTAGGACGCAGGGAGCGTCCATATCAGTAGATATGGACGCGACTGAGGACGACGAGTGGCGCAGTCTTATCGCGCGCCAGAAGCCGGTCGACGAGGTCGGGCGAGCCACTAATGTTCGGGCTCGATGGCCGAGCCGATGTAGATGGCGGACAGGGCGGCGAAGATGTAGGCCTGGATCGAGACGACGATGACGACCTCGAAGAGGTAGAAGATCGTCGCCACCGGGACCGAGACGACGGCGAGTGCGACCGTCTCGAGCACGAACATCAGGCCGATGAACGTGAGGATCAGGATGTGGCCGGCGAGCATGTTCGCGAACAACCGGACCGAGAGCGAGATCAGCCGCATGAACTGACCCAGCACCTCGAGCACGGTGATGAAGGGCACCATCGCCTTCGGCACGTCCGGGACCCAGCTCTTGAAGTAGCGAACGACGCCGTTCTCCCGGATCCCCTCGACGTGCGTGAAGACGAACGTCATCAGGGCGAGGGCGAGTGTGACCGAGATGGACGAAGTCGCGGCGTAGATCCCAAGGGTCGGCAGCTCGATCCCGAAAACCGTGAACGTCTCGTCTGAGAGCGGCAGCGGAATGAAACCGAGCATGTTCAGCGTCCAGATGAAGAGGAAGAGCGAGGCGACGTAGGGGAACCAGCGGCCGATCGCCTTCGTCGGAAGTCCCTGCTCGGCGATCTGCGTCTGGGCGATGTCGTAGATCATCTCGCCGACGGTCTGGCGGCGGTCGGGCGTCACCGCGAGGCGCCAGCGCATCAGGACGATGCCGAGCAGGATCGTGACGAGCGTCCCCAGGAAGAGGTACGCGACTGCCTTGGTGATCGACAGGTCGATCGGGCCGAGCTCGATCGGTATCCAGGCGTGCTGCTCGAACTCGTGGGAGGGGTTGAACTCCTCCTCGTCCCCGTTCGCCGGCGAGGCCGCGGCAACCTGCGGCAGCAGCAGGAATGCGCTCGTGAGGAGAACGAGGAGGCGGCTCATCGCGTCGGTTCGCTCGCGAAGTAGGAAGTGAGCGACAGCGCGAGCTCCAGCGTGTACGCGAGTGCGTAGACGACCCCGGCCGCCACGCCGACCTCCGGGTTGGACGCCGCCACGACGATCACGACGACCATCACGGCCACCGACCGGAACATCATCCCGACTCCCCGCACACCCGAGGCCGCGAGATTATCCGCGCCGAGGCTGAGGCGTGAAAGCAACAAGCCGACCAGCTCGGCGGCTACCCAGAGGACGGCGGCGAGCAGCCAGCCGCGGAGCGGCAGGCCGGCGGCCATGAAGACGGGGAGCGCGAGCACGATCACCGCGCCGCCGGCGAGCTTCGGGAGGTGGCTCGTGGGCTCGGGCCTCGGCGTCGCCCACACGTCTCTCACGAGAAGACTCCGCGGTACCTGCGGTAGACGGCGAAGATCGCGGCGGGGATGCCGACGAGCGCTCCGACGAGCGCCCCGATCGCCCAGTTACCGGCCGCCCAGCCGACCAGGGCGCCCACGGCGATGCCGCCCGCCGTGGTTCCGACCAGTACCGCACCCGCTCCGGCCGGGTCGAGCGACTGGCGAGGACTGGGCTCCATCCGAGGCGAGCATACCAGACTTTGTAACAGCCAAAACCCGCATGGTTTGGCGAAAACTGCCGAAGCTTGTAGCGTGAGACTACGCCGCTCCGCGCTCGCTCCGGGCTTGCTCCTCCCGCCGCCGGACGCGCGGGTTGGCAAGCTTGACGATCTCGAGCAGATACGCGATGTAGACCGAGGCGAGGAGGGCCGCCAGGCCGATCGTCCCCGAGATGATCGCGTTCGTGACGTCCCAGTCGCCTCGAGGCCGCGGCGGCAGGAACCTGGTCGCCAGCGCCGCGGCGGCGAGTAGCACGCACCACAAGTACATGTACGTCACCGCGCGGGCCTGGGAGAAGCCGATGTTCAGGAAGCGGTGGTGAAGATGCGTGCGATCCGCGGTGTAGAGGGGCTGCCGGTACTTCAGCCGCTTCGCGAAGACGAACGACGTGTCGATGATCGGGATCGCCAGCACGAGCAGCGGCAGGACGAGAGTCGCCAACGCCGCCGTCTTGACCAGACCCTCGACCGCGAGAGTCGCGAGCAGGAAGCCAAGGAGCAGCGCGCCGGAGTCGCCCATGAAGATGCGCGCCGGATAGAAGTTGTGGTGGAGGAACCCGAAGCACGCCCCGGCGACGATCGCGGCCAGCAGCGCAGCGTCCGGCACGCCGAGTGAGAGGCCGATCACGGCGAACGTCGAGCCGGCGATCGCGCAAATGCCCGCCGCCAGGCCGTCCATCCCGTCCAGGAAGTTGACCATGTTCATGATCGCGACGATCCAGACGAGCGTTGCGGGCCCGGAGAACCAGTCCGGCAGCTCCTGGCTCCCGAATCCCGGGAACGTGAACCGGTCGACGTTGACGCCGAAGCTGATCGCGATCGCTCCTGCGGCGATCTGGCCGCCGAGCTTCCCCCACCAGGGCAGCCCGCGGAAGTCGTCGATCGCACCGACCGTCGTCGCGACGGCCGCGCCGAGCAGGATCCCGCGATACGGCCCGTCCAGCGGCAGGAACGCGAGCGCCGGGACGAAGATGCCGAGCAGCAGCGCGATCCCGCCGAGGCGCGGGACCGGGCGGATGTGAAGCCTCCGCGTCTCCCCCGGCTCGTCGACCACGCCGAGGATGCGCGCGAAGCGGCCGACTCCCGGGGTCAGCAGGAGGACGATCACCAGCGCGAGCACGAAGCCCCAGAGGACTTCCGGGTTGTCCCGCAGCGTCTCCACTCTTACTTGGTTCCGTACAAGCGGTCGCCCGCGTCGCCGAGCCCCGGGACGATGTAGCCGCGCTCGTTGAGCGCACGATCGACCGACGCCGTGACGATCCGGACGTCGGGATGCTCCGAGTGGACACGCTCGATCCCTTCCGGCGCGGAGACGAGGCAGACCAGCGTCACCGAGCGAGCCCCGGCCTCCTTCACCTTCGCGATCGCGGCGACGCTCGAGTTCCCGGTCGCCAGCATCGGGTCGAGGACGATCGCATCACGCTCGGCGAGGTCGCTCGGCAGCTTGACGTAGTACTCGACCGGCTCGAGCGTCTCCTCGTCGCGATACAGCCCGATGAAGCCCACGCGGGCGCCGGAGACGAGCGAGAGCACGCCGTCGAGCATCCCCATCCCGGCGCGCAGCACCGGGCACACGGCGACCTTCTTGCCCGAGATCCGCTGCACGACGGTCCGCTCGAGCGGCGTCTCGATCTCGACGTCCTCGGTCGGGAAGTCCTTCGTCGCCTCGTAGGTCAGGAGCAGCGTGACCTCGTTCGCGATCTTGCGGAAGTGGACGGTGGGCGTGTCCTTCTCGCGCAGGTAGGAGAGCTTGTGCTGGACCAGCGGGTGCTTGACCTCGATCAGCTGGCCTGTGGCGACAGCGGTCACGCGAGGTAGCTGGTGTAGCCGCGGAAGCCGGGGTAGAGCGGGCGCTTGTCGCACAGCGCCGACGCCCGGCCCGCCAGCGCGGACAGGTCGGGACTCTCGCCGAGCGCTTCGACCATGATCCGCCCGACCTCGCGGAAGTCCTCGTCGTCGAAGCCCCGCATCGTCGCCGCCGGCGTCCCGATCCGCACACCAGAGGCGATCGTCGGCGGTTGCTCGTCGAACGGGACGGTGTTGCGATTGACGGTCAGCTTGACCTCGGCCAGACGCTCCTCCGCGTCCTTGCCCGTCCAGGACGTGCGGCGCAAGTCGAGCTGGAGCAGGTGCGTGTCGGTGCCACCGGTGAGGACGTCGAGGCCACCGTCGCCCAGCGCCTGCGCGAGGGCGTCGGCGTTCGTGCGGACCTGCTGCTGATAGTCGCGGAAGGCCTCCGTCGCGGCGATCTTGAAGCAGGTCGCCTTCGCCGCGATCGTGTGCTCGAGGGGCCCGCCCTGCATCCCGGGGAAGACCGCGCGATCGACGGCCTGGGCGTGCTCCTCGCGGCAGAGGACGAATCCCGCGCGGGGCCCGGCCAGCGTCTTGTGCGTCGTCGAGGTGACGAAGTCGCAGTCCGGCACGGGGTTCGGGTGCAGCCCGGCCGCGACCAGCCCGGCGAAGTGGGCCATGTCGCAGAGGAGCAGCGCGCCGACCTCGTCCGCGATCTCGCGGAAACGATCGGCCTCGACCGTGCGGGGGTACGCCGAGCCGCCGCAGACGATCAGCTGCGGACGGTGCTCCTTGGCCAGACTGAGGACGTCGTCGTAATCGATCATGTTCGTCTCGCGGCTCACCCCGTAGTGGGCGATCGTGTAGAGCCGGCCGGAGAAGTTCACCTTGTGGCCATGCGTCAGGTGACCCCCGTGATCGAGGCGCATCGCGAGGATCGCGTCTCCAGGCTCGAGGCACGCGAAGAAGACGGCCATGTTCGTCTGCGAGCCTG
>JBOHAU010000168.1:0-11701 GCA_050698015.1 Gaiellaceae bacterium
GGCGCGCCCCGGCGAGAGGAATAGGGACGTTCTATGCGGCCGCCCGCAGGTTGCGGGCGCCGCCGGTCACTCGGTCAGGGATCGGCAGCGAGGCGCTGCAGTCGATTCTCGCGAGAGGGCGCCCACCGTGCGCCGTTGAAACGGCGCGCGGGGAAATCCATCACGGCGACAATCATGGTGCCTGCCGGGCGCTGGAACTTTGGTATACGCGAGGCGATCCGGGTCGGCGGGTCGATTCCACGGCTCGAGCCAAAACGGCAAAGCCTGAGTCGCGGGCGCAACCATCCGGCGTCTCGGAGTTCCGCGGCCCAAGAGGGTCACCACGACGCAAGAGGAAGCGGGCCTTGGTGTGCAGGAAGGAACTGCCCTCTCCTTACCTGGCGCGGCGCTTTTCGTAGCAGCGACGCGCCTCCAACCAAATCGTGTATCTGGCGAACAGCATTCGGGATTTACAGCCATACTCGCCCCGTGGTCAACCGCGAGTCTCGCGACCGACCCGAAAGGGTTGGCGAACCCGGGTTCGGCGAAGCCGGGGCCGGGTTGGGTCTCCCCCGACGCGTCCCGGCGGAGATTCGGAACGTCTCCTTTCCGGTTTCGGCTCGCGGCTACGATCGCCGATCCGTCGATGCCTACGTCATCCGGGTCAATCGCCTGATCGCGGAGCTCGAAGCGACCCGCTCGCCGGGGGCCGTGCTCAGACATGCGCTCGAGGAGGCCGAAGAGCAGACGGACGGGATCATCCAACAAGCTCGGGAGATGGCGGCGGAGATCACGGACGGCGCTTGGAAGGAAGCGGAAGAGATCACTGCTGGCGCAAGAGCCGAGGCGGCGGACATTGTCGTCAACGCGGATGCAGAGGCGGATCGCGCTCGGGCTGCGGCTGACGCGTACATCGCGAAGGCGGCAGAGGAGGCGAAGGAGATCCTCGCCGGTTCGGAGAAGGATGCGGCAGAGCGGTTCGAGCGCTCAAAGAAGGATATCGCCGAGCTCTGGGAGGAGGCGACGACCGGGCTGCGCAAGCTGCGCGCTGACACTGAAGGCCTGTGGGGAGAGCGCCGTGCTCTTGTCGACGACGTCCGCGAGATCGCAGTGCGGCTCGAGGAGGCCGCCCGCACTGCAGCTGCCCGCTTCCCGTCCGAGGAGCCGGCGGAGGCAGGAGAGGAAGCAGTCGCTGGCGTCGGCGGGGGCAGCCACGAGCGAGCAATGGAGTGCGGCCACTGAGACTGAGTCCGATGCGGGCATTGCCCGCCGAGTCAGAGGCCGCCCGGCGAGAAGCGGGACGTCGCGGATGCCGGTCCGACGGAGCAGCCTCCGAAGCAGTAGGGCAGCGATTCCGAGACGCGTTGGCGGTATCGCACGAGATGTTTCCCCAGTTCGCGGGCTCCGCACGGTAACGCGTGGGAGGCTGCAACCGGCCCCCGGCAAATGCACCAATTTCTGGTCATACTCGGGGCGTGGCCAGGAGTGAGTCGCTCGAGCGGAACCAGACGGATAACGAGCTGTCGCCCGGCTCAGTCGAGGAGGACGAAGGCGCAACAGAGCTTCGGCGCGTGCCGGCCGGGATCCGGGACGTCTCCTTCCCGGTTTCGCTTCGTGGCTACGATCGTGAAGCAGTCGATGCGTACGTCGCGCGCGTCAACCGTCTGATCGCGGAGCTCGACGTCTCCGGCTCGCCCGAGGCCGCGGTCAGGCATGCGCTCGAACGGGTCGGCGAACAGACGAGGGGCCTCCTCCAGCGGGCGGGCGAAACGGCGGAGGAGATCACCCTCGGAGCGCGGCGGGAAGCGGAAGAGAGCACCGCCCGCGCAAAAGCGGCGGCGGAGGAGATCGTTGCCAAGGCGAAGGCCGAGGCGGACGAGATCCTCGGCCACTCGAAGGCCGAGGCCGAGACGATCGCCGCTCAAGCGCGCGAGGAGGCGGCCGAGCGCCTCCAGCGTTCGCAGGACGAGGTCGCGGCCCTGCACGAAGAGGCGGAGGCGCGAATTCGCGAGCTCGACGCGAACACCGAGAGCATCCGGCAACAGCGCCGTGCGCTGCTCGACGATCTCCGCGGGATCGCGGCGCAGGCCGCGGAGACAGCCAGCGACGCGGAGGCTCGCTTCCCACCCGGGGAGCCGGTCGCGTTGCCGGAGGAGGAAACGGTCGACCTCGAACCGGATGCTGAGAGCGGGGAGAGCGGCGTCGAGGCCGCCGATGAGCCTCACGAGGGCGACGCCGGCCGCCACGCCCGGCCGGGCCGCTAAACGTCTCGCGGAACCGCTTCCAGTTTCGCGCCGCTTTGCTTAAGCCCGCAGTCGTCATGCCGTCGCCGGCTTGCCAAGCGGCCTCGGCGAGCGGAGCCTCGGGCATTCAGCTCAAGTGAGTCTGTGCTTCCGGCCAAGATCCAGATCAGTACCGCATTGAGTTGATCGAGCGCGGCGGGTGATCGTGCCCGGCCGTCAGGTGGTGGCGGCCGACTGCTCGTCGACGACGCCGACGAGCAGTCGCCAGAAGCGCTCGACGGTCGGGATGCTCACACGCTCGTCGGGCGAGTGCGGCGCCTCGATCTGCGGGCCGAAGGAGACCATGTCCAGGCCCGGAACCTTCTCGCCGATCACGGCGGTCTCCAGCCATGCGTGGACCGCCGTCACGATCGGAGGCTCGCCGAACAGGCGCTCGTAGACGCGACGCACCGCGGCGAGGGTGGGTGAGTCGAGAGCCGGTCGCCAGGCGGGGTCGCTCTGCTGCACTTCGAACGAGCCCCCGGCGAGGCGCGCGGCGGCGTCGAGCGTCGCGAGCACCTCGGGAAGCGCCGAGCCGTTCGAGGAGCGCGACATGTGGTGCAGGGTGAGACCGGCCGCGTCGGTGACTGCCGTGCCTAGCGAGGTGCTCGTCTCGACGAGGCCATCGAAGTCCGGGCTCATCGCGAGCGGGCCACTAGGAACGACCGTCACGAGGTCGAGCAGCTCGGCGGTCGCGGCCTCAGTCCATGCGTCGACCGCATCGGCGGCATCCGCGACGGCGGGAGTCACGCCGGGATCCGTCTGGGCGTAAGCGTCACGGATCGTGGTCGCTGCGGTGTCGACGGCGGCGCGGAACTCCCCTTCCCGCTCCGTCGGCAGCGAGCAGATCGCGACCGCATCGCGCGGGATCGCGTTCCAGCTCTTGCCGCCGTCGAGGGAGACGAGCCGGAACGGGACGGCGGCGAGCGTCTCGCGGAGCGCGCGCACGAGCACCTTGATCGCGTTCGAGTGTCCGCGGGCGATGTCGGTTCCGGAATGGCCGCCGAGTCCGCCGCTCACGGAAACCGAGAGAGTGACCGTGCCCGTCGGACACGCCTCGCGCGGCTTGCTGGCCAGGATCGACGTGTCCGTGCTCCCCGCCGACCCCACCGTCAGCCGGCCGTCCTCCTCGCTGTCCAGGTTCAGCAGGATCGACCCTGTTACGAGCGAGGGGTCGAGGCCGTTCACGCCCTCGCCCGCGCCACCGACCTCCTCCACCACGGTCATCAGGAGCTCGAGCGGGCCGTGCGGCACGGAGTCGTCGTCGGCTAGGGCCATCATTGCCGCGATTCCGATGCCGTTGTCCGCACCGAGCGTCGTCCCGTCCGCGGTCAGCCAGTCGCCTTCGCGAACGAGCTCGATCCGCCCCTCGGCTGGATCGTTGAGGCTGTCCGGGAGGCGCTCGCACACCATGTCCAGATGCCCCTGGAGGACGACCGTCGGAGCCCACTCTCTCCCCGAGGTTGCCGGCACCCGCACGACGAGGTTCCGGGCCGCATCCTGGCGAACCTCGAACCCGTGGCCTCTGGCCCAGGCGCGAACGTGCTCGATCGCGGGCTCTTCGTGGCGCGACGGACGCGCGAGCCTGGTCAGCAGCTCGAAGTGCCGCCAGCACCCCTGCGGCTCCAGCCCGGTGAGTGCCGGCGTCTCCGCAGCCCGATCGGTCGTCGTCGGCGTCTCGGCCACGCGTTCCTCCGACCGCGACCCTAGAGCGCGTCGGTTGCCGCGGCATCATCCTGGGGGGACGAAGCGGTTAGGGCGCCCGGGACGAGCCCAGGAGCGCGCAGAGGACTCTCCGGATCGGCGTCGACCTCGGCGAGCCGGCGCTCGAGACGCTGCAGCTCCGCGCCCAGGATCAGCGAGTAGGCCCGGCCGACTCCTCGGTCTGTCGGATCGATCGAGCGCTACAAGGTCACTCTTTCCATCGACTTGGAAGCGGTCTCCAGCTGCTCGGCGATCGCGGACTCCACGCGCTCAGACGCCTGCTTGACTGCCTCCTCCTTCGCCCGTTCGAGCTCTTGAATCTGTTGCTCGGGGTCGGCGGGAGTCGCTTGCGCGAGCGCGTCTCGTATCTCGCTTTCGTTCGCCGCTCCCGAAGCGATCGTTTCGAGCCTCTGGGCCAATTCGGGCGGAGTCGTCTGCGCCGCAATCCGGACCGCCTGCTTTGCCTCAGCTTCGACCTTTTCGACGGCGGCCGCTGTTGCAATCGTCGCTACCTCCTTGCTGCCGGTCGCAACCTGCTCGGTCAGCGCCCTGGCTGTCCTCGCCTCTTGTTCCTTGACGCGCGCCAGCACGCGGGCCTGCATCGCGCTGAGAAACGCTCCGCCGGCAGAGCCCACGATGAGCGACAACGGCACGACCTTGACGATCTGCCACTGGGTCTTGATCTCCTCCGTACCGTTCTCCTCGACCTTGACCTGGACCTCCGGTGTGAAGAAGTAGGACACTGCAATCGCGGCCGCCGCGCCGAGGAACATGCTTCCGAGGAACCCGAGGTCGTAGAAGCTCGAGAGTCCCTCTCGTTCACCTGGTCGTTCTAGGCCACCGCTCTCGGAACCGCGCGTCAAGAGCAGCTCATACGCCAGTCCTCCGACGGCTCCGAACGCCGCCGCAACAATCAGGAGCCAGACGTAGTCTCGAACGCTCTCGAGGTCGACCATCTGGGTGTCACCTCCTAGCCGTCGAGGACGACCATAACGCGCGATGTTTCCAATGGTCAACACCCCGAATCACTGGACGCATAATCCGAGCCGATGACTGCAAACACGCTCTACGGCCCGCAGCAGTCGCGCTTCGCCCGCTACCTCGAGCGTCGCGAGGCTCGACGTCCCGACCCGGTGCACCGTGAGCTGCGCCACAAGGCGCTCGCCGGCCTGAGCGGACGCGTGATCGAGGTCGGCTCGGGCGACGGGCGCTCCTTCGAGCACTACCCGGCGACCGTCGAGCGCGTCCTCGCAGTCGAGCCCGACCCCACGGCCCGAGCCGCGGCCGCGGAACGGGCGGCCGTCGCGCACGTCCCGATCGAGATCATCGACGGCGATGGCGGCTCGCTCCCGGCCGAGGACGATTCGTTCGACGCCGCCGTCCTGATGGGCGTCCTCTGCAGCGTTCCGCAGCCTGCCGTCGCCCTCAGCGAGCTACGAAGGGTCCTCGTGCCGGGCGGCGAGCTGCGCTTCTGGGAGCACGTTCGCTCCGGCAACCGCGGGTTCCGCGCGCTCCAGCGCGCCGGCGACGCGCTCTTCTGGACGCGCGCCCTCGGCGGCTGCGAGACGACGCGCGACACGGAAGCCGCGATCCGCGCGGCCAGCTTCGAGATCGAGGCGCTCGACCGCGGCTTTCACTCGTCCTCGGTACTGACGATCACCTCGGCCCCGTACATCCTTGGGCGAGCGACGGCTCGCTAGCGCCAGTCGACGGCGACGACGTCCACAGGATCGTCGAAGCCCTTCAACTGCACCGCGCGCGGCTCGGAGAACCTGAAGCCGCCGATCCCCTCGACTGTGTCGCGGCTGACGAGGATCTCCGCCGCGCCTGCGGTCGCCCCGATCCGAGCCGCGAGGTGGACGCCCTCGCCGCCGTAGCGGTTGAAGTCGCCGTCGCCGTCGGTCGCGAACGAGCCTCCGGTGTGCGCGCCGATCCTCACGTCCGGCGCGACGATCTCTTCCTGGAGCGCCCGCTGGATGCCGATGGCGGCCTCGAGCGCCCCCTTCGGATGCTCGAACGCCGCAAAGAAGCCGTCCCCCGTCTGTTGGACGACCTCGCCGCCGTTCTCGACGATCTGGGCCCGAAGGAGCTCGTTGTGCCTTCCCAGGAGCTTCTTCCACTTCTCGGGCCCCAGCGTCTCCAGCAGCTTCGTCGACTCGACGATGTCCGTGAAGAGAAAAGTGCGGCGTGCTTGCTCCCGGCCGAGCAGTTCCTTGACGCGTCCCGCGTCCGGCTTTGCTCCGAGCCGCTCGAACGTCGCCAGCGCGGCCTCGAGCTCGACGGTGGCGGCATGCTCGTCGCCCTGCCGGCGGAACGCCAGGCCGAGAAGCATCCGCGCCTGCGCCGTCTCGTACGGCGCACCGACTTCCTTCCAGTGGTCGCGCGTGCGCCGGAGATCCACGATCGCTGCGTCCACGTCGCCTTCGGCCAGCTTGATCCGCGCCCACGCGAGGTGGGCGGTCGCGTCGAGGGCGGGCGCTCTATGGCCGCCGATCTTGTACGAGTCGACGATCTGGTCGATCTCCTCCGCCGCTGCGCGGGCGGGGTCCAGGTCGTTCGCGGCGACGGCGATCTCGACCCGTGCAGGCAATCGCCGCAGGCGAGGGAGCGGCTCCTCCGCCTCCGCGAGCGTGCGCGCAATCGCGGCGACTGCGGCGTCGAGCTTGCCCTCGGCGAGGCGCAGGAGTGCGAGGCCGGGCTGCGGGTCGCTTCCGAGCTCGTTCGCCTTGCGATAGGCATCCTCGGCGGCGGGGAAGTCGCCGAGGCGGCGGCGGATCTCGCCGACCTCGTAGTAGCCCCCCGCTGTGACCGCGCGCTGGAAGTCGTAGAGCTCCTCGCAGGCCGACAGCGCCACCTTCTCCGCCTCCTGGAGCTCCCCTCGGAGCCGCATGATCTCGGCGCGGTGGATCCGGCAGGCGCCCGGAAACCCGGTGACGTCCAGCATGTCGCACCAGCGGTTCGCGGCTTCGGTCCACTCGGCGGCGCGCCGGTAGTCGCCGATGTCCTGGCAGGAGCTGATCGTGAGGCAGTAGACGAGGCCCGTCGTGTAGGGCCCGAGCGCGCCGCTCACCGCAATCGCGCTCGCCTCGTCTTGAAGCGCCAACCCCTCGTCGATCTGGCCCATCCTCACCAGCGCTCGGCCCTTCACCGCCAGCGCCAGCATCTGCGCGTCCCGCTGGTCGAAGCGCCGCGCCAGCTCGAAGGCGCGGTCGAAGTCTTCGATCGCGGCTTGGAGATCCCCTTCGGCGAACATGCGGTTGATGCCGCGGGTAAGCACGAGCAGCGAATGCTCAGCCGATTCGGGCTCGCCCTCGAGCAGCCGCTCAGCGCTCGCGTACCAGCCCTGTGAGACGGCGAAGGCGCCGCGGCCGGAGTGGTCGTCGGAGAGGATGAGCGCGAGCCGCGCCGCCCTGAGCTTGTCCCCGGCCGCCGCGAACCCGGCGTAGGCGCGTTCGCGGAAGGCGATCGCCTCCTGGAGCCGGCCCGTCCACCACGCGGCGTCGGCGAACAGCTCGAGATCCTGAGGCGTTAGGTCGTCGCCGGACGCGGCGTCGTAGGCCTCGTAGGCTTCGTGCCAGGCCTGGCGCGACGCCGCTTTCCGCGCAACTTCGAGTGAGTCGACGACCTGCGCCACTCACCACTCATTAGCACAGCCGCGGGCTGTCGTGTGTTCAGCCGGGCTCGGAAACGGGCGCCGCCTCGAGCTGCGTGACCTCGACGCCGTCGACGGCTTGCCGGACGCGATCAGCTCGTTGTCGATCGCCGCCTTGAACCCCAATCGCCGCACGCCGAAGGGCTACGCCTGCGCAGGAGCGAATTTGACGTCGATAAAGATCGCTCTATCATGCGCGCGCGCCGCCGGAGGCCCGGCGGCTACAGGGGTAACAACGGTAAGGGGGGAACGATCTTGAGAATGCGACTCTGGCTGCCGCTTGGTCTGCTCGCGGCCCTCGTTCTCGTCGCGGCCTCGGCGACCGGCGGTGCCGCCGGGACGTCGACGGCCCGTGCGGGCGCGCCCGACAAGGGTGGGGCTGTGGTCGGCCACGCGAAGCCTCTGCCGAAGTTCGTCCAGAAGGCTCAGGGCGAGCGCCTTGCGGCCGCGGACCTCGTGGCCCGCGGTCAGGCGACCGTCGATCCGAGCGGTTACGTGACGCTCCGGAACGGCAAGCGCGTCCGCTACCGCCTTCAGGGCACCGAGTACCTGACGACGGCGCTGATCGACTTCAGCGACCTGAAGCACGGTAATCTCGCCGAGCCCGACCGCTCGGTCGACAACAGCACGTACTGGTCGAGCGACGTGAGCCCGAAGCACTACCACGACATGCTCTTCAGCGACGGCGGCGGCTCGTACGGCTTGCCGTCGATGCGCGACTTCTACCTCCAGCAGTCGAACGGCCGCTTCACCTGGACCGGCCAGGTCGGCAGCTGGGTGACGATCGAAGGTAGGGCGGCCGACTACGGCGAGAACAGCCGTGAGGGTGCCGGCAGCGACAACGCGAACGGTGTCGTCTATCGGATCGTCGACGCGACGTTGAAGGCGATCGCAGCCTCGGGGAACTACGCGGGCCTCAACCTGTCGGTCGCCGACCAGGTCGACCGCTACGACTGCGACGGCGACGGCGTCTACTACGAGGCCGACGGCTACATCGATCACTTCGGTCTCGTCCACGCGGGCGAGGGCGAGGAGGCCGGCGGCGGCTCGATCGGCGGCGACGCCATCTGGAGTCACCGCTGGTACGCCAACTACAACGACGACGAAGGTCCCGCGGGTTGCAAGCTCGGCGGGTACAACCTGCCCGGCACCGGCCTCTGGGTCGGGGACTACACGATCCAGCCGGAGAACGGCGGCGTCGGCGTGTTCGCGCACGAGTTCGGTCACGACCTCGGTCTGCCGGACCTCTACGACACGTCCGGTCGGTCGGAGAACGGCACGGGCTTCTGGACGCTGATGAGCTCCGGCTCGTGGGCCTCGGACTCGAAGAACGCGATCGGTGACAAGCCCGTCCACATGGGAGCGTGGGAGAAGCTCGCGCTTGGCTGGCTCGGCAGTGACCTTGCGGTCGCGACGGTCGGCCAGGACGCGACCTTCGACCTCGGCCCCGGCGAGCACGCGACTAGGGGCCGCTACCAGGCGCTTCGCGTCAACCTGCCGAACTACTCGAAGACGACGTCGGTCTTCCCGGTCGACGGGACCGACCCGAACTACTTCTACTCCACGCAGGGCGACGACATCGACACGTCGGCGTCGAAGGCCCTGGCGAGCCCGCTGGCTGCGGCGACGCCGATCAGCTTGCGGGCGAACTGGGACATCGAGACCGATTGGGACTACGCGTACATGCGCGCGCTCGTCAACGGCGCGTGGGAGAACGTGCAGACCAGTGCGTCGACGTCGACGAGCCCGAACGGCCAGAACTTCGGCCAGGGGATCACCGGCTCGTCGGGTGGCTGGACCACCGTGACGGCGACTCTGCCCGCGGGCACGACGGCGTACGGCTTCCGCTACTGGACGGACGGTGCGGTCGTCAACCCGGGCTTCGCCGTCGACTCGATCTCCTTCCAGGGGACGGTCGACAACGCGACCTCGACTGCGGGGTGGACGCTCAACGGCTTCGTGCAGCTGACGAACGGTCAGTACACGCAGTCGTATTTCCACTACTACCTCGCTGAGTCGCGCAGCTACATCGACAACGACACGAGCTTGTGCGGCGCGTACAACTTCACGGTCGGCAACTGGGTCGAGAAGTTCTGCTACGCCGACGGGCTCCTGATCTGGTACCGCAACTCCGGCTACCCGGACAACGAGACGGGTCGCCACCCGGGCTTCGGCCAGATCCTGCCGATCGACTCGCACCCCGCAACCCTGCTGATGCCGGACGGCCGGACGCCGTGGCGGCAGCGGATCCAGACCTGGGATGCGACGTTCGGCGTCGACTCCAACTCGATGACCCTCACGCAGGTCATCGGCACGGGTCGACAGCTCAAGGAGACGTACACCTCCGCGCCGGTCTCGAGCTTCCACGACAGCTCGACGACGGCGTACTGGAACCCGTCGATCCCCTACAACTCGGTGAAGACCGCCGGGTCGGGGCTCAAGATCGACATCACGGGCGTCAGCGCGGATCGCGGGTCATACCGCGTCCACATCTACAAGAAGTAGCGTCCCGCGCTTATCGCTTCGCTCGAGAGGGCCGGCAAACGCCGGCCCTCTCGCTTTGAGATAGTCCACCCGATACCGCGCGCAGGGAGGGGAGAGATGACGGAGAGACTGTTCTTGGCAGCAGCGGCGCTGGGTCTGATGCTGGGCGTGGTGCCCGGCGCACCGGCGACGACGACGCACGACTTCGAGCTGGAGGTGCTCTCCAGCCCCGCGACGATGGTCACCGGCGGCGATGCGCTCGTCCGCGTGACGATTCCGCGCACCGTTCCACTGCACAAGGCGAGCGTCTCGGTCAACGGGACCGACGTCACGTCGAGCCTCGAGCTCGACGCCGCCGAGCGGACGCTGACCGGGATGGTGAGCGGCCTGCACCTCGGCGCAAACACCCTCTTCGCCGACTCGAACGGGCGTGGCCATGGACGGCCGACGGCGTCGCTGACGCTTGTGAACCATCCGACGACGGGCCCGATCTTCTCGGGGCCGCAGCAGCAGCCGTTCGTGTGCAAGACCCAGACCCAGGGCCTCGGCTTCCCGCAGGTCGACAACCAGGCCGGGATCGGCATGCGGCTCTTCGCGACGCCCGGCAACCCGGCGACGCCGACGGTCGGCTGGAGCAAGGACTGCACGGCCCAAACGGTCGTCGACTACCGCTACCGGTCGACCGACGGGACCTTCAAGGCCCTGCCGCCCGGGCCGCTGCCGGCCGACGTGGCTCAGGCGACGCTTCTCGACGGTCGCACCGTGCCCTACGTTTTCCGGCGTGAACGCGGGACGATCAACCGCTTCATCTACGCGATCTCGATCCTCTCGCCGCCCGGCGACCCGGCCCAACCGCCCGACACCTCGCTCTGGAACGGACGGCTGATCTACACGTTCGACGGCGGCGTCGCGATCGGACACAACCAGGGCACGGTCGGCGGGAGCCACCAGTACGACATCGGGCTCTCGCAGGGCTACGCGATCGTGCATTCGAGCGGCACGCGCACGTCGACCCACTACAACCTCGTCCTCGGCGCCGAGACCGCGATCATGACGAAGGAGCGCTTCATCGAGGGCTACGGCGTTCCGATCTACACCGTCGGCGTCGGCGGCTCGGGCGGCGCGATCCAGCAGTACGTCTACGCCCAGCGTCATCCCGGCGTGATCATCGACGCCGCGATCCCGCAGTACTCGTATCCGGACATGGTCACGCAGACCATCCACATCGGCGACTGCGAGCTGCTCGAGCACTACATGGACGTCACGGACGGGGCGAACCCTGCCTGGGCTGTGTGGCCGAACCGGACCTGGATCGAGGGTCTGAACGCGAGCGCGACCTGGCCGAATCCCTACCGCGGTGGCCTGCCCGGCTCGAGCGAGTGCGTCAACGGCTGGCGCGGGCTGACGCCGCTCGCCCTCAACCCGCTCTTCGGCAGCGCGGGCGCAGGCTCGGAGTTCTACGACCCGGCCGTCCTCGCCGCGGTCAAGTGGACCCACTGGGACGACCTCCGGAACGTCTACGGCGTCGACGCGGACGGCTACGCCAAGGTCCCGTGGGACAACGTGGGCGTCCAGTACGGCCTGAAGGCGCTGAGGGACG
>JBOHAU010000169.1:0-4682 GCA_050698015.1 Gaiellaceae bacterium
TGCGCGGCTGCGAGGCGACCAGACGTGTCAGATTCGACCGCCTGTGCGTGCGGCGTGCCCCCACGGGTGCACCCACTGACGTGAGAAAAGCCTGATTTGCAGCAATGTTCGAGTCCAGGCGGGCCCAATCCCCCCTCGAAAGTCCGCTTCAGCTTCGCCGAAGCATGACGACTTCGAGGGGATGCCCTTTCGGCGCAGACTTCGGAACTCGTTCGAGTTCAGCCTGCTCCAGCGGATCGCGACGGCGCGCTAGGGCTAGGCGCCGTCCGACCGGTTGGGGGAGGTGAACGGCGTGGTACACCAACGAGGTGCGCCGCGCCGTGCTCTTGCTCGCCCTTGTGCTCGCCCTGCCCGCGGCCGGACGCGCGGGCGCGCCACCGGCTGTTCGACTGATCGCCTTCGGCGACTTCGGCGTCGGCGGTAGCACACAGCGCCAGTTCGGCGCCGCGGTGCGGCGCTTCGAGGCCCGCAATCCTGCGGACTATCTCGTGACCCTCGGGGACAACGACTACACCGAGAGCCCCGCCGACTTTCTCGTCAACTGGGAGGAGAGCTTCGGCTGGGCGGCGGCTGAGGGCCTCGAGGTGGCCGGCGTGCTCGGCAACCACGACGTCGCGGTGCAGCGTGGGCGCTACCAATACGACGCGCTCAACATGTCGGGGCGGTATTACCGACGCGCCGTCGGCGAGGTCGAGCTGTACCTCCTCGACTCCAACCGGGTCGACCACGCACAGACCAGGTGGCTCCGGCGGACGCTGGCGCGATCCCGCGCCCGGTGGCGGATCGCCGTCTTCCACCATCCGCCCTTCAACTGCGGCGCCCATGCCCCACACGCCGAGGTGCGCCGGCAGTGGGCACCGCTGTTCGTGCGCTACAGCGTCCGGCTCGTCCTCTCCGGACACGACCACAACTACCAACGGTTTGCGCCGCGCCGCGGTGTCCGCCACGTCGTCCACGGGGGCGGCAGTCCGACGAAGCTCTATCGGCTCGGGCCCTGCCCCCGAGGCCATCCGCCCCAGCGCGCCCGGCGGGTCGAGCACGGCTTTCTCTACCTGATCGTGGGCGCGAACCGGCTCGACGGCTACGCGATCACGCCGTCTGGCCGTCGAACCGACCACTTCACGTTCCCCGGCTAGGATCTAGCCATGGCTGATCTCGGGACGATGCGGGTGAAAAGCGGCCTTGCGGAGATGCTCAAAGGCGGCGTGATCATGGACGTCACGACGGCCGAGCAGGCCCGGATTGCCGAGGACGCCGGAGCTGTCGCCGTGATGGCGCTCGAGCGCGTCCCCGCCGACATCCGCGCGCAGGGCGGGGTCGCGCGCATGGCCGACCCGGACAAGATCGCCGAGATCCAGGAGGCCGTGACGATCCCCGTGATGGCCAAGGCGCGGATCGGACACTTCGTCGAGGCGCAGATCCTCGAGGCGCTCGAGGTCGACTACATCGACGAGAGCGAGGTCCTCACGCCCGCCGACGAGACACATCACATCGACAAGTGGAGCTTCACCGTGCCGTTCGTCTGCGGTTGCCGGAACCTCGGCGAAGCGCTCCGCCGGATCGCGGAAGGCGCGGCGATGATCCGCACCAAGGGCGAGGCGGGGACGGGCGACATCGTCAACGCCGTCCGGCACATGCGCTCCGTCTTCGGCACTATCCGCCGGCTCGGTTCGGCAGATCCCGACGAGCTCTTCGCCGAGGCGAAGGAGCTCCAGGCGCCGGTCGAGCTCGTGAAATGGGTCGCAGAGCACGGCCGGCTCCCCGTCGTCACATTCACCGCCGGCGGAATCGCAACCCCCGCCGATGCGGCGCTCTGTATGCAGCTCGGCGCCGACGGCGTCTTCGTCGGCTCGGGAATCTTCAAGTCGGCCGACCCGCCGGCAGTCGCGAAGGCAATTGTCGAGGCGACGACGCACTACAACGACGCGGAGATACTCGCGCAGGTCTCACGGGGCCTCGGCGACGCGATGTCTGGCCTCTCGGCGGCGTCGCTCCGGCCGGAAGAGCTGCTCGAAACCCGCGGCTGGTAACCGGGGGCACCCCGTGAAGATCGGAATCCTCGCCGTCCAGGGCGACTTCCGCGAGCACGCGGCCATGTTGCGCCGCCTCGGCGCCGAGCCGGTAGAGGTGCGGAAACCCGAGCAGCTCGAAGACCTCGACGGGCTCGTCATTCCCGGCGGCGAATCGACCGCGATCATGCGCCTGATCCGGATCTACGGCCTCGAGGAAGCGCTGACGCGCTTCACCCCGCCCGTCTTCGGAACGTGCGCCGGGATGATCCTGCTCGACCGGGACCACCTGGGCCTCGTCGACGTGCTCGTGCGACGGAACGCCTACGGCCGTCAGGTCGCCAGCTTCGAGGCGGATCTCGAGCTGCGGCGCGGCGACCGGACCGTCCGCGGCGTGTTCATCCGGGCCCCGAGGGTCGCGGAGGTCGGCGCCGACGTGGAGGTGCTGGCGGAGCTGGACGGAGAGCCCGTGCTCCTACGCGACGGTCGCTTTCTGGTGGCATCGTTCCACCCGGAGCTCACGGACGACTCGAGCGTCCACGAGCTCTTCCTGGATCTCGTTCGAGAGGAGCAGGGCATTGTCTCGGCCCCCTGACGCGCCGTTGGGCGCCTGGAGGACGAGCGGACAGTATGTAAATACGGCCGCTCGTCTGGAGGGCGGCCAGCGGGGTGAGGTCGGCGGAGCCGGGTTCCGCCCGGCGGGAGCCGACCGATCAGGAGGTCGAGATGTCGGGGCACAGTAAGTGGTCGTCGATCAAGCACAAGAAGGGCGTCGCCGACGCCCGTCGCGGCAAGCTCTTCTCCAAGCTCTCCCGCGCGCTGATCGTGGCGGCGCGTGAGGGCGGTCCCGATCCGGCCGCGAACCTCGCGCTCCAGAACGCGATCGAGAAGGCCCGCTCCTACTCGATGCCCAAGGACAACATCGAGCGCGCGATTGCGCGCGGCTCCGGCGCGGACACCGACGCGCAGGCGTTCGAGACCGTGATCTACGAGGGGTATGGGCCCGGCGGCGTCGCGGTCCTCGTCGAAGCGCTCACGGACAACCGCAACCGCACGGCCGCCGACGTCCGCCACACGTTCGCAAAGAGCGACGGCAACCTGGGCGAGGCCGGAACCGTGGCGTGGCTCTTCGAGCGGCGCGCGATTGTCCTCGTCGACGCCGGCGTGGACGAGGACGAGCTTATGCTCGCCGCAGCCGAGGGCGGGGCGGACGACGTCTCGCTGGACGGCTCCAGCTACCAGGTGGTCGCCGCGCCGGAGAGCCTCACGTCCGTGCGAGAGGCGATCGAGGCGGCCGGGATCGAGGTCCAGTCGGCTGAGCTGACGATGGTCCCCAAGACGACGATCGAGCTGGAGGACGAGGCGGCGGCCAAGAAGGTGCTGCGTCTGATCGATGCGCTCGAGGAAAGCGACGACGTCCAGGACGTCTACGCGAACTTCGACATCCCCGAGCGCGTGCTCGAGGCGGTCGCCTCCTAACGGCGCATGCGGACGGCTCGGCTCGTGGCCGAGAAGCGCTTGTCCAGCGTGGCGCGAACCCGGTACGTCCCGAGCTTCACCCTGAAGTTGTAGCCGCCGAGGCGATTCGTCTTCACGGACGAGATCCGGCGCCATCCGGAACCCGCCCGCCGCTCCAGCACGGCGGGAACCGTGACGACTGCGTGGCGGTGGAAGTCGACGACGAATCCGCCCAGCACGCCCTTCCGCCGCGGCCGGGCGGTGACGAGCGCTGGCGGCAGATTGCCCTCCAGGCGCGTTCGTGACATTGCTAGGAGCGCCTGACCGCGGTTCCAGCTCGAGGCGAGCATCGAGCCCTTGACGACGTAGGCGTCGCTCTCCGGGCGCAGGAGTAGGAAGCGGACGAAGACGTGGAGCTTCGGCGCGACCGGAAAGGCGACCACGAGCTCGCTCGGCGCCGACCTCCGCTCGACCTGGAGCACGAAGAACCCCGGAATCGTCCCGACCACGCGGCGCCCGACGACGTGCTCGATCGAGATCCCCGCGCGCTGGTCCTCCGTCCAGTCGCGCGTCAGGTTTACGAGCGCGATTCGCTCGGTCGCCAGGGGTCGCTCGTCGAAGCCGACCTCCCAGTCGATGGTGGCATTGTTCCTTCCTTCGGGATACTCCGGTCGCCAGTACAGCGGGCCGATCCAGCTTCCGGAGGTTCCGTTGAAGGAAACCCGGGCGTATTCGTCGGGTGAGCCTACGAGCAGGTAGAGGCGTTCCGGAAGCGCTGTCGAGGGGCGATCGACGCGCACGCGTTCGATCGCCTGGCCAGGCGCGAACTGCGCAACCGAGAGCGCTATCACGGCCCCGGCCGCGAGGCTGACGAGCGCGGCCCATCGCACGGCAAGAACGCTAGCCGATGCGGATGCTGCGCTCGAAGCGCTTCGTGCCCACGCGGAGCTCAGCCGTCCAGCGCCCGCGTGCGAGCGACTTCGGGAGGACTGCACGGATCGTGTTCGTCCCCGCAACCCACTGCTTCCGCGCCGCGGCGGGCGTCTGGCGGCCGCGCTTGAGCGAGAGGCGGGCGAGCGCTCGCTTGGTGATTCGCGCTCTTGCGACGAGGACACGAGTGGCGCCCCGCCGCTGGACCGAGATCCGCACGCCCGTGACCGCGAGCGGGTGCACGTGCGGCGCCGGGGGCGGCGGAGCGGGCGGAGGCGGTGGCGG
>JBOHAU010000170.1:0-4527 GCA_050698015.1 Gaiellaceae bacterium
GGGCGACTCCGCCCTCTCGGCCGCCTCTTCGAGCGACTGGGTCACGCCTTCCCGAGCGGCCCGCGGCGGCGGTACGCCAGCAGGATCGCGCTCGTGCCGAGCAGCGCCAGCGCGACACCGAATGCGCCTCCCATCACGGCGTCGCTCCAGTCGAAGCCGGTAGCGCGCAACGCAAGAAGAACTGGCGGACCTACGGGCCCGCCCCGGCCCCTTTGCAGCAGTAGACACGAGGGCCTGGATGCCCTTTACTTCAAACCGTCGTCAGTACCACTCTCAGGAGGCAAGAATGATCAGACCAGGTCTTGCCGCCGCGCTGTTCGTCTGCCTCGCCACGGCCGCTCCGTCGGCCGCTGGTGAGCTCCGCGCGGCCAAGGATCCCATCGCGGGCTCCTACATCGTCGTCTTCAAGGCCGACGCAGTCCGCGGCGCCGGCGAGGCCCGCTCGCAGCGGCCGCTGGTCGCGGAGGCCGCCGGCGAGCTCGCCCGCTCGCACGGCGGCAACGTCAAGCACGTCTACCAGCACGCGCTCGAGGGCTTCGCCGTCCAGCTGACGGCGGATCAGGCCCAGGCGCTGGCCGCCAACCCACGCGTCGCCTACGTCGAGCCCGACCAGGTCGTCCACGCGATCGCGACGCAGAGCCCCGCGACGTGGGGGCTCGACCGCATCGACCAGCGCGACCTACCGCTGAACAACGCATACACCTACAACCAGACCGGACAGGGTGTCCACGCCTACGTCATCGACACCGGCGTGCGCGCGAGCCACCAGGAGTTCGCCGGCAGGATCGGCAACGGCGCCGACTTCATCGGCGACGGGCAGGGCACGAACGACTGCCACGGCCACGGCACCCACGTCGCCGGGACTACCGGCGGCACGACCTACGGCGTGGCCAAGCAGGTCACGATCCACGCTGTCCGCGTCCTCAATTGCCAGGGCTCGGGCTCGAATTCCGGCGTGATCGCGGGCGTGGATTGGGTCACAGCGAACAGCCCGTCACCGGCGGTGGCGAACATGAGCCTGGGCGGCGGGGCGAGCAGCGCGCTCGACAACGCCGTCACGAACTCGGTCAACTCGGGCGTCAGCTACGCGGTCGCCGCGGGCAACTCGAACGCAAACGCGTGCAACTACTCGCCTGCGCGCGCCGCCGCCGCAAATACGGTCGGCTCGACCACGAGCAGCGACGCCCGCTCCTCGTTCTCCAACTACGGGACGTGCCTGGACATCTTCGCGCCGGGCTCGAGCATCACCTCGGCTTGGAGCACGAGCAACACCGCCACGAACACCATCAGCGGGACCTCGATGGCGTCGCCGCACGTGGCCGGTGCGATCGCCCTCTACCTCCAGACGAACCCCGGCGCCTTGCCGGCGACCGTCACACAGGCGCTGGTCAACAACTCGACGACGGGCAAGGTCACCAGCCCCGGCACCGGCTCTCCGAACCGGCTGCTGTACTCGGTCTTCGGGGGCTCGCCGCAGCCGCCTCCGCCTCCGCCACCGCCACCGCCTCCACCGCCCGGCGCCGAGCTGGTCGTGAACGGCGGGTTCGAGGGATCGACGTCGCCGTGGACGCTCTCCGGGAACGCCTACTGGTCGACGGGCGCCTATCCGCACTCGGGCACCGGCTACAGCATCCTCGGGGCCTACAACAACGCGAGCGGCACCGAGTACCAGACGGTGAGCATCCCGACGACGCACGCCGCCAACTACACGTTCTGGCTCAACATCACCTCGAGCGAGTCGGGGACGACGATCTACGACCGCCTCTTCGTCGAGGTGCGCAGCACGGCGGGCACGTTGCTCGGCACGTTGGCCACCTACAGCAACGGAAACGAGACGACGGCCGGCAACTACTCCCAGAAGTCGTTCAGCCTCGCGAGTTGGCGCGGACAGACGATCCGGCTCCAGTTCCGCGCGACGACCGACTTCTCGTTGCCGACCAGCTTCCGCATCGACGACGTCTCTCTGAGGTAGACGAGTGCAAGGGGCGGGCGGCCACGCGTCGCCCGCCCCTAGACTCGCCGCCATCGACGACACCTCCGAAGGCAAGCCTCAGCACGAGCTGCAGGCGCTGATCGACTCCTCGCCGCTCGCAATCGTGGAGTTCGGGCCGGACAGACGCGTACGGCTGTGGAACCCGGCGGCCGAGCGCATCTTCGGGTGGCCGCGCGAGGAGATGATCGGCCGAGGTGACCTACCCTTGGCGCCGACCTCCAGGCGTGCGGAGAGCGAGGAGCTCTTCGCACGAGTGCTCGCCGGCGAATCGTTGAGCGACTACGAAACGGTGCGCCAGCGGAAGGACGGGACGCTCGTGGACGTCTCGATCGCGGCCGCCCCGGTCAGAAACGGATCCGGCCGGGTCGTCGGAAACATGGTCGCCTACACCGACATCACCGAACGGAAGGCGCAAGAGGCGGAAGTCCATCGGCTGAACGCCGAGCTCCACGCCCGGCTCGAGGAGCTCGCGGCGTCGCGCGCGCGAATCGTCGCCGCCGAGGACGTCGAGCGGCGACGGCTCGAGCGGAATCTCCACGATGGCGCTCAGCAACGCCTGGTCACGCTCTCGTTGTCCTTGAGGCTCGCGCTTTCGAAGCTCGAGACCGATCCCCCTGGCGCTCGCGCGGCGCTGGCTGACACCAGTGACGAGCTTGCCCTCGCGCTCGACGAGCTGCGCGAGCTCGCCCGCGGCCTTCATCCAGCGGTGCTCAGCGATCGGGGCCTGCGGGCAGCGGTCGAGACGCTCGCGGCCCGCACCCCAGTCGCGGTCGACATCGCGGACGTCCCCGACGAGCGGCTGCCCGAGCCGGTCGAAGCGGCCGCGTACTACCTGATCGCCGAAGCACTGACCAACGTCGCGAAGTACGCCGGCGCGTCCAACGTGCGTATCCGGGTTTCCGCGAGCGATCCGGTCGTCGTCGAAGTCTCGGACGACGGCGTCGGCGGCGCCGACCCGGGCGCCGGAACCGGCCTCCGTGGCCTGGCGGATCGGGTCGAGTCATTGGGCGGCTCGCTCGAGGTCGTGAGCCCCGCCGGCGGCGGGACGACTCTGCGAGCTGAGATCCCGATCTAATGACCATTATAATGACCATATGGTCAAGAAACTGACCGCAACAGAAGCGAAGGCGACGATACTCGCCCTGCTCGACGACGTCGCCGCAGGAGACGAGGTCGAGATCACCAAGCACGGCCGCACCGTGGCACGGCTCGTGCCGGCCACAGGCCCTCACACGCTCAAGGGAAGCCTTGTTGGCGTAGCCATGACCGCAGCCGAGGAGGAGGAGCTCTTCTCGACCGGAGCAGACTGGGAGCTTTCCTGACAGCTGTCCTGCTCGACAGCCACGTCGTTCACTGGTGGTCGGCCGAGCCCGAGCGGATCAGCCGCGCCGCGGCCAAAGCGCTGAACGAAGCCGACGAGCTCGCGATTGCGGCGATCTCCTGGTTCGAGCTCGCCTGGCTGGCCGAGCACGAGCGAATCGTCTTGACGATCCCTGTCCGCTCCTGGCTCGACCAGCTCGCCGCCCAGATTCGGACCATCCCGCTAACCCCGGCGGTCGCAGCAACCGCCGTCGCTCTCCCATCGTCTTTCCCCGCCGACCCAGCCGACAGGCTGATCTACGCGACCGCAGTCGAGCACGGCCTACTGCTCGTCACCAAAGACCGCAGGCTGCGGGCCCACCGCCACCCGCGTCCGCTCGCACTCTGGTAGGAGCGCGATGCCGACTGTCCATTCCGGCGGCGTGCCGATCCACTACGAAGTGAGCGGCCAAGGACTACCGATCGTTCTGGTGCACGGCTTCTCGTCAAGCTTCGAGCGGGATTGGCGCCGCACAGGCTCGGTCGACTTCCTTGTCCGCGAAGGCCGCCGGGTCATCGGCCTCGACTGCCGCGGCCACGGCAAGAGCGGGAAGCCGCACTCGCCGGAGGCCTACGCCGGCAACCAGATTCCCGACGACGTGCTCGCGGTAATGGACGCGGCTGGAATCGAGAGGGCGGACATCATGGGCTACTCGATGGGCGCGTTGGTCACGCTCAACCTGCTGGCACGCCGGCCCGAGCGCTTCGCGTCAGCCGTCGCCGGCGGCACCGGCCTGCCAAGGCCGTCGACCGATCCGCAGCAGCGCGAGAAGCTCGCCGCGGCATTGGAGGCAGCCGATCCGGCGACGATCGGCGACCCGGCGGCGCTCCGATTCCGGCAGGCAGTCGAAGGCCGCGGGAACGACCTGCCGGCATTGGCGGCGTTCCAGCGCAGCGAGCGGACGCAAGCTGATCCAGCCGACCTGCGGCGGCTGGAGCTGCCGCTGCTGGTGATTGTCGCGGCCAACGACGACGTGGCGGCTTCGGCACGTCAGCTGGCGGAGGTAGTGGACGGTGCGGAGCTGATCATCCTGGCCGGCGAGAATCACCAAAGTGCGCTGGCGTCCGATGGCTGCAAACGGGCCGTCGGCCGCTTTCTTCAGGCCAGGCAGGGACTCGTGGCCGGAGCGTGAAGCCGACGCCCGGACTCGAACCGGGGACCCCTTCATTACGAG
>JBOHAU010000171.1:0-23003 GCA_050698015.1 Gaiellaceae bacterium
GCACGAAGAACAACCCGGTCCTGATCGGCGAGCCCGGCGTTGGCAAGACGGCCGTCGTGGAGGGTCTCGCCGCGCGCATCTCCTCCAACCAGGTGCCGGAGCTCCTGAAGGGCAAGCAGATCTACACGCTCGACCTCGCCGCGCTCGTCGCCGGCTCGAAGTACCGCGGTGAGTTCGAGGAGCGCCTGAAGAAGGTGATGAAGGAGATCACCCAGCGCGGTGACATCATCCTGTTCATCGACGAGCTCCACAACCTCGTCGGCGCCGGGGCCGCCGAGGGCGCGATCGACGCGGCGTCGATCCTCAAGCCTGCGCTCGCCCGCGGCGAGCTGCAGACGATCGGCGCGACCACGCTCGACGAGTACCGCAAGTACCTGGAGCGTGACGCGGCGCTCGAGCGGCGCTTCCAGCAGATCCGCGTCGACGAGCCGTCCGTCGAGGACTCCGTCGAGATCCTGCGCGGCCTCCGCGACCGCTACGAGGCCCACCACCGCTGCACGATCTCGGACGAGGCTCTCCACGCCGCCGCGCTGCTCGCCGACCGCTACATCCAGGACCGCCACCTCCCCGACAAGGCGATCGACCTGATCGACGAGGCCGCCTCGCGCATGCGCATCAAGACGATGAGCGCGCCGCCGCGGCACCGGGAGCTCGAGGATGAGATCGACAAGGTCCGGAGCGAGAAGGAAGCGGCGATCGAGGCCCAGGAGTTCGAGAAGGCAGCCTCCCTCCGCGACAAGGAGCGCAAGCTGACGCAGAAGAAGCGGGAGCTCGAGGAGAGCTGGCAGAACGAGGAAGGCGTCGACAAGCCCGTGATCGGCGAGGACGAGATCGCCGACATCGTCTCGATGTGGACGGGGATCCCCGTCTTCAAGCTGACCGAGGCCGAGTCGCAGAAGCTCATCCGGATGGAGGACGAGCTCCACAAGCGCGTGATCGGCCAGGAAGAGGCGATCGTCGCCGTCTCGAAGTCGATCCGGCGCGCGCGCGCCGGGATCAAGGACCCGAAGCGGCCGACGGGCTCGTTCATCTTCCTCGGGCCCTCAGGAGTAGGTAAGACCGAGCTCGCGCGCACGCTCGCCGAGTTCCTGTTCGGAGACGAGGACGCGATGATCCAGGTCGACATGAGCGAGTACATGGAGAAGCACTCCGTGTCTCGCCTGGTCGGCTCGCCCCCCGGCTACATCGGCTACGACGAGGGCGGCCAGCTGACCGAGGCCGTGCGCCGCAAGCCGTACTCCGTGGTGCTGCTCGACGAGATCGAGAAGGCCCACCCCGACGTCTTCAACATCCTCCTCCAGATCCTGGAGGACGGGAAGCTCACGGACGCCCAGGGGCGCAAGGTCGACTTCCGCAACACGATCGTGATCATGACGTCGAACATCGGCGCCTCGTCGATCTCGAAGAACCAGTCGCTCGGCTTCTCGATCGGCGACGACTCCGGCCTCTCCTACGACGACATGAAGGAACGGGTCATGAGCGAGCTCAAGAAGGTCTTCCGGCCCGAGCTCCTCAACCGAATCGACGAGGTCATCGTCTTCCACAAGCTGACGCGCGAGGAGATCATGCTGATCGTCGACCTGCTGATGAAGCGGCTCGAGGATCAGATGGGCGAGCACGACGCCGAGATCGAGCTCACTCCCGAGGCCAAGGAGCTGCTGGTCGAGAAGGGCTACGACCCGACGATGGGAGCCCGCCCGCTCCGCCGGGCGATCCAGCGGTTCATCGAGGACCCGCTGGCCGACTTCGTCCTCGGCCGCACGATCGAGCCCGGCTCGACGATCCTCGTCAACCGCAAGCCGGACACCGACGACGAGGTCGCGATCGACATCATCCCGGGCGCGCCGCCGGCGCCCGAGGAGAAGGTCACCGTTCCGCCCGAGGAGCCGAAGGCCGAGGGCGGCGACGAAGAGCCGCACGAAGCCCCCGAGGACTAGAGATCAAAGCGTGAGTCCGACCCGTCTGGCGGGCGGGCGTCCGACGCTGCCCGCGCTCGCCGGCGCCGTCGCGATCGCGTTCTCGGCGATCCTCTACCGCTACGCCGACGTCTCGCCGTCGACGGGCGCCTTCTACCGCTGCGCCTATGCCGTTCCGCCTCTGCTCCTGCTCGCCTGGTGGGAAGATCGCCGGCTCGGGCCACGGCCCTTGCGGAGCCGGATGTGGGCGTGGCTTGCGGGGGCGTTCTTCGCCGCGGACCTTCTCCTCTGGCACCACTCGATCGAGCACGTGGGCGCCGGCCTGGCGACGGTGCTCGGGAACACCCAGGTCGTGCTCGTCGGGGTGCTCGCATGGCTCTTGTACCGCGAGCGGCCCTCGCTGGCGCTGCTCGCCGCGATCCCGGTCGCGATGGGCGGCATCGTCCTCATCTCGGGCGTGTTCGAGGAGGGCGCCTACGGTGACGATCCGCTGCTCGGCGTGCTCTACGGCGTCCTGACGGGCGTCGCCTACACCGGCTTCCTGCTCACGCTCCGCCACGGCTCGAGCGATCTCCGCCGCGTGGCGGGCTCGCTCTACGACGCCACCCTGGCGTCGGCGATCCTGATCATCCCGGCGGGGCTCGTGCTCGGCGATCTCGACTTCCTGCCACCGCCCTCGGCTCAGGGGTGGCTGATCCTGCTCGCCCTGAGCTCCCAGGTGCTCGGCTGGCTGCTGATCACCGTCTCGCTGCCGCGGCTCCCGGCCGTCGTCACCTCGGTCCTGCTGACGCTCCAGCCGGTCTGCTCGGTCCTCTTCGCTGCGCTCCTGCTCGGGGAGGACCCCTCCGCGTTCCAGCTGCTCGGCGTCGCCGCCATCCTGAGCGGGCTCCTGCTCGCATCAGCCTCGAGGCGTGGCGGTGACGTGGCTCCGTACGACGGCGTCGGGGCCGGGACAGCCGAGGAGCGCAAGCGCGATCAGGAGCTCGTCGCGCAGTAGCTCGAAGACATGCTGCGCGCCGCCGACGCCGCCGACGGCGAGGCCCCAGATCACCGGCCGGCCGATCAGGACTGCTTTAGCGCCGAGGGCCAGCGCGATCGCGACGTCGGTTCCGCGCCTGATCCCGCCGTCCATCAGCACCTCGACCCGGTCGCCGACGGCCTCCGCCACCTCGGGGAGCGCGTCGAGCGAGGCGACGGCTCGGTCGAGCTGGCGCCCCCCGTGGTTCGAGACGACTACGGCGTCGCAGCCGTGCTCCACGGCGAGGACCGCGTCCTCGGCGGTGAGGATGCCCTTCGCGATCACCGGCAGCCCCGCGTGCTCGTGCAGCCACTCCAGGTCGCGCCAGGTCAGGCTTGGATCGACCAGCTGCCCGATCACGGACGGCGTGACGAGGCCGAAGTCGCCGAGCGCCGAGGCGTAGACCTCCATCCGGTAGTCCGAATGCAGGGCGAATCCCGTTCGGAGATCGCGTTCGCGAGGGCCGAGCACCGGCAGGTCGACGGTCAGTACGACTGCCGCGAACCCCGCGTCCCGAGCCCCCTCGAGCATGCTCTTCGTGATTCCGCGGTCCGGATGCCAGTAGAGCTGGAACCAGCGGGCGCCGTCTGACGCCGCGCCTGCGACGTCCGACGGGCTGGACGTCGCAAGCGAGGACAGGCACATGATCGTTCCGACCTCCGCGGCGGCTCTCGCGACTGCGACCTCGCCCTCCGGATGCGCCATGCGCTGAAATGCGACCGGCGCAGCGATGATCGGCATCGAGATGTCCGTGCCCAGGACGCTCGTCGTGGTCGTTACCTCGCCGACGTCGACGAGAACGCGCGGGCGAAGCCGCCAGCGGTCGAACGCCTCGACGTTGCCGCGGACGGCATGCTCGTCGCCCGCCCCACCGGCGAAGTAGCCGAACGACCCTTCGTCGAGCTTCTCTTCCGCGAGGCGCTCGTAATCCCAGACGTTGAGCGGCTCCACCCGAGGAGGATATTGCGCAGCCACCGCCGGATGACGTGGCGTGCTTTTCCTAACGCACGATCGTTTCCATCCGTCCGGTCCGGAGGTGGATCCGACGGATGCTGCGCCCCTCGAACTCGCTGACGTAGGCAAAGGCGCCGGGGTCGTCGACGATGACGAACGTAGGCGTACTTAAGCCCCGGCCGAAGCTTGTGCGTGAGCCGTCAGGAGCGATCCGGACGATGTGGTCGAGTCGGGCGTCGACGACGTAGAACGATCCGTCGGAACGGGCATGGATACCGACTGGTGCCGTGAAGCCGTCGGCGATCGTGGTCACGATCCGCGTCGCGCCGTCGATCCGCCGGACGACCCCATTGTGGCTGTCGGCGACGAGGACCGTGCCGTCGGGAAGGACGTCCAAGCCGTGCGGTGCGCCGAAGGCCGCGTTCCTCGCGGGGCCGCCGTCGCCCGAGTAGCCCTCTCGACCGATTCCGGCGAGCGTGTCGATCCGGCCGTCGGGCGAGACGATGCGAACGCCGTTGTCGTACTCGGCGATGTAGAGGTTGCCCGCGGCGTCGAAGGCGAAATCGCCTTGGCCGCCGAGCTGGGCGGCGGTCGCGGGCCCACCGTCGCCGGCTAGGCCGCGCGTCCCGTTCCCAGCGATCGGCGTCTTCTGCCCGTCCGGCTCGAAGCGGTAGATCCGTCGCTCGTCGGCGACGTAGAGAGAGCCGCCCGGGCCGAAGTTGACATAAAGCGGGTGCTCGAAACCGCTGCCCACGAGTCTTCGCGCCCGAGTCAGGAGGTTGACCTCGTAGAAGCCACTGCCGTCGAGGTCCGGGACGATCAGGTCGCCGTGCTCTTCGTGGAGCTCGAAGCCGTGCGGTCGGGAGATCCGCGGGCCTGCTCCGCGAACGTCGATCGACGCGAGCCGGGCAGTGCGGCGCCCCGCGCGGAGGTGGAGCGTCCAGAGGCCTCCGCCTGGGAAGGCGATTTGGGCGCGGAAGCGCCCCGGTTTCTCTCGACGGGCTCCATAGGTCCGGCCTCCGAGCTCGCCTCGCGCAACAATCGACATGCGGCCGGCGTACGGCCGCTTGCCGTCCCGAACACGCACGATCGCCGTCCAGACCCGACCAGCGGTGACGGCGTCCGTCGGGCTCTGGAGCCTGGCCGTAATTCGGGCCTGAGGCGCGGCCGAGGAGGCAGAGGCGACGGCGAGGGATGCGAAGAGGGCTGCGACGAACCGCGGCATGTCCTTGCTACACCGGAAACTGACGGAAGGTTCCAAGGGCGGCACGAATTCGGCACAAAGGCCGTCCGTTTCGCAGCCTAGAGTCGAGGTGTGGCCCAGCCCGCTCTCAAGTTCGCCTGCTCCGAATGCGGCCAGTCGACCGGCCGCTGGCTAGGCCGCTGTCCGGGTTGCGGCAGCTTCGGGACGCTCGTCGACGAGACGGCGGCGCCGAGCCGGTCGAAGGGGGCGGCACCGAGGCCCGTGCTCCGCCTCGTCGACGTCGAAGCCGACGAGGCCAAGCGGATGCCGACCGGCGTCTCCGAGCTCGACCGCGTGCTCGGCGGCGGGCTCGTTCCCGCGTCCCTCGTGCTCGTGGGCGGCGAGCCCGGGGTCGGCAAGTCGACGCTCCTGCTGATGGCGCTCGCGGCGATGTCGAAGGAGCACCGGGCTCTGCTCGTCACCGGCGAGGAGTCGGCGGCGCAGGTGAAGCTGCGCGCGGCCCGGCTCGGCGGCGCCGAGCGCGTCGAGATCCTCGCCGACACCGACCTCGACGCGATCTGCGCGACGCTCGAGGCCGAGACGCCGGCGGTCTGCGTGATCGACTCCGTCCAGACGCTCTACTCGTCGGACATCGGCTCGGCGCCGGGCTCCGTGGCGCAGGTGCGCGAGGCGTCGGCGCGCCTCCTTCGCGTCGCCAAAGAGGCCGGTGTAGCGCTCTTCCTCGTCGGCCACGTCACCAAGGACGGAGCGGTCGCCGGCCCGCGCGTGCTCGAGCATCTCGTCGACTGCGTGCTTCAGTTCGAGGGCGATCGCTATCACGCGCACCGCGTCCTGCGGGCGGCCAAGAACCGGTTCGGCTCGACCAACGAGCTCGGCGTGTTCGAGATGACGGGAGCCGGGCTCGTCGGCGTTCCCGACCCCTCCCAGCTCTTCGGCGCGGCGCGTGAGGAGGAGGTCGGATCGGCGGTCGCCTGCGCGCTCGAGGGGACGAGGCCGCTGCTGCTCGAGATCCAGGCGCTCGTCTCCCCGACCGACCTCGCGATGCCGCGGCGGGTTGCCACGGGCGTCGATCCCAAGCGGCTGGCGATGATCGTCGCGGTACTCTCCCGCCACGGCGGGATCGCCCTCGCGCAGGCCGATGTGTTCGTCAACGTCGCCGGCGGTGTCCGGATCGACGAGCCCGGCGCCGACCTCGCCGTGGCCCTGGCGATCGCGTCCGCGGCGCGTGGCTCGGCGGTCCCGGCGGGCACGGCGGCGTTCGGCGAGATCGGGCTGACCGGCCGGCTACGGCCCGCGACGCAGGCCGAGCGGAGGCTCGAGGAGTGCGCCAAGCTCGGGCTCGGCACCGCGATCGTCCCGGCGGCGACGAAGGGGCGCCGGGGTTTCGACGCGAAGGCGGTCGAGACGCTCAAGCAGGCGATCGGCGCGGCCCTGATCGGGAAGGCCGAACCCCGCGCCTAGCAGGGATTTTCCGTCCCGACCTCGGAAAATCCCTGGAAAAAGTGGGCTTTTTGGTGAGCGTTTAGGTATACTGGCTGCCATTCGCCGGCGGTTTCGTCACCCGCCGGCGGTTTGTCGTGTAAACGTCCAGGACCGGGAGGTTGGCTTGTACAAGATCGGCGACAAGGTGGTGTATCCGCACCACGGGGCAGGCACCGTTGTGAAGAAAGAGACTCGCGAGGTGCTGGGAGAGAAACGCGAGTACCTCACGATTCAGATCATCCACAACGACATGACCGTCAACGTGCCCGCCGACAACGCCGAGAAGGTGGGGCTCCGAAAGGTCATCAACGAGGAGACCGTCAAGGAAGTGGTCAAGGCCCTAACGGGCAACGGGACGACGATGCCGAAGAACTGGAACCGCCGCTTCAAGCACAACCGCGACAAGATGAAGACGGGCGACATCTTCGAGCTCGCCGAGGTCGTGCGGAACCTCTCTCTGCGCGACCGCGACAAGGGTCTTTCTACAGGCGAGAAGCAGATGTTCGTCAAGGCGAAGAAGATCCTCATCAGCGAGCTGATGTACGCCAAGGGGCTCGACGAGGAGGAGACGGCCGAGTGGCTGGACGAGGTCCTCGTCTCGGACGTCGACGCCAAGAAGAAGCGCGCCAAGGCCGGCGCCGCGGCGTAACGCCGGGCGCCGCCTGATGTCCGTTTGGGCCGTGATCGTCGCGGCAGGCCGCGGCGAGCGGCTCGGACTGGACCGGCCCAAGGCATTCGCGAAGCTGAACGGCCGCCCCTTGCTGGCCGAGAGTCTCGAGCGGTTGGAGTGGTCGGAGTGGGTCGATTCGATCGTCGTCGCCGCCCCACCCGACTGGGAGGAGCCGGTGATCCTGCTTGCCGAGGAGCTCGGCTGCGGCAAGGTCGTCGCCGCGGTCCCCGGCGGTGAGACGCGCGCCGCTTCGGTGCGTGCAGGGCTCGGTGAGGTCCCGGACGACGCCGCCGTCGTCCTCGTGCACGACGCGGCGCGGCCGGTGCTGCCCGAGGACGTGATCGAGCGGCTGCTGACGGCGCTCAACGAAGGCTGGGACGGGGTCGTCCCGGGCCTACCGATCTCCGACACCGTCAAGCGCGTCGAGAACGACCAGATCGTCGAGACGGTCGACCGCGCGGCGCTCGTCATCGCACAAACTCCGCAGGCGTTCGTCTGGCCGGTGCTGCGCGACGCCGCCGGCGGAGGCGAGGCCACGGACTGCGCCACACTGGTAGAAGCCCGCGGAGGCCGGGTGAAGGTCGTTCCGGGCGACCGGCGGCTGATCAAGGTGACCGAGCGGGACGACCTCGAGCTCGTTGCCCAGTGGCTCGCGCCCGCAGCCGTCGAGTGATCGTTGACTACCACATGCATCTGCGCGCGCCCGACGAGTCGATCGACCACTCCATCGACGCCGTCTGGCGCTTCGTCGAGGCCGCGGCCGAGCGCGGTATCGACGAGATCGGCTTCTCGGAGCACGTGTACTACTTCCAGGAGACGCGGCCCCTGTGGAGCGTCCCGTACCACCTCGAACGCTGCGTCTACCCACTCGAGCCCTACGTCGAGGCAGTGGTGGAAGCGAAACGGCAAGGCCTGCCGGTCAAGCTCGGGCTCGAGGTCGACTACGTCCCAGCTCGCGAGGACGAGACGCGAGGGATCCTCGCGCCGTACCCGTGGGACTACCTGCTGGGCTCGATCCACTTCGTCGGCCAGGACGGGATCGACGGCGAGCCGAGCCTGGTCGGCCAGGTCGGCGCGGAGGAGGCATGGCGCCGCTACTACGACACCCTCGTCGGCGCGGCGCGGAGCGGCCTCTTCGACAGCCTGGCACATCCCGACCTCGTGAAGATGTTCGGGCCGACGGTCCCGTGGGATTGGTCGCCGATTGTGGAGTCGCTCGACGGGGCACGGCTCGAGGTCTCGAGTGCGGGGCTCCACAAGCCGCACGGGAAGCTGTACCCGGACCCGGAGCTGCTCGCAGCGGCTCGGCAACGCGGAGTCGAGATCACCCTGGCCTCCGACGCCCACGTCCCGCAGAACGTCGGCCGCGACCTCGACCGGGCGATCGAGCACGCGCGGGCCGCCGGCTACGAGACGGTCACCATCTTCGACGAGCGGCAGGGTCGCCAGGAGCCGTTGGGGTGACGGACCTCCGCATCGGGCTCGGCGTCGATGCGCACGCCTTCGCCGACGGCATCCCGCTTGTCCTCGCCGGCATCCGCTTCGACGAGGACCGCGGCCTCGCCGGGCACTCCGACGGCGACGTCGTCACGCACTCGCTGATCGACGCGCTCCTCGGCGCCTCCGGCCTCGGCGATATCGGCACGCTCTTCCCGTCGGAGGACGACTCGCTGCGGGGAGTGTCGTCGTTGCTCCTTCTTCGCAACGCCTACGGGAAGGTGAAGAGCGCCGGCTTCGAGCTCGTGAACGCGGACTGCATCCTGATCGGCGAGCAGCCGCGAATCGTCGACCGCCGCGGAGAGATGTGCGCCCGCATCGCGGACACGATGGGTGTCGAGGTCGATCGGATCGCGATCCGCGCGACGACCACCGACCATCTCGGCTTCACGGGGCGCCGAGAGGGGTTGATGGCGCAGGCGGTCGCGCTACTGCGGCAGCCGGGCGACGCCGGCTCGGAGCTCGAGTAGCCCGTCCCGCTCCAGCGAGGCCACGGCTTCGGCGTCGAGGCCGCGAAAGTCTCCGGCTGCGACCAGCCTGAGCGTCTCGGCGCGCCGCTGCCGGAAAGACCCTTCGAAGCGGGACTGCTTTCGCAGGGGCTCGTAGCGGCGCCCACGTGAGGGGCAGCCTTCCGCGAGCGGGCAGGCGCCACAGCGGGGAATCCGCGCGAGACACACCTCGCGCCCGAGGTCCATGAGCGCCTCGGCCGCGTCCGGCCCGAACGTCGCGCCCGTCCGATCGAGGACTCGCCGGACGTTCGTGTCGACGGGAAGGACCGGCTCGCCGAACGCGAAGCGCCTCACGGCGGCCGCCGTGTACTCCCCGACGCCGGGAAGCTCGGTGAGGTCGGCCGGCCAGCCCTCGGCGGCGACGATCTGCGCGGCGCGGTGCAGGTTAACGGCTCGGCGGTTGTACCCGAGCCCCTGCCAGGCGAGGATGACGTCCGCGCGCGACGCGGCAGCGAGCGCCTCTGCCGTCGGCCAGCGGTCGATCCAGTCGATGTAGCGCGCGATCACGCGCGGCACCTGCGTCTGCTGCAGCATCACCTCCGAGACGAGGACGCAGTACGGATCGCGCAAGCGCCGCCACGGCAGGTCGCGGCGATGCTCCTCGAACCAGCCGAGCAGGCGATCCTCCACAGCGACGAGCGTAGAAGATGGCGGGGATGAGGTACGTCGCCCTGCTCCGCGGCATCAACGTCGGCGGCAAATCGATCGTCCGCATGGCCGACCTGAAGGAATGCGTCGAGGCGCTGGGCTACGACGACGTGTCGACCTTCATCGCCAGCGGCAACGTGCTGTTCGAAAGCAGGAAATCCGCCGCGAAGCTCGAGTCCGAGCTCGAGAAGGCGCTGGAGAAGCGCTTTGGACTGCCGATCGCCGTGGTCGTTCGCTCGCGCGCCGAGCTTGGACGCATCGTCAAGGCGATCCCGTCCGACTGGATCGGCAACCACAGCCTGCGGGTGAACGTCGCGTTCCTCCGGCGGACGCTCGACGGCCGCAAGCTCGCCCGCGAGCTCGAGCCCAGGGAGGGCGTCGACGAGCTCGTGGTGACGAAAGCCGCCGTCATCTGGGCAACGCGTCGCAATGCGCTGACGCGCAGCGGGATGCAGAAGCTCGTTGGGGGCGCCGCGTATCGAGACATGACGGTGCGCAACCTCAACACGACGCTGAAGCTGCAGGAGCTGCTGGCTACGAAGCCTGGGCGTCGATGAGCCCGAGGAACCGCGCCACGGCGGCGGTTCGCGTGCTGACGCCGAGCTTGGCGTAGACGTTCTCGAGGTGTTTTCGCACCGTGCTCGGCGCAAGCCAGAGCAGCTCGGCGATCTCGGCGTTCGTCTTGCCGCGCGCGACCCACGACAGCACCTCGCGCTCGCGCACGGTCAACGGAACCTCCGCGACGCGCTCTTCGAGGATCAATGAGTCGACAGTCCGCTCGACGACGAGCCGGCGGTCGCCACGACGGCGGACGAGCGGCCGCGAGTCGCCGCCCTCCAGCCAGTCCTCGAGCGCGGCAGGGAGGCGACCGGCGAGTCCGGCTGGAAAGAAGTCGCGCATGAGCCGCCGGGCCGGAGGCGACATGAACTCGATCTCGCCGCCGGGGCCGAGGAAGATCAGCCCACGCGCGGCATCCTCGTCGGTCCGGCCCAGCTCAGCGAGAGCCTCTGTCAGCCGGCGACGCGTCCTCGCCGCCTCCCGCAGGCGGCTTAAGTGCGGCGTCAGGAGGTCGAGCACCAGTCGGTCGCGCGGGGTGAAGTCGCGGACGCCGCCCCGGTGCAACGCGAATGTCTGGGCATGCCACAGCGGTGACGGGAGGCGTGTCTTGAGCTCGAACTCCATGCCCCAAGGCAGGAAGTAGTCCGCGTAGTGGCGACTCCGGCGGAACTCCCGGCGGGTGACGACATCCGAAAGCCGCAGAGCCCCGAAGGTTCCGTCTTCCCTCCAGCGCCGGCATACGGGGTGTTCCTGCATCAGCTCCCACTCTTCGTCGGTGATGTTGTCGTCGTCGTCATCGTCCACGTCGTCGTCGCCCGGCCGGAGCAAGCACATGAGCGGCTGCCGCCGGACATGGTCGACCTCGTGGTAGGACACGAAGTCCGCTTCGATCAGCTGCCCGAGCTCGAGCAAGAGCTCCGGCGTGAAGGGCTCGTCGCCGCCGATGCTCTCGGCGTCGGCAAGGAAGCGGAGCAGCCGCTCCGCGTCGGTTCTGGAGAGCGTCGCCACAGCTCTCCAAAGATACGACGAATGACGAATGGATTCCAGCATCCCTTTGCGGGACGCTCGGCGAAACCACGCGCGGAGTCGCGCGTTGAACAAACGCTATCTGAAGGGAGTAGGGAATGACCCGGAAGAGGGTTGCCGTCGCGGTAGCGGCCATCAGCGTCCTTGTGATCGCTGTGAACGTGCTGCCGTCAGCGGCACAGCAACCGCCGCCACCCCCGATTGCAACGGAGCTTCTAACGTCCCGAGCGGTCGTTACTGACGACGTTCGCTTGATGGTCAAGCTCAAGAACCACCGCGGAACCACGCATGTCGTCAACGTCCCCGATCCGTCACGGACGATCGTCGGGCGGTTCACCGTGCAACCCGGAGCGCAGTTCCCGTGGCACACGCACGCGGGCCCCGTCGTCGTGAATATCGTGACGGGCGCGCTGACGTACCAGCCTGCCGAGACCTGCGAAATGCACACGTACACAGCGGGACAGGCGTTCGTTGATCCCGGCCAGGGTCACGTCCACACCGCCTGGAATCCGACGAATGCGCCGATGGTCTTCGTCGCCACCTTCTTCGACTCGCCAGCTGAAGGGCCGCTGCTGATCCCCGCACCGGCGGGGGACTGCTAGCGAACCAACCTGCTGCGGATAACGCCTACGGGCAGGCGGACAGCCGGCTAGTCCGCCTGCCCACGCAACGGCCGTTACATTCGCGCGATGAAGCGCGTACGCTTCGCGCCCAGCCCGACCGGCTCGCTGCACGTCGGAAATGCCCTGAGCGCGGTGATCAACCGGCGCGAAGGGGATCACCTGCTGCTGCGGATCGACGACACGGATCCGGCTCGGAACGTTCCACGTGGGGAGGAGGCGATCCTGCGTGACCTCGCGTGGCTCGGAATCGCGTGGGACGAGGGGCCGTCGCGCCAGAGCGAGCGGCAGGATCGGTATCGGGATGCGGCGGCGCAGCTCGGCGGCGAGCGCTTCGGCCGGACGACTCTCCTCCGCGAGGATGGCACGGCGACGTACCACCTCGCCAGCGTCGTCGACGACGCCGACTTCGGGATCACGCACGTCTATCGCGGCAACGACCACCGGCCCAACGAAGGCCTGCACCGGCAGCTGCACGAGGCGCTCGGAACGACGCCGCCGGAGTACGTCCACCATGGCCTGATCCTCGGCGAGGACGGCAAGAAGCTCTCGAAGCGTGCGGAGGGCGCGACGATCGAGTCGCTAAGGGAGCTCGGCTTGCCTGCGGAGGCCGTGCGCCGGTACCTCGAGGAGCTGGGACTGCCTCGCCACGACGTCCACTACGACCTGCCGCGGTTCCATCGTCTCTCGATCGAGGCGATCGAAGGGATGAGCGACGAGGAGCTCGCGGAGCGCGCCGGCATCCCGCTCGCCGCCGTCGCGGCTGCGCGCGGCGCCCGCGACCTGAACGAGGCGCGGGACTATGCGCTCCAGGTGCTGGAGGCTCCCCCGCCGCAGGCCACGAAGGCGCCGGAAACTCTCGAGCGGTTCAGGGAGCTCGTCGGCGGCGAGCCCAGGGCGATCGTGCGCGAGCTGAAAGCGGTCGGCGGCGACCTGCGTGCGCTGCGCCTGGCGCTGACGGGGCGCGACAGAGGCCCCGAGCTAGCGGCCATACTGGCCGCGCTCCCCGAGGAGGAAGCCCTGCGCCGTGTCGATCAAGCTCTACAACACGCTCAGTCGTAACGTCGACCCGCTGCCCGAGCCGCCGGGCCCGGTGCGCATGTACGTCTGCGGCTCGACGGTCTACCAGCGGATCCACGTGGGCAACGCGCGCCCCTTCGTCCTGGGAATGTGGCTTCGCGGCTGGCTACGCGAGCGCGGCTACGACGTCACGTTGGTCCACAACATCACCGACGTCGACGACAAGGTCTATGCCGAGGCCGCGAAGCAGGGGCTCCCGAGCCGCGAGCTGTCGGAGCGCGCGACGGGCTGGTTCTTCGAGGACACGGAGGAGCTCGCGCTCGGTCGCCCCGACCTCGAGCCCCGAGCGACCGAGACGATCCCGGAGATCATCGCCTTCATCGAGCAACTGATCGCCGCGGAGCACGCCTACGTGGCGAACGGGGACGTCTACTTCAGCGTCGCGAGCTTTCCCGAGTACGGACAGCTGTCCGGAGCGCAGCTCGAAGACATGGTCGCTCAGGAGACGAGCGAGCTGAAGCGCGACCAGCGTGACTTCGCGCTCTGGAAGTCGCAGAAGCCGCAAGAGGATGCAGCCTGGGATTCTCCCTGGGGGCCAGGCAGGCCGGGTTGGCACATCGAGTGCTCGGCCATGGCCGAGAAGTACCTCGGGGCCGTGTTCGAGATCCACGGAGGGGGCAACGACCTGCGTTTTCCACATCACGAGAACGAGCTCGCCCAGTCGCGTGCACTCGGCCACGAGTTCGCCCGGATCTGGACGCACAACGGGATGCTCGAGTTCACCGGCGAGAAGATGGCGAAGTCCGTCGGCAACGTCGTGACGCTTCGAGAGGCCCTCGACGAGTACGGGCGCGAAACGCTGCTGCTGCTCTTCCTCGGCGCCCATTGGCGCAAGCCGATGGACTTCTCCGAGGAGGCGCTGGAGCAGGCGGCGTCGCGGGGCGATCGCCTCCGGGAGGTCTTCCGCAACCCCTCCGAAGCAGCACCGCCGGGCGCCTGGGAGCGGTTCTCGGCGGCGCTGGACGACGACTTCAACACACCCGAGGCGCTCGCCGTGATGCACGAGTGGCGGGATCACGACCTCTTGAAGCGGGCGCTCGATGTCTTCGGGCTCGGCTCGCTCGCCCAGAGCGAGGAGGCTCCTGCCGAGGTCGTAGAGCTAGCGGAACGGCGTCAGGAAGCCCGCTCGAGCGGCGACTTCGACGCAGCCGATCGGCTTCGGACCGAGATCGACGCCGCCGGCTGGGAGATACGCGACGTCGCGGACGGCTTCCGGCTCGTCCGCAAGTGACCGCCGAGCACGTCTACGGCCGGAACGCGGTGCGCGAGGCCGTACGCGGCCCGCGGGAGGTCCTCGAGGTCTGGGCGACCGAGCGTACGTTGGCGGCGGAGCCCTGGCTGCGGGACGAGCCCGGCCTGCGCGTGCACGTCAAGCCCGAGCGAGCGCTCACGGACGAGGTCGGGACGCGAGATCACCAGGGCGTTGTCGCCCGAGTGGCTTCCTACCGGTACGCGGACGCCTACGAGCTTGCCGCCGCGGAGAAGCCGTTGCTCGTCTGCCTCGACCAGGTCACCGACCCGCACAACCTCGGCGCGGTCGCCCGCAGCGCCGAGGGCGCGGGGGCGACCGGCGTCGTGGTGCCCAGCCACGGCTCGGCGCGCGTTACGCCCGCCGTGGCGCGGGCGTCGGCGGGCGCGGTCGAGCATCTGCCGATCGCGGTCGTCCAGAACCTGGCGCGCTACCTGAACGACGTGAAAGGAGCCGACCTGTGGGTGTGGGGCGCCGCCTCCGACGGAGGGAGCTCCCTCTGGCAGGCGGACCTCGAGGGCGGGGTCGCGTTCGTGCTCGGCGCCGAAGGTCGCGGACTGAGACCGCTCGTCCGTCGCGCCTGCGACGGGATCGTCTCGATTCCTCTGGGCGGCCAGATCGAGTCGCTGAACGTCAGCGTCGCGGCCGCTCTTCTGCTTTACGAGGCACGGAGGCAGCGAGGTGCCTGATCCGACCCTCTACCTCTTCGACGGCTACAACGTGCTCCACTCCTCGGGTCTGGACGATCGCCGCGCGCTGGTGGACCTGCTTGCGAGCTTCGTCGCCATGAAGGGTGCGCGCGGCGTCGTCGTCTTCGACGGAGCCGGCGCGGACGAGGAGCACGGCGCACTTGAGGTGCGGTTCACAGGAAACGCCGACGCGATGCTCGAGCGTCTCGCCGCCGAGCACCGGGACCGCGAACGTGTGTGCCTCGTCTCTTCCGACGCGGCGGTTCGCGGGACGTCGGGCCAGGAGGTGGCGAAGATCAGCTCCCGCGAGTTCGCTTCGAGCCTGGCCGCGGTCGAGCATCGCGAAGACAAGCCGAGCAGGGTTGCCGACAGGGTCGACGAAGAGACACGTGCACGCCTGGAAAAACTGCGTCGCGGTCCGGTCGAATGAGGACCACCGCAACGGTCCGGGTTTCGGGGTCCACTGCAAGACCCTTGTAATACCTGGTTGAGCCTGCTACCTTCTCGATCAAGTTGAGGGTAAGGCTGATCCGGTGGAACGCCGGATCAGGTCGCGCAACCACTCATGGCCGCCAGACCTGCCACTCGGATGACCCCGGCCCAGCGGGCCGAGCGGGAGCTCGAAGATCTCCAGCTCGTCATCCGCGCGCGGAACGGCGACTCGCAGGCGATGGACACGCTGATCCGGCGCTACACCGGTTTCGTCCGGCTGAAGGCGAGCTCGTACTTCCTGGCCGGCGGTGACTCCGATGATTTGATCCAGGAAGGGCTGATCGGCCTCTACAAGGCGGTTCGTGACTTCCGCTCCGACAAGGAGACCTCGTTCCGGAGCTTCGCCGAGCTCTGCATCACGCGCCAGATCATCACGGCGATCAAGACGGCGACGCGCTTCAAGCACGCGCCGCTCAACACGTACGTCTCCTTCAGCCAGACGCCTGCCGGCCAGGAGTCGGAGGGGGACTGCACGCTGGGCGATGCGCTGCCGGGCCCGTCCGTGGACGAGCCGTCGATCTGCGTGATCTCGACCGAGGAGCTTCAGAGCCTCGTGTTCTGCCTCGGGACGGGGCTATCGAAGCTCGAGGCGGACGCGCTGAGGCTGTACCTGGAGGGCTCGTCCTACGAGGAGATGGCGGTCGAGCTCGAGGTCGACACGAAGACGATCGACAACGCACTCCAGCGGGTCAAGCGCAAGATCCTTCAGCACCAGGCCGGCCGCCAGGTTCGGCAGTAGCCTAGAGGCTCAGCGCCGCCGTGACGGGGTCTGGGCCAAGCGCAGGGATGCCGTCGAGGCCGTCTCCGGCGCCCGCGCCGCCCACCACGACGGTCGTCGCGCGCCCGAGGTCGCGCAAAGTCTCCACGAGCGGTGCCAGCCGCCGCCTCTTCGTCGCCGCGACGACGACGAGGTCGGGGTGCAGCCGGCCGGCAGCGTCGACAAGGCTGTCTGCAGGCGTGTCCGGTCCGAGATACGTGATCCGCCAGCCTCTCCGGCTCAGAGTCAGGCCGAACGCGATCAAGCCCAGGTCGTGCAGCTCGCCCGGCGCACATGCCAGGACCGCCCTCGGCCCGTCGCCTCCGTCCCAGCCGCGCCCGATGCCGAGTAGGCGGCCGCGGATGAGATTGCTCGCGAAATGCTCCTGCGCGACGGTCGCATCTCCGGTCGACCAGCGATCGCCGAGCTCGGCGAGGTAGGGGAGGAGGACAGCCCGCAGCACGGTCTCGACCGTGAAGGCGCCGAACAGGTCGTCGAGGGCCTCTTGCGCCGCGTTCTCCTCGAAGGCATCCAGGGCCGCGCGCAAGCGTACGGCAAGCGCCTCCAGCTCGGGACGCCCGTCCGCTCGCCGGAGTGCCGTGTCATCTGTGCCTTCGAGCGCAAGCCGCGCGGCCTCCGCTGCTGCGAGGCCGTTCCCGAGATGCCGCGTCATCAGGTCGACCCGCCGCTCGTCGTCTTCGGAGTAGAGGCGAAAACCGCCGTCGGAGCGCGCGGGGCGAAGTAGCCCGTAACGCCGCTCCCAGGCACGCAGGCGCTCGGGCGCGACTCCGGTGCGCCGGCTCAGCTCGCCGATTCGGAGATGTCCAGGAGGTGCTTCCACGCGCCCATTGTACGAAATTTGTACAGAAGGTTGACAGAGCCGGGCAGACTCTGTACAGTCTTTGTACAATAACCGTACAGAGAGGAGGGAATTACGTGAAGGCACTCGATTTCATCACCGCCGCGCTCGTCATCGTCGGCGGTCTCAACTGGGGGCTCGTCGCGATTGCGGAGTTCGACCTCGTAGCCGCCATCGTCGGCGAGGAGTTCGGCGAGACGAATGCGCTGAGCCGGATCGTCTACGGCCTGGTCGGCCTCGCAGCCGTCTACCAGGCGACGAGGCTCCCGGCCCTCGCGACGCGTGAGCGCCACGACGCCCGCACCGCCGCTGCCTAGCAGTCCACAGTCATCGACTCGAAAGGAGAAGCAGATGAAGATCATTCGCCTCCGATACGCGCTTACAGCCATCGGCGTTGCGGCCGTCACTTCAGTCGCCGCCGTGGGGGGCGCCGCGGCCTCGGCCAACGAAGCCGCGGCGGACAAGAACATCGTCCAGACCGCAAGCGACGCAGGTCAGTTCAAGACGCTGATCAGCCTCGCCAAGCGGGCGGGCCTCGCCGGCGCACTCTCCGGCTCGGGCAAGCTCACGGTGTTCGCTCCGACGGACAAGGCTTTCGCGAAGGTCCCGAAGGCGACCCTGCGAAAGCTGCAGCGCAACCGCGCCCTGCTCCGCGCAGTCCTGCTGTACCACGTCGTCAAAGGAGACGTGAAGGCCGCGCAGGTCGTGAAGCTGCGTCGGGCGAAGACGCTGAACGGCGCCTTTGTCCGGATCGGCGTCAAGGGGCAGCGCGTCTACCTGAACCGCACCACACGCGTCGTGAAGACGAACATCGACGCCTCGAACGGCACGATCCACGTGATTGACGGCGTCCTCATCCCGCCGGCGAGCTAACCGGCGGTGCGGCAGCGAAAGCACCCTGGTCGCGGTTGGCCGGGGTGCTTTCGCCTTGTCGCGCCTACCATGTGAGGAGCGCCGGAGTAGCTCAGCTGGTCAGAGCAGCTGATTTGTAATCAGCAGGTCGTCGGTTCGAATCCGACCTCCGGCTTGGGTCCCGCCGGTTGACTTCAGTCACCAGATGTAGCAAGCTCGCGGGGCCGCCGCCGAAGGAGGGGCAATGCCCGCCGCCCTCGAGTCGAGGCTGACCACCCGGATCCTGATCGTGGTCGGCGTGCTTGGCCTCGTCTTCGGGGCTCGTCTCGACCGCGCCGTGCAGACGGCCTACGACTCCGACTGGGTCGTGCCCGGAGGCGACCTTCGCCTGCCGACCGCGGCCTGGATCTGGTTCCACGTCGTCGTCGGCGTCGCCGCGATCGTCTTCCTGCTCTCCGCGACACTCCTGTGGCGTCGCCGTGAGACCGGCGAGATTTTCGGTGGCGACCTCGGGCCGACGTCGGGCGTGATCTCGCTCCTTGCGCTGCTTCTCGCCGGGGGCGCCGCGATTGCACGCGGCGCGGCCGGCTACGGAGCGGGGGAGGGCGCCCTCGCCCTGGCGGCCGGCCTCAACGTCTTCGCCCTACTCGGCGTGCTCGTGCTCGCCCTCGCCAACGGCAACCTGTTCTCGACGGCCGCGGGGAGCGGTCTCGCCCGTCTGTTCGGGCACGTCCTCGCGCGGCAGCGGATGAACTTGGCGGTCGTCGCGGCGCTTGCGCTCGCGCTGATGTTCCTGAGCGACACGAGCGGCCAGGCCGTCGACAGCATGCGCAGCTGGACGCCGCTCGTCTTCGGCGCCGACGGCGTCGAGACATCGGGCGTCGGGGCGGCGCGGCTGACGCTGGGCGTGGCAGCCGCGCTTCTGCTGGCGCTCGTCGTCTACGAGAGCGGCGTGCGGCTCACGGACACGGATCCCGCGCTCGTCGAGACGAACTTGCGACGGTTCATCGCACTCGGCGCGGCCATCACGCTCCTGGGCGCCGTGGCCTGGACTCTGCTTCCGTTCGGGCCGGGGATCTTCCTGCTCGGCCTCGGCCTGCTCGGGATCGCCCTGCTCGACCTCCCGAAGAACCTCACCGGCCCGGACGTGGAGGTCGAGGAGTTGACGGAAGCGGAGAGGAACGCACCCGAGTGGCTTGCGATTACCCCGCTCCTCGCGCTCGCAGCCACGTCCGTGACAGCCACGGTCGAGGCCGGGCTCTCGGGCGGCGCCGACGCGAACACCCTCGTCACGGCCGTTCCTGCGCTCGTCCTCGGGGCCCTCGCGGTGCTGCTGACTCGACGGGTTCCGACGCGAGAGATGGACGAGGTGCCGCGGTGGCCCCGGCTCGGGGTCGTGGTCGGGATCGTCGCCCTCTCGCTGGTCGTCTTGCTGATCGGGCGCACCTGGTTGGCGGCAGCCTGGGGCCTCTTGTGGATCGCGCTCCTCGGCGCCTACGGGCTCTGGGTCTTCCACCGTTCGCCCAGCACGCCGGGTGCGTCGTGGCTGCGTTTCACGGTTCCGGTCGCCGTCGGCGGCGGGATCGCAGTCGCGCTCGGGATCCACGCCGACCCGCTGCGGACCGGACGGCTGCTCGGCGTCTTCACGCTCGCGCTGGTCGCTCTCGCCCTCGCCGTCGTTCTCCTCCACCTCGCGGTCCACACGACGCTTCGGCGTCGGCCGCCGAACCTGCTTTGGTGGTTCGGGCTCAAGCAGCTGCCGGTGCTCACGCTCCTGCTGCTGTGGTGGATCGCGGTCGGCGTGGCACAGATCTCTGTGGGGCCGAAGAGCCTGCACGACGCCCGGCTGATCGACCGCGTCCGCGTGGCGGCGACGCCCGCGGGCGAGGCGACGCCCCTCGAGCGGGCGTTCACGCATTGGATCGGCGCGCAGGAGGACCTCCGCCGCCCCGCGGGCGAGGGGCCGGTGCCGCTCGTCCTCGTCGCGGCGCACGGCGGCGGGATCCGCGCCGCGTACTGGACCGTCGCCGCACTCGATTGCATCGTCGGGGTCTCCGCGGAGGGTGTGGATCCCGCGAGCCTCGAGACCTCCAGCGAGGACGTTCGCTCCGCGTCGTGCAGCTCGCGTCGGCGGACGCCGGAGGAACAACGGGCGGCCGCAAGGCGCATCTTCATGGCGAGCGGCGTCTCCGGCGGCGCCGTCGGACTCTACGTCTACGCCCGCCAGCTCCTCCACACAGGTCGTCTGGGAGGGAGACGGTGGATCGACCTCCGCCTCGGCGACGACTTCGCGTCGCCCGCGGTCGGCTGGGGCCTTTTCCACGACCTCCCGAACAGGCTGGTCGGCCTCCACCCTGCCGTCGGGGCGCCGTGCGGCTGGGAGTGGCTCGCCGCGTGCGTGAGGCAGAACCGCGCGGCCGTGCTCGAGCAGACGTTCGACGACGAGTGGGGCGAGATCCCTTCGACGGCGGCTTCGCTCCGGAGCTCGTACGACCGCCGGTTCGCGCGTTCCAGGCGCGCGCGCGAGAACGCGGGCCTCGTCCCGCTCCTCGCGATGAACGCGACCCTAACCGGTGGCGAGGCGCGTGCCGTCATCAGCGCCGCGAACCTCGGCTCATGGCCGCTCGCCGACGCCGACGACCCAGAGTCGGGCAACGACCGTCTGCCGCTGGCAGGGACGGCCGAGGTCCGGGACGCGCTGTGCGAGACGCGCGACCTGCGGCTCTCGACTGCGGCGCTGCTCGCGGCTCGTTTCCCGTACGTAACGCCGTCCGGCCGCGTCCCTGGACGCTGCGGGTACACCGGAGAGCTGCGGCCGGAAGACGAGGGCTCGCCGTGCGCGGCGAGCGCCAAGCGCTGCGAAGGCCGGTACGTCGACGGCGGCTATGCGGACAACAGCGGCCTCTTCACGCTCGTCGCCGTCTGGCCCTCGCTCCGCAGCCTGATCGTCGACTACAACCTCCGGGCGCGGGCCGCCGACCGGCGCGAGATTGCGCCGATGATCGTCGAGATCGACAACCACTACCAGGCCTCGCTGCAGAAGGCCGTGCCGTCGGGAGGAACCGCCGCGGAGACGACCGTCCCGCTCGAGACGACGTTCGGCAGCAGGCGGTCGATCGAGACCTTTGCGCGGGCGTCCGCATTCAGGATCCTGCCAACGTCCTGCACGGTGACGCTCTCGCCGAGCCTGCACCCGGGGCTGATCGCTCCGCTGGGGTGGGAGCTCTCGGAGGCCGCGCGAGCCGACCTTCGCGCCGGGCTGACGAGGGCGCACCCGTCGGACAAGAGCGGGATGGTTCTTGCCCGGCGCCTCCGCCAGATCCAGGCACGGATCGCGGGCCCGACCGAGCGGAAGGTCGTGATCGGCCACGACCTCGCGATCTGCCTCCCGCGGCTGCCCGCAGTCGGTGAGGAGCGCTAGCCCTCGAGCGCCTCACGGAGGTCTGCCCAGAGCTTGTCGACGTCCTCGAGTCCGACGCTGAGGCGGACGAGGTTGTCGGGCACGCGGCCGGCCTCCCAGCGGGCGCGCGTCTCCAGCACGGAGTCGACGCCGCCCAGGCTCGTGGCGTTCTTGATCTGCTGCGTCGACGTCTCGACCCGTCGCGCCGCCTCCGCTCCTCCGGCCACGTCGAACGACATCAGCCCCCCGAAGCCCGGGTAGCGGACGCGCTCCACCGCCGGATGCGCCTCCAGCCGACGTGCCAGCTCCTGCCCGTTCGCCGTGTGGCGCTCCATCCTCACCCCGAGCGTCTTCAGGCTTCGGTGCAGCAGCCACGCCGGATCCGGTGCAGCCACGATCCCGCTGCGGCCTCGGAACTCCAGTAGCCGCTCGTAGTCCTCCCGTCGCTTCGCCACCACCGCGCCGAGGAGGACGTCGTGGTGCCCGCCGAGGAACTTCGTTGCGCTGTGGAGGACGAAGTCGGTGCCACGCTCCAGCGGACGGAGGTACACCGGCGTCGCGGCGGTCGAGTCGCAGACGACCGGCGCCGGATGGGCCGCGGCTGCCTCGAAGTCCGGCATCGTCAGGAGCGGGTTCGAGGGCGCTTCGACCCAGACCAGGTCGACGCCTTCCGGAGGCGGCCCGGTCTGATCGAACTCGACTACTCGCAGGCCCCAGCGCCCGAGCATCCCCATCAGGACCCCCGTGCCGTAGTAAGCGTCGCGCGTCAGCGCAACCGTTTTGCCCGGCTCGAGGAGAGTCAAGAGGAGTGCCGTCGTCGCGCCGGAGCCCGACGGGTAGAGCAGCGCGTGACCGCCCTCGAGCTCGCCGAGCGCGCGCTCGGCGGCGACGCCGGCGGGATGCGCAAACCGCTGGTAGTAGAACTCGCCCGGTTCGCCGTCCTCGTAGGGCCAGATCGTCGAGCGGTCGAGCATCAACTGCGACTCTAGTTAGGCTCCGCCGCATGGCGGCCACTGACGACCGGACCGAGTCGACTCAGGACAAGCTCGAGCAGCTGAACAGCCTGCGCGACGCTGCGCTCAACCCTGCGACGGAACAGGCGGTCGAGCGCCAGCGGTCACAGGGAAAGCTGCTCGCGCACGAGCGGGTCGAGAAGCTGCTCGACCCGGGATCCTTCGTCGAGCTCGATCGGTTCGTCCGCCACCGCAACCCCCACTTCGGGATGATGGAGCGGCGGCCGTACGGCGACGCCGTCGTCACCGGCTACGGGACGATCTTCGGCCGCAAGGTCTTCGTCTTCTCGCAGGACTTCACGATTTTCGGGGGCAGCCTCTCGGAGGCCTTCGCCGAGAAGATCTGCAAGGTCATGGACATGGCGGCCAAGTTCGGCTGCCCGCTGATCGGGATCAACGACTCGGGCGGTGCGCGCATCCAGGAGGGAGTCGTCTCACTGGCCGGCTACGCAGAGATCTTCTGGCGCAACGTGCAGGCGTCGGGGGTGATCCCGCAGATCAGCCTGGTCA
>JBOHAU010000172.1:0-3324 GCA_050698015.1 Gaiellaceae bacterium
CGGATCCACGTGCGCTCGGCCGGCTCGACGCCGGGCGAGGAGATCAACCCGAACGCGATCGCGGCGCTGGAGGAGCTCGGCATCGACATGAGCGAGGTTCCCCAAGCCGCTGACCGACGAGGTCGTGCGCGCCGCCGACGTCGTGATCACGATGGGCTGCGGCGACGCATGCCCGATCTACCCCGGCAAGAAGTACGAGGACTGGGAGCTCGACGACCCGGCCGGCCAGGACCTGGAGACCGTGCGGCGGATCCGCGACCAGCTCGACCAGCGCGTGCAGACGCTGATCGCCGAGCTGCTCCCCGAGAACCCGGCTTCCGCGAACTGAAACCGCAGGACGTGATGATCAGCCGACCGCTCGCGCGGCTGCTGGCGGCCGAGTTCGTCGGCACCTTCGCGCTCGTCTTCGCCGGCTGCGGCGGGATCATGGTCGACACGAAGACCGGAGCGCTCGGCCACGTCGGCGTCGCGCTCAGCTTCGGGCTCGTGATCATGGCGATGATCTACGCGGTCGGGCACATCTCCGGCGCCCACTTCAACCCCGCCGTCACCCTCGCCTTCACGCTCAGCCGCCACTTCCCCCGGCCACACGCGCTCGCCTACTGGACGGCCCAGCTGCTCGGCGCGCTCACCGCCGCCCTGCTTCTGCGCGGCTCGCTGGGCGACATCGCCGACATCGGCGCGACGCTCCCCTCCGGCTCGCAGGGGCAGTCGTTTCTCTGGGAGCTCGTGATGAGCTTCTTCTTGATGTTCGTGATCATGGCCGTCGCCACCGACACCCACGCCGTTGGGGAGGCGGCCGCGATCGCGATCGGCGGCACGATCGCACTCGACGCGATGTTCGGCGGGCCGATTTCCGGCGCCTCGATGAACCCGGCCCGCTCGATCGCCCCAGCACTCGTGTCCGGCAACCTGCACGCGCTCTGGCTCTACATCCTCGCCCCGATCCTTGGCGCCTCGCTCGGCGCGCTCACCTACCAGCTGATCCGCGACGAACCCACAAAGCCCGCCGAAGTGACATCGCCGCTCGACGCGCACCGTGACGAGACGCCCGAGAAGGGGCTCGTGTGAGCCGGGTCGCCGTGATCACCGACATCCACGCCAACCTGCCGGCGCTCGAGCCGACCCTCGCCGAGACCGAACGCCTCGCCGTCGACGCCCTCCACTGCGGCGGCGACCTGGTCGGGTACGGCCCACATCCGAACGAGGTCTGCGCGTTGATCGAGGAGCGCGCGATCCCGACCATCTACGGCAACTACGACTACGCGATCGGCCGCGACCTCGAGGACTGCGGCTGTGCCTACGTCGACAAGCACGACCGCGCGATCGGACAACTCTCCGTCGACTGGACGCTCGCCCACACCAACCAGCAGGCCAAGGTGTTCATGCGCGAGCTTCCCTTCGACCTGCGCTTCGAACTCCCGGCAAACGAGTCCGCCTCGTGCACGGCTCACGGCGCAAATTGAACGAGTACCTGTTCGAGGACAAGCCGGCCCGCACCTTCGAGCGCATCGCCGCGATCGCCGAGTGCGGCGTGCTCGTCTTCGGCCACACGCACAAGCCCTGGATCCACGAGTACGGCGGCGTCCTCTTCGTCAACTGCGGCTCCGTCGGCAAACCCAAAGATGGCGACCCGCGCGCCGCCTTCGCCCTCCTCGAGGCCGTCGGCGATGCCGTCTCCGCGTCGATCCACCGCCTCCCCTACGACGCCCCCGACGTGGCCCGCAAGATGCGCGCCGCCGGCCTACCGGACGAACTCGCCGAGAAGCTCGTTGCCGCAGCCTGAACCGGCGGTCACTCCGCGACGAGCCAGCCGAGCGCTATGTCGTGACCTCCGGCCATTCTGTGTAGTCGAACGCGGGGTCTGCGGTCGTTGTCGGCGGGGCCAAGAACGGCTTGAAATGGTGACCCTGGATCCGGGTTTCGCGCCACTTTGCGCCGTTTCGACCTACCTCGAACGCACGTTTGTGTAGTCAGCCCCATTCTCGCTTCTAGACTGACAACACAACACTGCAATTTGCAGGGATTTTTACGGGAGCGACGGGACTCGAACCCGCGACCTCCGGCGTGACAGGCCGGTTCGAGGATCGCGACGATTCACGACGATGGACGCGCAATCGCTCTATTCATGCAGCTTTGCGGGCCTATCGGGATTCGATTCCGCATGGTTGAGCGAAGCCGATTTCAGACGTTTGCTGCCCGTTTGCTGCCCGGGCTGGACCGCCCGGAAGTCGGCTTCACCCGCGAGTCGCGCGGCTCTCGGCCGTCGAGGCGGTTCCAGCACCTCGGAGCCAGTGGGCGAGGTAGCGCTCGAGGCCATTCAGGGTGGGGCCACCGCTTCTGTAGGCGATGTAGCCGTCAGGCCTGATGAGGTACTGCGCAGTCGACTCGATGCCGAGGCGGGCGAACGCGTGCCCGCCGACGTCGTGCAGCACGCCGGGAGCGGCTTCGCGGTCAAGGCGATGGATTGCCATGAGGCCGGAGTAGCGGTCGCGGAGAGCGGCTACTTGGTTGCCGTCCCAGCCGACAGGTGATCCGCAGAGGAGGAGGTGGTAGGTCGGCGTCGCGAGCGCTTCCTGCAGCCAGGAGGTCTGTCCGTCGCGGGCGATGCGGGCGTCGGGGAGTCGGTCGCCGGCCTTGGGCCCGCGGTGCAGTGCCGGTTGGCCTTCCTCGACCGCTGGGCTGCTCCGGTAGCGGATCGCGAGCTGCGAGAGTGTGCGGTACACGAGGACTCGGCCGCGTTTCGAGCGCAGCGCGAGGGGTGCAAGCCGCGGCGCCACTTGCGTTCGCATCAAGCGGACGAGCGGGCTGGGTGAGGTTGCGATCCCTGTCGCGCGGTCGGTAAAGCGGAGGACGAAGCGGCCGACCGGCCGTCGCTCAGCCTCGTAGCTGTCGAGCAGCGCCTGGTCGGCGACTCCGCGATCGACCAGGGCCAGCTTCCAGCCCAGGTTCCAGGCGTCCTGGATCCCGGTGTTCATCCCCTGGGCTCCGGCCGGGCTGTGCACGTGGGCGGCGTCGCCGGCGAGGAAGACTCGGCCCGCCCGGTAGTTGGCGGCGTGCCGGTGGTGGAGCCGGAAGTAGGTCAGCCAGACCGCATCGCGCAGCCGCAGCCTGCCGCCGGTAAATGCATCGGCGATCGCCTGCAGGTCGGCGAGCGAGGGCTCCGCCGGCTCCTGCTCGCCTTCGTTGGCGCCGGGCACCGGCGGCCGCATGCCGAGCATGCGCCAAGGCGCGGGCCGGCCGAGCGGGAAGAAGAACAGCATCCCGGGCGTCCCGATGAAGGCGTGCGCGGCGTCGCGCTCCAGACTCCCGTCAACCTTCAGG
>JBOHAU010000173.1:0-1834 GCA_050698015.1 Gaiellaceae bacterium
ACCTTGACGCCGGTGACGCCGGTGTCTCCCATGACCTCGTCGACGACGGCGTTCGTTACCCACTCGATCTTGTCGTTGGCGCGGGCCCGATCGAGCATGATCTGCGACGCCCGGAACTCGTCTCGCCGGTGGACGACCGTCACCTTGTCGGCGAACTTCGTCAGGAAGGTCGCCTCCTCCATCGCCGAGTCGCCGCCGCCGACGACCACGACCTCCTTCTGGCGGAAGAATGCCGCGTCGCAGACCGCGCAGTACGAGACGCCGCGACCCTGAAGGCGCCGCTCCGAATCGAGCTCGAGCTGCCGGGCGTTCGCTCCCGTCGCGACGATGACGGCTTCCGAACGGTACTCCTCGTCGCCGACGTAGACACGGAAGGGGCGCTCGGAGAAGTCGACGCGGGTGACGTCGTCGGAGATGAACTCGGCGCCGAAGCGCTCGGCCTGGCGACGGAAGTCCTTCATCATCTCGGGCCCGAGGACCCCTTCCACGTAGCCGGGGTAGTTCTCGACGTCGCTCGTGATCATCAGCTGCCCGCCCCACTGGAACCCTTCGATCACGAGCGGCTCGAGATTTGCGCGCGCAGCGTAAAGCGCGGCCGTGTACCCGGCCGGACCGCCTCCGATGATGATCAGCTCGCGAACGTTCTCGCTCATGTGTGCACCCCGCAAGGATTGAGCCGTTTCGGGCTCGTACAGTATTGAACGAAGCGGACGAACCGAAACTTCCCATCGGCACGGTGATGCGCTAACAATCACGCGGATGCGTCTTCTGCGGCTGGGGGTCTGGACGCTCCTCGCGTGTCTTCTCGCTGTGGCGGGCAGCTCGGCGTACGCCGCGGAGCAGAAACAGTCTGTCTTCAAGGTGACGCTGACCGCCACGCTCACGAAGGAGTGGACGTTCACGCAAGTGGAGGAGTCCGAGACGGACTGCGTGCGAACGACACGCGGCGTCGGCCGCTGGCAGGCCAAGCTTTCGGCGCGCACTCCGGCGCGGATGCGCGCGATCGCGGCCGCCAACGGAAGAGTTCGCTTCTCGGGCGCTGTCGTGGCGGCACTCGCGGGCGCGGCGACCCGCTCGGGATCGATGACGACAACCGCCGGCGGCCCGGCGCCGTGCGAGCGCCTTTCCCGCTCGGTCCGCTGCGGTCAGGAGCGGCGCACGTTTCGCCGTGTCTCCACGTCCGTCGCCAACCCGCGTCGAGGAATCCTCCAGCTCGGACGACTCCGCGGCGCGGACTCGATCCAATCGTTCCGCTCGACCTGCCTCGAGGAGCCCTCGGACATTCGCGCAATCCGGACCGACCTGCCGCTCGCGACCGGACCGCTCGACAGCCGCGACGTCTTCGACCCCAATGTTCCGCGCTGGTTCGTCACGGGCGACACCGAGCAGGTGACCACGCTCGAGGGCGGCGTGGACGGACGCGTCACCGAGCGGGTCCGCTGGACGCTCAACTTCTCGCGGCTGAGCAGCTAGGCAACGAGCTGCCCACAGAGGAAGAGCCGTCCGGCGCGGACTTCGGCGTCGTCGGACAGTCGGTGCCGCTCGACGCCCTCTGGCAGCAGGTGCAGCACGTCGTGGCCGCGGGCGATGAGGAGCTCCGCGATCAGCCGGCGGTGGCAACGGCGCCAGTTCGTCTCGGCGCAGAGGAAGCACGGCGCCGGCTCCCCGAGTGTCGCCTCGAGCGCTCGCTGCCACTCGCTCGTCCCCATCCGGGCCGCGTAGCTGCGGAACGCAGCGGTGCGGATGCAGCCGAACCGTTCCTCGCCGGGCTCGTCGCGCAACCGCCCTCCCAGCGCCTCCTCGTGCCGGTACCGGATTCCGGCCGCCTCGAGCG
>JBOHAU010000174.1:0-6996 GCA_050698015.1 Gaiellaceae bacterium
GCACGTACTCGACGAACACCTTGCGGTGCCGCAGCTCGAAGTAGCGGCGACACTCGGCGAGGACGGACGGAAGCGGGTAGCGGTCGTTCACCGGCATCAGCTCCGACCGCAGCCGCGGATCGGCGGCGTGGATGGAGAGCGCCAGCCGGATCGGCTCCTCGACTTCGTCGACATAGCGCGTGAGCCCGGGCATCCAGCCGACGGTCGAGATGGTGGTCCGCCGGTGCGTGATCCCGATCTCGGGCAGGCGCCGCGCGGCCGCGAGCACCTCTTCGTAGTTCAGGAACGGCTCGCCCATGCCCATGAACACGAGGTGGTTCACCGGCTCGATGCGCCGGAAATGGAGCACCTGGTCGAGGATCTCGGACGCCTTCAGGTTGCGGCCGAAGCTCATCTGGCCGGTCGCGCAGAACGTGCAGGTAAGCGGGCACCCGGACTGTGAGGAGACGCAGACCGATCTCCTTCCGTCGCGGTAGCGCATCAGGACGGCCTCGACAGGATGGCCGTCGGCGGTGCGGAAGAGCGCCTTGACGGTGCCGTCCGCCGCCGTCGCCTCGTCCTCGACCAACAGCGACGAGAAGGGAACGCGCTCGGCGAGCCGGGCGCGCAGCGTCAGCGGGAGGTTCGTCATCTCGTCGTAGCCAGCCGCGCCGCGCGCAGTCCACTCCCACACCTGCCGGGCGCGGAAGGGCGGCTCACCCGTATCGGCAAGCGTGCGTTCGAGCAGCGCGAGGTCCACGCCGCCACGGTAGCGCTAGGGCTGAGCGGCAGGCGAAAGCGAAGCGTCGGGCCGAGCGAGCTCCTTGAGACTGAGCAAAGCGCCGCGCATGCAGAGTTCTTCGGCTACCGGTATACGGTCCTGCGTGAGATTCGTGCGCCTTTTCATCTGTGCGCTCGGCGCGCTCTCGCTCCTCGTCCCGGCGGCCCAGGCGGTGGTATCGACGGGCGCCTACGGCAATACCGCGCGCTTCGATCGCCTGACCGGACAGCGGACCGAGTCCGGCCTCGTGTTCCTCGGCTGGGACCAAGGGCGGACGTGGGGCTCGACGTACGAGGTCTTTCTGAACAGATTGGGGGAGCGGCCCCACATAGCGCTGCACGCGGAAGGCCGGGGCAGGACGCTGACGCCCAGCGCGATCGCGCTCGGAAAGGGCGACTCGCACCTGATCGCGCTCGCGCAGGCGATCGCCGAGTCGGGCAAGCCGGCGATCATCCGGCCGCTCAGCGAGATGAACAACTCGAAGAATCCCCACTGCGCGTACACCCCGCGCGGCGGCCGCCGCGGGGCCGCGTACTCGACCCGCTGGTACCGCAAGGCCTTCCAGCGCATCTTCATCCTCATGCACGGCGGCACCGCGCAGGCGATGACGGCCCGCCTCCGTGCGCTGCGCCTGCCCGGAGTGCGCACTGACCTCCCTGCGGTCCGCGCCCCACAGATGACGGTCGTCTGGAACCCGCTCGCCGTGGGGGTCCCCAACGTGCCGGGGAACCATTTCTTGGCGTACTACCCAGGCGGTCGTTACGTCGACGCGTACGGCAACAACTACTACAACACGGGCCGCGGCTACGCCTTTTTCAAGACCGTTGAGCTCTACCGGGCCTTTCCGCGCAAGCCGTTCATGTTCCCCGAGTGGGGCCTCTCGGTCGACGACCCGGGCTACATCCGGGCGTTCGCGACCTTCGTCCGGCGGCACCCGCGCGTGCAGTTCATCGGCTTCTTCAACGGCCCCCCCGGGGGTGACTACGACATCGGGACGAAGCCGCGAAGCCGGGCCGCGTACAGGCGTTTCATCGTGCCGCTCACCCGGTAAGGACTGCCGCATGACCTACTTGCCCGCGGAGGACCGCTACGACCGGATGGAGTACCGGCGGAGCGGCCGCAGCGGCGTACTCCTTCCAGCGATCTCCCTGGGGCTCTGGCACAACTTCGGCAGCGACGACCGGCCCCTCGACGTCGGCCGCGCGATCATCCGCCGAGCCTTCGACCTCGGGATCGCGCACTTCGATCTCGCAAACAATTACGGACCTCCGTACGGCTCGGCGGAGGTGACCTTCGGCCGGATCCTCCGCGAGGACCTGTTGCCCTACCGCGACGAGCTGATCGTCTCCACGAAGGCCGGCTACGACATGTGGCCGGGCCCGTACGGGGAGTGGGGCTCGCGCAAGTACCTGCTCGCAAGCCTCGACCAGAGCCTTGGCCGCATGGGCGTCGACTACGTCGACATCTTCTACTCGCACCGCTACGACCCTGACACGCCGCTCGAGGAGACGATGGGCGCGCTGGACACGGCCGTCCGGCAGGGCAAGGCTCTCTACGTCGGGATCTCGTCGTACTCGGCCGTGAAGACGGCGGAGGCCGCCGCGATCCTCCGAGGGCTCGGGACGCCCTTCGTCATCCACCAGCCGTCGTACTCGCTGCTGAACCGCTGGATCGAGGATGAGCTCCTCGCGGCGCTCGAAGAGCTCGGCATCGGCTGCATCGTCTTCTCGCCGCTCGCGCAGGGCCTTCTGACCAACAGGTATCTCGAAGGGATTCCCGAGGAGTCGAGGGCGGCGACGCGCGGCAGCGCGCTCTCGCCGGAGCTCCTGACCGAGGAGACGATGGAGAAGGTGCGTGCCCTGAACGCGATCGCCGAGCGGCGGGGTCAGTCGCTCGCGCAGATGGCGATCGCCTGGACGCTCCGTGACCAGCGCGTGACTTCAGCGCTGATCGGCGCCAGCAGCGTCGCGCAGCTCGAGGACAGTCTGGCGGCGCTCGACCGGCTCGACTTCAGCGAGGACGAGCTGGCCGAGATCGACCGGTTTGCGACGGACAGCGGCATCAACCTCTGGGCCGAGTCGAGCCGGGAGTAGCGGGCAACAGCGGCACGACTTCCTCCGCGAAGCGTCGAACGCGATCCTCGAAACCCGGCGCCTCATGGTCGAGATTGACGACGAAGCCGTCGCAGCCGGCGTCGAGGTACTCGGCCAGGCGATCGGCGATCCACTCTGCCGGCCCGGCGACGGCGTGGCGACCCCGTTCGTCCGCGCCGTCCTCCGGTTCGTCCTGGAGGTAGACCCCGATGCGGAGGACCACGCGGCCGTCCGTGCGTCGATCGCGGAACTGGGCGGCCATGGCGCGCAACTCGCCCGGCGGAAGCGCGACGGGATGCCACACGCCCGTCAGCGCCGCGCGCCGGATGGTCGCGTGCGAGACGCCGGCGATCCATAGCTCAGGGCCACCGGGCCGGACGAGCGCCGGGGCGAGCCAGCCTTGGCCGGACGGGAGGTCGACCGGGCCGGGCATGTGCTCGAACGCCTGCTTGGCCGTTCGCACCCAGTCGTCGAGCCGGCGTCCGCGACTTGCGAAGTCGGCGGCGAGCAGCGCGAACTCGCCCTCCATCCAGCCGGCCGCCACCGCCGTGATGATCCGTCCGCCCGAGAGGTAGTCGAGGGTCGCGAGCTGCTTCAGGGCGACGAGCGGATTCCGCTGGGGGACGACGAGCGCCGACACGCCGAGCTGGAGCCGCTCGGTGCGGCCGGCCAGGAAGCCGAGCGAGACGAGCGCCTCGGCGATCGTTCCGTAGATCGGCGCATGCTCAGGCGGCACGACGACGTGGTCGGTCACCCAGCCGGAGTCGAACCCGGCACGCTCGGCCACCACGGCTGCGCTCGCAAGCCGCTCCGCATCGAGTCGCCCGCCGTAGTTCGGGAGGATCAGGCCGAGGTGCGGTCGGGCCACGCGCCTACGCTAACGGCAACAATTCCTGCTGTGGCGCTGCTCGCGAGTCCCCCGTCCGCACCGGTCGTCGTGTCACCCGCTGCCTACGAGATCTCGTTCGGACGGGTGATCGGCCGGGTGGCCGCCGGGACGACCAAAGTGGTCGTCAGCGTCGATGGACGCGTCGTGGCCAGCAAGGACGTCGGCAGGACGCGGTTCGACTTCGCCGTCCCGCTCCCGGCGCGCGACGTCCGGTTCACAGTCAGCGCGCTGGACGAGCGCGGCCGCGGCGCCTCAACGACGATCGGCCCCGTCTTCTCGCTCCCGGCGACCGCCGAGCCGCGCGGGCCGCCGAGAAGGAGCGTCGAGGATCCCCAGCTCGCCCGCACGATCCGTTCGCTTGCGCGCGCATTCCCCGGCATTTGTGGCGTCTTCGTTCAGGACCTGCGCACGGGCGCGGGCGCCGCGTGGAACGCCGGCGCGCGGTTCCCGGCCGCATCGACCGTCAAGGTCGCGATCGCGATCGAAGTGCTTCGCAGGCTCGGCCAGAAGCCGCCGCGCGGCAGCCGGCTCGACGCGCTGCTCCGCAAGGCGATCATCCCGTCCGACGACCGGGCGGCCAACGACCTGCTCACCTGGCTCGGCGGCTCGACGAGCGGCGGCGCCGCCTATGTCAACCAACTCTTCCGCGCGCTTGGCATGGACGACACGGACATGTACGGCGGCTACATCGTCACGCAAGGCCAGATCCCGATCCGGACAGGCGCTCAGCCGAGCTTCGTCGGCAAGCGGACGACGGCTGCCGACCTCGCGACGCTCATGCGCTCGCTGAACCTCGCGGCGGTCGGGCAGGGTCGGCTGGCTCGGCGTGGCTTCCGGCCCTCGCAGGCTCGCTTCCTCCTCTACCTGCTCGCGCACTCGCAGGTGAGCCGGATCGACCGGTTTCTGCCTCCGGGCCTGACCGTGGTGCTCCAGAAGGCCGGCTGGATCAGCACCGCCCTGCACGACACCGGCCTCGTCTATTGGCACGGCGGAAGCTTCGTCGCCACCGTCCTGACCTGGAACGGCCGGCGTGTCGGCGTCGCCTCGGATGTGCTCGCAGGCCGCATCGGGCGCGCCGCGTACGCACGGTTCGGACGTGGCTGACCACGACGGGGTCCTCGATCGCATCCGGGAGCTCTGCCTCGCCCTCCCGGAGACCAGCGAGCGGCTGAGCCACGGCCACCCGACCTTCTTCGTCCGCGACAAGCGGTCCTTCGCGATGGTGCTGAACGACCACCACGGTGACGGGCGGTTTGCGCTGTGGTGCGCCGCTGAGGACGGCGTCCAGCAGATGCTCGTCGAGGCCGACCCCGAGCGGTTCTTCCGCCCACCGTACGTCGGCCACCACGGCTGGCTCGGCCTGCGCCTCGATCGGGAGCTCCACTGGGACGAGCTCGCGGGGATCCTCGAGGACGCCTACGCCGGTGTCGCACCTCCGAAGCTCGTGGAGGAGGCGCGCCGGCGCGCCAAGGCGTAGTCAGCCGGCCGGGGCTTGCTGCTGCACGGCCGCGGCCGGAACGTCGTCCCGCCTGAGGACACCCCAGGCGACGCCGACGGCGAGCAGGGCGAAGACCGAGGCGACCGCGAAGCCCGCGTTGTAGCCGCCCGTCAGCGCGGTCAACTGGTCCTCGCCGTCCGCCGCGAGCGTGTCCGCCCGCTCGTTGGAGATCGTCGAGATGAGCGCGACACCGACCGCACCTCCGAGCTGCTGCGAGGTGTTGAGCAGGCCCGAGGCGACACCGGCGATCCGATCCTCGATGCGGGAGAGCGCTGCGAGGGACATGGGGATGAAGATGAACGCCAGGCCGAAGCCGCTGATCACGTACGGGACAAACAGGTTCCTCCAGAACGTCCCGTCGACCGGCAGCTGCGTGTACCAGAGGTAGGCGAAGGCCAGGAACGCGGTGCCGACCATCATCACCGGCTTCACGCCCGCCCGTGTGACGACGGCTTGCGCAATCGCCGCGCCGGGGATGGTCATCCCGGCCGTGGCCAGGAAGGCGAGCCCGGCCTCGAGCGCCGAGTAGCCGAGGACGGTCTGCATGTAGAGGGTGAGCAGGAAGAAGCCGCCGAAGAGCGTCGCGCCGAGGAGCACGCCGACGACGTTCGCGACGAAGACCGGCCGGATCCTGAAGAGCCCGAGCGGCACGATCGGCGTCGGCGTCCGGGCTTCCCACCAGAAGAAGGCCGCGACCAACGCGACCGAGAGCGCCGTGAGCCCGAGCGTCTCAGCGCTGCCCCAGCCCGCGTCGGGCGCCTCCGACATCGCGTAGACGAAGAGCACGAGGCCGGAAGTGACGAGCGCCGCGCCGAGGATGTCCACTCGGCGGTCCGCGCCCTCGACCCGGCCTTCCGAGATCAGCGTGGGGGCCAGGGCGAAGATCGCGACGCCGACCGGGACGTTCACGAAGAAGATCGCCTCCCAGCCGAGGTACTCGACGAGGATGCCGCCAAGCAGCACGCCGGCCGCGGCGCCGCTGCCCGCGACGGCGCCCCAGATCCCGAACGCCTTGTTGCGCTCTGCCTGGTCGTGGCGGAACGAGTCGCTGATGATCGCGAGCGTCGCCGGCGAGACGATCGCGCCGCCGAGGCCCTGAACCGCCCGGAAGATGATCAGCTGCGTCCCGCTGTCGGCCAGCCCACAGGCGAGTGAGCCGCCGGTGAAGAGCACCATCCCGAACATGAACACCTTGCGCCGGCCGAGGAGGTCCGCGGCGCGTCCGCCGAGGAGCAGGAAGCCGCCGAACGCAAGCGAGTAGGCGGTGACGATCCACTGGAGCGTGTCGCGAGAGATCCCGAGGTCCTCCTGGATCGATGGCAGCGCCACGTTCACGATCGCCACGTCCAGGATCACCATGAAGAACGCGACGCAGACGAGCGCCAGCGCTCGCCAACGCCTGGGGTCTGGGGCGGCGCCGGGCTCCATGCGGTGCGAACGCTACTGATCCGCGCCAGAACGGGTGTCCGGTTCTCCGGATCCACATCGTCAGGGCCTGTCGTAGACCCGCCTGGGGCGAGCTGCAGGTCCTCATAGGCCCTCTAGGGAAACGCCGAATCGAGGCGTACACTGCGGCCGGGTCGTCCCTTTCTTTGCCACCAGGAGGTTTTCGTGAGAACGAGTCTCGTCACAACGCTCGTCGCGCTGGCGGTCGCCGGCGTCCTCGCCGCGCCGGCCGCTGCGGCGACGCCGACGGAGCGGAAGCTCGCTAGTCAGATCAAGGTCATGCAGCGACAGGTCAAGGTCCTCCAGGGCC
>JBOHAU010000175.1:0-13179 GCA_050698015.1 Gaiellaceae bacterium
CGCGCCTCGGCGCGGGGCTCAACTGGGACCTCACCGACCTCGTCCAGGAGAACGGGCAACTGGTCGGGAAGCGACCTGCGCTCGGCGACTCGGTCTACGTCGACGTCGGCTGGAACGGCGAGCCGCGGCTGGCCCTGATCCGCGCTGGGACCTTCGACCCGGTAACTGAGACCCGTAGCGTTGAGGCTCAGGTCGAAGACTTCGACGTCGAGTTCGAGGACTTCTCGCTGGGCGCGACCATGCTCGAGCAGGCGCACGCCGAGAGCGAGGGGCCCTCGATCGAGGAGGCGGACGTGATCGTCGCCGGCGGCCGCGGCCTCGGCTCCCCCGACAACTTCAAGCTCGTCGAGGAGCTCGCACAGGCTCTCGGTGGGGCGGTCGCCGCCACCCGGGCGGTCGTCGACGCGGGGTGGTACCCGTACGCGACGCAGGTCGGCCAGACGGGCAAGACCGTCTCCCCGAAGCTCTACGTCGCCTGCGGGATCTCCGGGGCGATCCAGCACAAGGTCGGCATGCAGAGCTCGGGCGTGATCGTCGCGATCAACAAGGATCCGAACGCGCCGATTTTCGACTTCTGTGACTTGGGGGTCGTCGGTGACCTGCACGAGATCGTCCCCAAGCTGACCGAGCTCGTGCGCTCGCGGAAGTCTTGACCAGACCGGCCGACTATCCGCCGCCGTTCGACACGGACGAGTTCGTCGCGGCGCCGACCGACCCGGCGGAGGAGCGGATCGAGGTCGGCGTGCTGATCGTCGGCGCAGGCCCGGCGGGCCTTGCGTGCGCGATCCGGCTCGGGCAGCTCCTCGAGGACGCCCCTGAGACGGCCGAGCGGCTCGGCGAGGTTCCGATCGCGGTGCTGGAAAAGGGCAAAGCCGTTGGCGCTCACCTCGTCTCCGGCGCAGTCGTGAACCCGCGTGGTCTGCGGCGCCTGTTCCGCGGGCGCGGAATCTCGATCGAGGACGTGCCCTCCTACGGGCGGGTCGAGCACGAAAGCGTCTACTACCTGACCCCCCGCGGCTCGATACGGATCCCGACCCCGCCGACGATGCGGAATGACGGAAACTTCGTCGCTTCCCTGTCACAACTCTCGCGCTGGCTCGGTGAGCAGGCCGAGGCGGCGGGCGCGGTGATCCTTCCGGAGACGACCGCCGAGAGGCTGCTTCTCACCGGAGCGAGGACGGTCGGCGTGCGCACGGGCGACAAGGGCCGGGGGCGGGACGGCGAGCCGCTGCCGAACTTCGAGCCCGGCTCCGACGTGACGGCCAAGGTCACCGTCCTCGCCGAGGGAACCCAGGGCCACCTGACGGGCGCCGCGATCGACCGGCTGGGCCTCGCCGGCGAGAACCCGCAGGTTTGGGCCCTCGGTGTCAAGGAGGTCTGGAAGGTCTCGCGGCCGCTCGACCGGGTCATCCACACCATGGGCTGGCCGCTGCGCGGTGGGCGCAAGTACCGCGAGTTCGGCGGCTCGTTCATCTACCCGATGGGCGAGGACATGGTCACGCTCGGCCTGGTCGTGGGCCTCGACTACCGGGACGCCGAGCTTTCCGTTCACGACCTGCTCCAGGAGTTGAAGACGCACAAGCTCGTTCGAAGGATCCTCGAGGGCGGAGAGCGCATCGGCTGGGGCGCGAAGACGATCCCCGAGGGCGGCTTCCTGGCGTTTCCGCAGCGGTTCCATGCGTCTGGGCTCCTCCTCTGCGGCGACGGCGTCGGCTTCGTCAACGTCCCGGCGCTGAAGGGGATCCACTATGCGATCGAGTCGGGCCGGCTGGCGGCGGAAGCGGCGTTCGCGGCGCTGCAGCCCGGACGAACTCCGTGGACGCCGGGCGCTCTGGCCTCGTACGACGAGTCCCTGCGCGAGACCTACGTGTGGAAGGACCTCGAGCGCGTCCGCAACATGCGGCCGGCGTTCGCCCACGGGATCCTGATGGGCGGCGCCGTCGCAGGTGCGGCGACGGCCAGCTTCGGCAAGTTGCCGGCCAGGGACATGCGGACCGAGCCCGACGGCGCGCAGACGCTGATCCGGACGAACCGCTCGACCCGGTACCCGGCGCCGGACGGCAAGCTCACCTTCGACAAGCTCTCGTCGGTCTACCTCTCCGGGAACAAGACGCGAGATGACGCGCCCAACCACCTGAGGGTGCGAACGGACGTCCCGGAGGAGATCGCCCTTCTCTGGGAGCGGATGTGTCCGGCGCAGGTCTACGAGGCCAAGGACGGCGGCGTCGAGGTCACGCCCTCGAACTGCGTCCAGTGCGGCGCGATCACGGCGAAGGGCGGGCGCCTCACTCCGCCCGAGGGCGGTTCAGGGCCCGAGTACAAGCTGACCTAGGACTCTTGGTTCAGCCGACCGGCCTGGGCCAGAAGCGCGATCACCCCGGCGACGAACACGAGCCAGGGCGACCAAACGGGACGGCCGTCGCGCCTGATCAGCTTCACGTAGGCAAGCCGCAAGGCGAAGGCGATTGCCAGCGGGATCACGAGCGCGCCGAAGAACGCGCCCAGCGCATAGGCCGCGCCCTCTTCACGGTCCTCTGCGGTCGGGAGCGACCCGAGAATGAGGAAGAACGCCCCAGTGAGGTAGCCGCTCCAGCGCCAGTGGTTGCGCTTGCGCTCCGCTCTCGGCTCTACTTGTGCCGTGTCCATCGCCACCCCAATACCCTGAACGCGCTGTGATCAATCGTGACGACGTCCTGGCTGCGCGAGAGACGATCGGCGGCGACCTCCACCGCACGCCGGTGTTCACCTCGGCGACGCTCGGACCGCGGGTGTTCCTGAAGGCGGAGCTCTTTCAGCGAACCGGCTCGTTCAAGCCGCGTGGCGTCCTGAACAAGTTGCGCTCGCTCACGGACGAGGAGCGCGCGCAGGGCGTGATCGCTGCCTCAGCGGGCAACCACGCCCAGGCCCTCGCCTACTGTGCAGGTCTCGAGGGACTCGACGCGCTGATCGTGATGTGGTCGACGGCGAGTCAGGCGAAGATCGAAGCCACGAGGGCTTACGGCGCCGCCGTCGACCTCGAGGTCTCGACGCCGGACACCGTCTTCGAGCGCCTGAGCCGGCTCCAGGAAGAAACGGGCCGCACGCTCGTGCATCCCTTCGACGACCCGCTCGTGATCGCCGGTCAGGGGACGGTCGGGCTCGAGATCGAGGAGGACGTTCCCGACGTGGATGTCGTCCTCGTCCCCGTCGGCGGCGGAGGCCTCGTGGCCGGGATCGCGACGGCGTTGCCGAACACGCGCGTCGTCGGCGTCGAGCCGTCGAGCTCGACGGCGTTGACCGCCGGGCTCGCTGCGGGCGAGTCCACCCCCGTGGCCGCCCGCTCGATCGCCGACGGCCTCAACGCGCCGTTCGCCGGTGAGCACCCGATCCGCATCGCGAAGGCGCGCGCACTCGACGTCGTGCTGGTCGAGGACGACGAGATCGAAGACGCGATGCGGTTTCTCTACCAACGCGCGAAGCTCGCCTGTGAGCCGGCCGGAGCGGCGGCGGTTGCCGCGCTCCGAGCGGCGAAAGTCCCGCTGCAAGGCGGTGAAACCGTTGTCGCCGTCGTCACGGGAGGCAACGTTTCGGGAGAAACGGCTGCTGCTATCCTGGCCCGACCGTGAAGCCCGACATCCACCCCGAATACGTCACCGCGACCGTTCGCTGCTCCTGCGGCAACGAGTTCGAGACGCGCTCGACGAAGCCCGAGCTGCATGTCGAGATCTGCTCGAACTGCCATCCGTTCTACACGGGCAAGCAGAAGCTGCTGGACACGGGTGGACGCGTCGAGCGCTTCCAGCGCCGGCTCGAGCGCGCGGGCGGCGCTCGCCGCGGTTAGCCGTAAGCTGAAACTGTGAGCGCTCCCATCGGGGGTCAGGCTGTGCTCGAGGGCGTGATGATGCGCGGCCCGTCGAACTGGTCGCTCGCGGTCCGCAAGCCCGACGGCGAGATCGCCCAGCTGAACCACGAGATCAACTCCGTGATGGCCCGGCACCCGGTGTTCCGGCTGCCGATCATCCGCGGGATCATCGCGCTCGGCGAGTCACTGGCGATCGGTTTCCGCGCCCTCGCGATCTCGGCGAACTACGCCGCGCAGGAGGAAGGGGACGACGAGGAGGTCTCGACCGAGATCGGGCGCGGCGCGCTCATCTTCGCGTTCGCGATCGCGATCGGCTTCGCGCTGCTGCTCTTCAAGGTCACGCCGGCGCTCGTGACGAGCTGGCTGCCGGTCGAGACGACAGGTGCGTTCGTCGTCGTCGAGGGCTTGATCCGCGTCACGATCTTCATCCTCTATCTCGTCCTGATCTCGTTCCTGCCCGACCTGAAGCGCGTGTTCCAATACCACGCGGCGGAGCACAAGGCGATCAACGCGTACGAGGCCGGCGACGAGCTCGAGCCCGAGCGGGTCCAGCGCTATAGCCTCATCCATCCCCGCTGCGGGACCGCGTTCCTGCTCTGGGTAATGGTGATCGCGATCTTCGTCTTCGCGTTCTTCGGGCGCCCGGAGTGGTACTGGCTGATCGCGAGCCGGATTCTGCTCCTGCCTTTGATCGCCGGCATCGCCTACGAGCTGATCCGCTTCGCGGGCAAGCACACGGGCAACAGAATCCTGATGACGCTGCTCGCGCCCGGCCTCTGGCTCCAGCGGCTGACGACGCGCGAGCCGACGCTCGACCAGCTCGAAGTCTCGATCCGCGCGCTCAAGGACGTTCTCCAGCGGGAGGGCCGGCTCGACCCGGAGGAGCGCCAGGTCGAAGTGATGGCCTAGGCCTCGCGCGTGACCGCGGCCAGGCGCTGGTAGAAGAACCCGGCGAGGAGCAGCACCGCGCCGACCGCGAGGAACGACAGCGCCCTTGTGATCGAGCTCAGGTTCGCAAGGTCGTAGACGAAGAGCTTGGCGAGGGCGAGCCCGAAGAGCGCGAAGCCGGCGAGGCGCAGGACGCGAATTTCCCGTGTCAGGCCGACGTAGAGCGTCGCCAGGGCGATCACGCCCCAGAACGCGCTGACCGCGGAATGGCCGCGCTGGAAGTCGGTCTCGAAGCCGGCCTGCCCGACCCACTGGAAGAGGCCGAGGATCGTCAGCGAAAGCCCGTAGATCGACAGGACCGCCACGCCCGCGACCGCAGGTCCCCGCAGCTTCTCTCCGAGCGGAGGAAGCGTTCCGTAGAGCAGCATGACCAGTGCCGCGCCGACCACCAGCGCGACGCTCGGGACGCCGGCCGCCGGCTCGGCGTTCGCGCTGAAGAAGTCGCTCGGTGCGGCGAGGTCGCCCAGCGTGTACGTCAGCGCCAGCGCCAGATAGCCCGCAGCGCCGTACGTGAGGCGGTCCTCGTCGACGAGCGAGCCGAGCACCGCCGCACCTGCTGCCGTCGCGCACCAGGCGAGCACGAGCCAGTTCCCGCTCAGGACGGTCGCGAAGCCGATCGCGGCCACGATCGCGGCGAGCCCCCAGAGGACGGTGGCGAAGTCCCGCTCTGCCCGGAGCACGACGGCCGAGAGCACGGCGAATAGGGCGGCCAGGCCGAGCCACGCGAGACCTTCGTTGCGGCCGTCGGCGACGAGCTCTGCGAGCCCGAAGAAGGCAAGGCCCATGCTGCCGATCGCGAGGACCGAGGGCCAAAGGGCAGGGTCGTTCGCCCGGACGGGGATGGCGTCGGCGAAGGCGACGGCGATCAGGCCGGCTGCGGCGACGAGGAACATGGCGCCGCGGCGGTCGCCCGCGAGCTCGCTGGCGCCGAACGTGGTCGCCTGGACGAAGGTCGCACCGGCGAGCAGCAGTCCACCGGCGCGCAGGTGCGGCGATTCGAGGCGCCGGTCGGCGAGCACGAGGCCGAGCGCGACCAGCGCCCACAGGCCGATCACGAAGATGTGGCCCCGCTCGAAAGCGAGCTCGACCGAGGAGTCGTCGATCGCCTGCGCGGCTCCGAGGACAGCCAGCGACGCGGAATACACAGCCGCGACTCCCGCCAGCCAGGCCGCGCTCCAGCGCCAGAGCCGGTGCGAAGCGCGGAAGCGCGACATCACCGGCTCGAACAAGGCGAAGACGCCGCTCTCCGACCGCTGCTCCGGCCACCCACGGGAATAGAAGGCGACGACGGCTCCGCCGAGGGCGACCGCGAGCGGTGCGAGGGCGCCGCGGGCAGGTTCGCTGACCGCTTCGTAGAGATCCGCCGGCGGCGCCTCGATCACGGCGTCGACCGCGGCGGCGGCGAGGTAGAGGAGGCCCGCGAGCGAGTAGCGCGGCTCGTCGATGCGCCGGGCGAGCCAGGCCAGGACGGCGGCCTCGGCGGCCCAGGCGATCGCGAGGCTCGGCCCGCTGAGGACGACCGCCAGCCCGACAGCGGCGAGTGCGAGTGCGATCGCTCCGAGCAACGCGCTGAGATCGCGGTCCGTCGGCCGGGGGAACACCGCCGCCGCGAGGACGCCGAACGCACCCGCCGCCGCGAGCATGATCCACCCGCGATCGTCGCCGTCGAAGAGCGCGGCGCCGGTGGCGCCGGCGAGGACGCCGGCGACGATCAGGAGCGTCGCGGACAGCGTGGGCAGACCATCTTCCTCGCTCGCCCAGTGCAGACCGAGCGCCGCAGCGACGTAGAGCGCCGTGAACAGCGCGGCGAGGATCACGCGGCCCCAGTCCGTCACGTCGCCTTCGGCGACGAGAATCGCGATCTGCGGCAGGCTCACGAGGAAGCCGGCAGCGAGGAGCGACGGCCACCTGCGCGCGACGGCGACGGCGGCCGTGGCCGCGAAGACGATTCCGGCGAAGGCCGTCCCGAGCGGAGACAGGTCCTCCTCGAACAGGACCATCATCGGCATCAGCGTCGCCCCGATCAGACCGATTCCAGCGACGAGCTCGGAGCCCCAGAGCAGCGAGGTGGCGAGGCCGACGGCGCCGATCCCTGCCGCGATCGCGAGTGCCTGCAGGTCGGAGACGAGGCCGTACAGGGCCGCAGCGGCCACTAGCGTCGCGTAACCGCCGGCCAGGCCCGCGCCCACCGCGCCGTAGGCCGAATAGGTGGGGCCGTAGCGCCGGTGAAGCCAGAGGCCGCCCGCGAAGACGAGCAGCGACGCGAGCGCACCGAGCCCGACGCGCTCGACCGGGCCGATCCAGCCGCGGTTGACCGCCAGCACGAAGAAGAAGACGACCCCGAGCACGGTCACGATCCCGCCGGCCCACGCGAGCCCCTGGGCGCCGAGCAGCCGGCCGAAATCGATCTCCCGATCCCAGTAGGAGCGTTCGCGCCGCGGTTCCGGCACGGGCTGCGGCTTCGCCGCGGGCTGCGGCTTCGCCGCGGGCGAGGGCGGCGGTGGCGGCGCCGGAACCACAGGAGCCGGCGGAGCGACGGTCTCGCCCTCCGCGAGACGGCGGATCTCCACCAGCTCGCGCTGAAGCTCCGCGAGGCGCGTAGCGAACAGGTTGAGGCGGCGCTCGACCTCGGGGTTCACAGGCTCCTCCTGGGGCTTGAAAACCCAGGCATATGCGGCGTAGGCGGCGCCGATCGGCCCGAGCGCGCCGAGTAGCCAGGAGCCGAGCATTGCGCCCCAGGCGGCGCCGAAGTCGCGGCGCCTGCGCGTGCTCCTGACGACGCCGGCAATCCACAGAACGACCGCGCAGATTCCCCAGACCACACCGGCGGTTGAATTCGAGACCGCGAAGGTGACCATGGAGAGCACCGGAATCCCGACGAAGACATGGACCAGGAGCACAGCCAGGAGATTGAGGCCCGCTGTGGTCGACGAATGCTCATCCGAACCGTCCGACATCTCACTTCACCGCGATCGTGACACCGCTTGGTTCGCCGGACATCAGGGCTAACCTTGATTTCGTGTCAGGGATCGAACGACTGGTCGAGGAGCTCGAGCGCTCGTACGCGGAGACGCAGGAGCGCATGTCCGACCCTGCCGTCTATAACGACCACCGACAGGCGGCCGACATCGGACGGCGCCTGAAGGAGCTCGAGGGGCCGTACCGGCTCGCGCAGCAGTGGCGTCGTGCCCAGGAGGATCTCCAGGCGACCCGCGACGACCCCGAGCTGGCGGACCTCGCCCCCGATCCAGCGGAGGTCGCGCGCCTCGAAGAGGAGCTGAAGCTCGCGCTGGTCGAAGCCGACCCCGCCGACCACAAAGACGTGCTGCTGGAGATCCGGCAGGGCGTGGGCGGCGACGAGGCCGCGCTCTGGGCCGGCGACGTGTTCCGCATGCTTACGCGCTACGCGGAGCGGCGAGGGTACGCGACCGAGCAGCTCTCGTCGAGCCCGAGCGAAGGCGGCGGCTACAAGGAAGTCGTCTTCGCCGTCAAGGGCGACGGCGCGTATTCCGTCTTCAAGTGGGAAGGAGGCACGCACCGCGTGCAGCGCGTTCCGACCACCGAGTCGCAGGGGCGCATCCACACCTCGACCGCGACGGTGGCCGTGATGCCGGAGGCGGAGGAGGTCGAGGTCGAGATCGATCCGAACGAGCTCAAGATCGACGTCTATCGCTCCACCGGCCCGGGCGGGCAGAGCGTGAACACGACCGACTCAGCCGTGCGGATCACGCACCTTCCGACGGGGCTCGTCGTCTCGATGCAGGACGAGAAGTCCCAGATTCAGAACCGCGCGAAGGCGCTCCGCGTGCTCCGCGCGAGGCTGTACGAGCTCGAGCGCGAGAAGCAGCGCGCGGAGCTGGAGAGCGCGAGGCGCTCGCAGATCGGCTCCGGCGAGCGCGCCGAGAAGATCCGCACGTACAACTTTCCGGAGAACCGGGTGACGGACCATCGCGTGAAGCTGACCCTTCACCGCCTCGACGCGGTGCTCGGCGGCGAGCTCGGCGAGTTCACGGAGACACTGTCGGCCGAGGAGCGCCGGCGCGCGCTCGAACCAGAGCCCGTGTGACCATCCGAGAGGCGATCCGCGAGGTCGCGTCCGAGCTGGAGGAGGCGGGCTGCCCGTCACCTCGGGTCGACGCCGAATGGCTTGCCGCGCACGTGATCGGGGGGACGCGCACCGGTCTCTACGGCGCGGACCGGCCGCTGCGCGAGGACGAGCTTCTTCGTCTCCGGTCGCTTGTCGAGCGCAGGCGAAAACGAGAGCCGCTGGCCTACGTGCTCGGCGAGTGGGGCTTTCGGCGGCTGACGCTCGGGGTCGATCCGCGGGTGCTGATCCCGCGTCCCGAGACCGAGATCCTCGTCGAGCGTTGCTTGGAGCTCCTCGAAGGGGAGGAGCAGCCGCAGGTACTGGACATCGGCGTCGGCTCGGGTGCGATCGCGCTCTCGATCGCGGACGAGCGGCCCGACGCGCGCGTTGTCGCGACCGATTCCTCGCCGGACGCCCTCGAGGTTGCCAAGGCGAACAAGCTTCGGCTCGACCTGGACGGAAGGGTCGAGCTTCTGCTCGGTCACCTGCTCGCCGGTGTCGAGGGGCCGTTCGACCTCGTGGTCTCGAACCCGCCGTACGTGGCGCCCGAAGCAGTCGCCGGGCTCGAGCCCGAAGTCCGCCATGAGCCCCGCGAGGCCCTCGTCGGCACCGGGCGGCACGCCGAGATCGCGGCAGCCGTCCGACCGGTTCTCCGGCGAGGCGGGGCGCTCGTGCTCGAGGTCGGAGACGGGCAGGCTCCCGCGGTCGCGGCAAGTCTCCGTGAGCTCGGCTATGTCGAGGTCGGCTCGACGCCCGACCTCGCCGGCGTCGACCGCGTCGTCGTCGGGGGGATGCCGTGATCGAGGACGTCGTCGCCGGGATCCGGGCAGGGGAGCCGGTCGTGCTGCCGACCGACACCGTCTACGGTCTCTGCGCCGACGCGTTTCACGAGGAGCCCGTTCGCAAGCTGTACACGCTCAAGGGCCGCGCCGACCTCCAGCCGACCGCGCTCGTCGCCGCGGACGAGGCCGTCCTGTTGGATGCGATCCCCGAGTTGGCCGGACAGCCGTTGCTGCGCGGGCCGTTCACGCTGATCCTTCCGAACCCCGCGCGTCGTCTCCCCTGGCTCACGGGCGACCGGCCCCGGACGATCGGCGTGCGGATTCCCGAGCTCTCCGGCGAGGCCGCGGCGGTGCTGCGCCAGGTCCGAGCCGTCGCCGCGACGAGCGCGAACCTACCGGGTGGGCCGGATCCGCGCAGCGTCGGCGAGATTCCTCAGGAGCTTCGCGACGGCTGCGCCGCGGTCCTCGACGCCGGCCCGCTCCCCGGAACGCCCTCGACGGTCATCGATCTCACCGCCCGCGGGCCCGTCGTAGTGCGCGAGGGCGCCGTTCCGAGGGACGAGGCGCTCGCGCTGGTCAGGACGGCGGCCGGAGTCCGAGACTGATCGTCACGCTCACGCGCGCGCCGAGCTTGAGTCGCAGACCTCGCCGCGGACGCTGCGTGATCACGCGGCCTTTCGCGACGCGCGGCGAGTAGGTCCGGGTCACCCGACCGAGGCGGCACCGGCGCGCGCCAGCCCCGTCTTCGCGCGCCTCAACGTCAGGCCGGTGAGAAACTGCGGTACCCAGCGGTACCAGATCGAGGCCCACGGGTAGCCGTCGTGCATCGGCTCTCCCGTCTCGGTTCCCGCAGCGAACGTCGTGCCCTGAACGGTGCCGCTAAGGCCGCTGATCGCCTGTGCGTTCGCGAACGCGTCGTTCGCCGGCGGCTGCACCCGGCGCCACGAGAGCGTGAACGCGCCACGTGCGCTGTAAGCGCTGTCGACGAACGACTCTGTAGACGGTGCCTGCCGTGACGCTGAAGACGACCTTCGAGGACGTACCCGTCCCGTAGCCGTACTTGCTCGCCACCCACGTCAGCGCGTTGACGGCGCTTCCCGTGTGGACGCCGATCCCGACATAGGCGCCAGCCGTCTCGAAAACGGCCTTCCCCGTGTAGGGAGCCGTCCAGCTGTACCAGACGGAGTACGCCGCGTCCCAGCCGGTGTGCGACGGCTCACCCCGGCTCGGCGGTCGCCTCGGCGTTGTTCCCCGCCGCGCTGCCCGTCTCCCCGGAGATGGACTGAGCGCCGGCGAAGTTGTCGTTCGCCGGCGCCGCGGCAGGCGCCGAACCCGCGAAGGCGGCGACCAGTAGCGCCGCGACGACCGCGGCGGATCCTCCAATCCAGCCTGAGCTCCCCCGACTCACGTGCTGACCCCTCTTACCCGCGGCTTTGGCTATGCGTTGTAACGAGGGGAGAATACGGGGTTACGGCCGCAAGGGGGGATACGATTGGCGGCGATGGCCGTCGCGCAGGAGACGCTTCAACAGCTCCGCACCGCGGGCCTCGCGGAGATCGATCCGGAGATCGCCGAGCTCCTCGGCCGCGAGCTCGAGCGGCAGCGTGGCCAGATCGAGCTGATCGCCTCGGAGAACTTCACGTGGCCCAGCGTCTTCGAGGCGACCGGATCGACGCCGACGAACAAGTACGCGGAGGGCTATCCCGGCAAACGGTACTACGGCGGCTGCGAGGTCGTCGACGAGATCGAGCAGACCGCGATCGACCGGGCGAAGGAGCTATTCGGCGCGGAGCACGCCAACGTCCAGCCGCACGCGGGCGCGCAGACGAACATGGCCGTGTACATGGCGGCGCTCAAGCCGGGTGACACGATCCTCTCGCTCGAGCTCTCGCACGGCGGCCACCTGACGCACGGGATGAAGGTCAACTTCTCCGGCCGCCTCTACACGATCGCGCACTACGGCGTCTCGCGTGCGACCAACATGGTCGACTACGACGACGTGCTCGCGCTCGCGAAGGAGCACCGGCCGAAGCTGATCGTCTGCGGCGGATCGGCATACCCGCGGACGGTCGAGACGTCACGGTTCCGCGAGATCGCGGACGAGGTGGGCACATTGCTCCTCTGCGACATGGCGCACTTCGCGGGACTCGTTGCGGCGGGCATCCATCCGAGCCCTGTCCCCGACTGCGACTTCGTCACGTCGACGACGCACAAGACGCTGGCCGGGCCGCGCTCGGGCTTCATCCTCTGCAAGGAGGAGCACGGCCAGGCGGTCGACCGGGCGGTGTTCCCCGGGATGCAGGGCGGCCCGCTGAACCACGTCATCGCCGCGAAGGCGACCTGCTTCAAGATCGCCGCCTCCGAGCCGTTCCGCCGGTACCAGCAGCAGATCCGCGCGAACGCGGACGTGCTCTCGGAGACGCTCCAGGAGGGCGGGCTCGAGGTGCTGACCGGCGGGACCGACACCCACCTTCTACTCGTCGATCTCCGGCGGTCCGAGTGGAGCGGGAAGGACGCGGAGGAGCGGCTGGCCGAGGTCGGGATCACGGTCAACCGGAACACCATCCCGTTCGACGAGCGGCCACCGACGGTCGCGTCGGGTGTCCGGGTCGGGACGCCCGCCGTGACGATGCGCGGCTTCGACGAGGAGGACGTCCGCGAGGTGGGGCGGATCATCGTCGCCGCGCTCGACGCGAACGGCGATCTCGAGGAGCTCGCGGCCCGGAGCGCCGCGCTCTGCGAGCGGCGGCCGCTGTATCCCGGCATGACCGCCTATCCGACCTTCGGCGGAGAGAGCGTGTAGAGGACGTGGAGGGCTCGGGCCAGCTGGTCACGTCGGGCGTCGGCACGGTGACGGAGGTGACGCACCCGCTCGTCCAGCACAAGCTCGGCCTGCTCCGCGACGTCACGACGACGACACAGATGTTCAGGCAGCTCGTGAACGAGCTGACGCTCTTGCTGACGTACGAGGCGACGAAGGACCTCGCGGACGAGGCGGCCGAGATCGAGACGCCGCTCGAGCATACGACCGCGCGGCGGATCTCCGGGAAGAAGGTCGCGGTATGCCCGATCCTGAGAGCGGGCATGGGCATGCTCGACGCGGTGCTCTCGCTCGTCCCGGGCGCGCGCGTCGGGTTCATCGGCCTCTTCCGCGACGAGGAGACGCTCGAGCCGGTCGAGTACTACGTGAAGCTGCCGGACGACCTCTCTGACCGCGACGTCATCCTCCTCGACCCGATGCTCGCGACGGGGAACTCGACCGCCGCCGCCGTCGAGATCGTCAAGCGCGCCGGTGCGACCTCGGTCCGGCTGATCGCGCTGATCGCCGCGCCGGAGGGCATCGAGCGCGTCCACCGCGACCACCCAGAGGTGCCGATCGTCGTCGCCTCCGTCGACCGCGAACTGAACGACAAGGGCTACATCCTCCCGGGCCTGGGCGACGCAGGCGACCGGCTGTACGGAACGAAGTAGCGAGGCGTGTTCGAGGAACTGCGGGCGACTCCGGAGGTCCTGTACGGGGC
>JBOHAU010000176.1:0-24249 GCA_050698015.1 Gaiellaceae bacterium
CGTAGTAGTCGACCGTCTGACCCCGCCGAACGATCGTGCCTGCCTTCGGCATCACCGGCGGGATCAGAAGCGGTGTGACGAACTTCGGGACATCGGCTGGATCCAGCGTTCCGCCGGGGATCTGCGCAAGCGCGACCGGCCCACTCATGCCGGGTAGCCGACCGAACAAGTAGAAGCCAGCGCCGATGCCCCCGACCCACGTGACGAAGGTCCGCCGTGAGTAGCGAGTGGTGCTCATCACTTCCCCTCTCTCCCCCCGGTCAAGCTGATAGAGCCCCGCCGCATCGGGGCTTTTTCGGCTGTACGGTGCCGCGTCAATCCCGTTCTCAGGTGATTTGATCACAGACCTCACAAAAATTCAATGGTGTCTCCTTGATGCGACACTCGTGTCGCAGCGAAGGGGTCGATGACCGAACAGCGCCAGGGCACAAGGAGCCGAATCCTCCTCGCGGCGGCACGGGTGCTCGCCGCCCGCGAGGCCGCCAGCATGGCGGAGATCGCAGCCGCAGCAGAGATCACACGCGGCACGCTCTACCGCTACTTCCCCAACCGCGAGTCGCTCATCAAGGCGCTCGAAGCCATGGCGAACGAGGAGGCCGGGAGACGCCTTGCGGAGGCGAACCTCGGCCAGGTCCCGGTCGAGGAAGGACTTGCGCGCGCCGTCCGCGCTCTCGTCGCGGTCGGTGAGGACTTCATCGTCCTTTTGCGCGAGCGGCGCCCTCCCGAGCCTGGGTTCACCGCGCCGCTCGAAGCCCTCCTCGAGCGCGGCCGCAAGGCTGATCAGATCCGCACCGATGTCCCAGTCGCCACCCTCGTCGAATCGTTCCTCGCCATCGTCGGAGCCTGCGTCCGGACAGGCGAGGCCGCCGGAATGGGAGTGGAAGACATGAGCTCAACCGCTCTCCGGCTGTTCCTCACCGGCGCGCGTTCAGACGCCGGTGCGTTAGAGACCTGACCCGTGGGTTATGAGGGCCAGGTCCAGCCGCGGATGTCCGGCTGGTCCTCGCCGTGCTCTCTCGTGTAAGCGCGGGCCCGAAGCCGCTCGTCCATCATCTCCTGGCGCAGCGGCGCCGCGCGCTCCGCGAGGCCCGTCACGCGGTCGATCACGTCGATCACGAGGTGGAAGCGATCGAGGTCGTTGAGCATGACCATGTCGAACGGCGTCGTGGTCGTGCCCTCTTCCTTGTAGCCCCGAACGTGCAGGTTCGGGTGGTTCGTCCGCCGGTAGGTCAGCCGGTGGATCAGCCACGGGTAGCCGTGGTACGCGAAGACGATCGGCTTCGACGTCGTGAACAGCGAGTCGAACTCGTGGTCCGAGAGACCGTGCGGATGCTCCGACTCCGGCTGGAGGCGCATCAGGTCGATCACGTTGACGACGCGCACCCGTAGCTCGGGCAGCCTTTCGCGCAGGATCGCCGCGGCCGCGAGGGTCTCCAGCGTCGGGATGTCGCCGGCGCAACCGAGGACGACATCTGGCTCGGCTCCGTCCTCGTTCGAAGCCCACTCCCAGATCCCGATTCCGCGCGTGCAGTGGACGATCGCCTCGTCCATCGACAGGTAGTCGAGACTGGGCTGCTTGCCGGCGACGATCACGTTCACGTAGTCCCGGCTGCGCAGGCAGTGGTCCGCGACCGAGAGGAGCGTGTTCGCATCGGGCGGCAGGTAGACCCGGATGATCTCGGCCTTCTTGTTGACAACGTGGTCGATGAAGCCGGGATCCTGGTGCGAGAACCCGTTGTGGTCTTGCCGCCACACGTGTGATGTCAGTAGATAGTTCAACGAGGCGATCGGCCGCCGCCAAGGGATGTCGCGTGTCACCTTCAACCACTTCGCGTGCTGGTTGAACATCGAGTCGACGATGTGGATGAAGGCCTCGTAGCAGTTGAAGAGACCGTGCCTTCCGGTGAGCAGATACCCCTCGAGCCAGCCCTGGCAGAGGTGCTCGGAGAGGATCTCCATCACTCGACCGTCGGGCGCGAGGCCCTCGTCGGTCGGCAGGATGTCGGCCTGCCACGTGCGGCCGGTGACCTCGAACAGCGCGGCCAGGCGGTTCGACGCGGTTTCGTCCGGGCCCATGACGCGGAAGTTCTCCGGGTTGCGCCTCATGACGTCACGGAGGAAGGCCCCGAGCACTCGCGTGGCCTCGCTGGTCTGCCGTCCAGGCTCGTCGACCTGCACGGCGTAGTCGCGGAAGTCCGGCAGGACGAGGTCTCGAAGCAGGAGGCCGCCGTTCGCGTGGGGGTTCGCGCTCATCCGGCGCTCCCTGCGCGGCGGGAGCTCGGCGAGGTCCGGAACGAGGGCCCCGCGGGAGTCGAACAGCTCCTCGGGCCGGTAGCTCCGCAGCCAGTCCTCGAGGACGCCCAGGTGATCGGCGTTGTCGCGGACATCCGTCATCGGCACCTGGTGCGAGCGCCAGCTGTCCTCGACCTGCTGCCCGTCGACCTCGCGCGGACCGGTCCAGCCCTTGGGCGTCCGCAGGACGATCATCGGCCAGCGCGGGCGGTCGTGGTTCCCGCCGTCCCGGGCGCGGCGCTGGATCGCGGCGATCTCGTCGAGCGCCTCGTCGAGCGCGGCCGCGAAGCGCTGGTGGACCTGCTCGGCCGGCTCGCCGTCGAAACCGCCGGTCACGAGCAGTGGCCGGTGGCCGTAGCCGTCGAAGAGCGAGACGAGCTCGCTCTCCGGGATCCTCGCGAGGATCGTCGGATTCGCGATCTTGTAGCCGTTCAGATGCAGGATTGGGAGTACGGCGCCGTCGCTGGCCGGGTTCAAGAACTTGTTCGAGTGCCAGCTCGTCGCGAGCGGCCCGGTCTCCGCCTCACCATCGCCCACGACGCAGGCGACGAGCAGGTCGGGGTTGTCGAACGCCGCGCCGTAGGCGTGCGCGAGCGCGTAGCCGAGCTCGCCGCCCTCGTGGATCGAACCGGGTGTCTCCGGCGCGACGTGGCTCGGGACCCCGCCCGGAAACGAGAACTGCCGGAAGAGCTCGCGCAGACCCTCCTCGTCGTGCCCGATGTGCGGGTAGACCTCCGAGTAGGCCCCCTCGAGATACGCGTTTGCAACCAGGCCGGGGCCGCCGTGGCCCGGCCCGGTAACGTAGATCGCGCTCAGGTCTCTCCGTTGGATGGCGCGGTTCAGATGCGCGTAGATCAGGTTGAGACCCGGAGTGGTACCGAAGTGGCCGAGGAGACGAGGCTTCACGTGCTCGGGCTGCAGCGGTTCTCGCAGGAGCGGGTTGTCGAGCAGGAAGATCTGCCCGACAGAGAGGTAGTTGGCGGCGCGCCAGTAGGCGTCGAGCAGGCGCACCTCGTCGGTAGTCAGCCGCGTGGTGGAGGCTGTCTCTGTCATTGGCGCGCTCCTTCCCTGACCTCGGCGGGCACATGCACGGGGACCAGCATGACGGGAACCCGCGAGTGCTCGAGCGCCGCGCGGACGACGGGGGCACGGCCAGGCGAGAGCTGCTGGGCCCAGCCGAGTGCGATCAGGTCGGAGTGCGTCTGCTCGGCGACGAGCGGGACCAGCTCCTCTCGCCTCCCGATCCGGCGCTCCAGGCGGACGACGCCGATCCCCCACGGGCAGTAGCGAGCGAGGAACTCTCGCGTCCAGGCGTCATCCTCGTGCTGTGGCTGGTCGGTGAACGCCGGGATCTCTTCCTCCTCGTGCACGTGGAGCGCGATCACGTCGAGCTTGGCGCTCCTACCGAGCTCGACGATCGAGCGCGGAGCGAGCGATGTCGACGTCGTTCCCTCGAGCGGCACGAGGATCCGGTGGAACTCCGGCACGACGTGTGCATCCGGCGGGACGACGACAACCGGCTTGAGCAGCGAGGTGGCGACTGCGAACGCGGTCGAGCCCAGCGGCCGGCGCCCGGACGGCGTCGCCCGCGCGCCGATCACGACTGCCGTTACATCCTCGTCCCGGCCCGCCTCTACCAGACGATCGACGACCGGGCCGCGGACGATGCGAAGCGGGACGCCGGCAGCCTCGGCCACGTTGCGTGCGGTGCCGTCGTGATCCGCGGACACGTGTATCGCGCCAACTCGCGCGCCGAGCACGCGCGCGAGCGCGCGGGCAGTCACGAGCACGGGGTTTCCGGCCAAGCTGTTGTCCAATGCGGCGAGCACTGTCGTCATTTCGCTGCCACCTCCCAGTGGTCGTTCGAGGGTACGAGGCGGTGTCGCTCGGAGTCGACGCTCACACTCTTGCGATCGATGCGAACCCGAAGCGGGTCGCCCCGGAAGCGCAACGAGAGCTCGAGGGCGTGCCACTCCGGCGGCAGTCGAGGGTCGACGACGAGGCGGTCGCCGCGGGGGCGAATACCGGCGAAGCCGAAGACGATCGCCTGCCAGAGGCCACCCATCGTCGCGATGTGGAGACCGCCGGCGGTGCTGCCCGTGAGGTCATCGAGGTCGAGCCGCGCGGCGATCTGGAGGGACTCGAGCGCCGCGCGGTAGCGCCCGGCGCGCGCGAGCAGGCCGGCGTGGATCGCCGGCGAGAGCGAGCTGCCGTGGGCCGTGCGCGACTCGTAGAAGTCGAGGTTCGGAAGCATCGACCCCGGTGCCGCCTCGTCGGGGATCAGGTGGTGCAGCATCAGCACGTCCGCCTGCTTGAGCACCTGCGCCCCGGCCGTGCGCTCCGCTCCGAGCAGGAGGTCGGCTGCGATCGGCCGGCGCGGCGCGACCTCGGCGATCACGATCGGCTCGAGGTCGAAGAAGCCCGCGAACTGCTCGTAGATCCCGCTGGCCGGGTCGTAGCCGTCCACGAGGGCGTCCGCGAGCTCCAGCCACGCCGCGCGTTCGCGCTTGTCCACACCGGGGAGCGCGGCCGCACGCTTGAGGTTCCAGCGGGCGATCACGTTCGTGAAGGCGTTGTCGTCGACCGGCTCGTGGTACTCGTCCGGGCCGATCACGCCGTAGACGTGTGCCTTGCCGGTGCCGTCATAGCGGGCTCGGGAGACCCAGTAGCGGGCCGTCTCGACGAACAGGGGCCGTCCGGGACCTGCCGCGAAGGCCGTATCCCCGGTCCAGTCCACGTAGCAGGACGCCGCCCAAGCAACGTCGGCGACGATGTGCTCCTCGAGCTCACCGGTGCGGATGCGCGCGAGCTCGCCCGTCGCCAGGCGGGCCGCCGACGGTGTCACGTCGACGCCGTCGGCAGCCGACTCCCAGGCGAACCGCGCCCCAGAACGGCCGAGCCGGCGCGCGGCCTCGAGCGAGGCGGGGAGGCGACGCAGCCGGTACTCGAGCATCGCGCGCGCCGACGCCGGGTGGGTCGCGGCGAGGAAGGGGAGCACGAAGACGTCGCTGTCCCAGAAGACGTGCCCGCTGTACGCCGGCCCGGTCAGGCCGCGTGCGCCCACCGCGGCCTCGCCGCCGTCACCGACGGAGCCGATCAGGTGGAAGAGCGCGAATCGAATCGCACGTTGGAGCTCGGGATCGCCTTCGACGACGACGTCCGACTCCAGCCAACGGCGGGCCCACGCTTCGCGGTTCTCGGCGAGCAGCCGTTCGAAGCCCGCCTCCTCGGCCTCGGCGAGGGCGAGATGCGCGAGGCTCTCCTCCGGGTTGTAGGCGCCGAGCCGCTCGAAGGATCCTCCGCGTTTGCGGTCGCGCAGCGCCGCGACAACCGGCGCGGCCTTCTGGCGGCGACCTCCACGCGGCAGGCGCTCCGCGGAGCCCGTCACGCGCAGCGCAACGGTGCCGGGACGGGCGAGCGACGAGAAGCGCAGGGCCGTGAGCGGGCCCTGCTCACGCAGGACACCGGTGCGCAAGTCGAGCGTCCGATCGAGCCTGGCGCTGCGCCGGGGCGGCCGGCCGACTCTGAGCCAGTCCAGGCACGGCGCCAGCTCCGTCGCGGCGCCTTCGCGCGCGTAGACCCGCGCGTACACGACTCCCGGCGTCTTCTCGCCGTTGGCGAAGACCGGCGCGCCGCGCGTGCCGAGACGGCCATCCGCGACCGTCAACAGCGACTCGCGGAGGCGCTCCAACTGGGGGTCGTAGCCGGCGATCTCGAGCGTCCACGCGGGATCGCGGTCGACGTCGGGGACGTCACCGCGGTGACGGCGCTCCAGCTGGTCGTGGAGGATTCCCGTGAAGACGGCAGGACCGCCGGGAAGGTGAAGGACGTCCAAGGGCGCGCCGGTGGGCTCCGCGCCGACCGAGACAGCGGCTGCTCGTTCGAACTCGGGAACCCGCAGGTAGGAGTCGCTGCCGATCAGGCCGCCGAGCGGGCCAAACTCGTCGCCCGCGACGAGGACGAGGGAGGGCCCGATCCCGCGGCGGGCCAGCTCCGCGAACGCCCACCTGGCTGAATCTGACTTGTCCGTGAGGCCGATCTCGACGTGCTTCGCGTCGCTCGTCACGCGTGGGTCTGCCAGGCCTGCGCGGCGCGCGGCGTCCAGCGCGATCTCGACCGCATTCCGAAGCCCGGAGAGGCTGGCGTTCCGGAGGCGGCTCTCGACGGTCTCGAGCAGCTCGGTGATCCGCGCCTTCGGCGGATCCTGCCACTCGGGTTCGGGGATGAGGTCGATCTTCCTTCGGTTCAGCCGCTGCGAGACGATCTCGGCGGCGACGCCTCGACGAGCGAGCTCGGCAACCGTGTCGGCAGCGGCGGCATCGAGCGCGGCGTCCTCCTCCGTTGTCGCCTCGCGGCGCTCGACCAGCCGCAGCCCCTCCTCGTCGGCCTGAAACACCTCGGAGCCTCGGTTGACGCAGAAGTAGAGCCGCCCCGGCCCGGCGGGACGCGCCTGGAGCTGCCCGTCCACGTTGCCGACATGCGTGCCGGTGATCACGATCAGGTTCAGCCCGTGCGCGCACAGCTCCTCGACGAGCTCGCGAAGCTCATGAGCGGGCGCGGCCCGGTCGGGCACGGCCGTGCCGTCCCAGTCGAAGACGACCGCCTCGAAGCGGCGGTCGAGCTCGGGCGGCAGGCGAGGCACGCCGCGTTTCCTCGCGAGGGCACGGGCAGCGACGGTCATGAAACAGATCGTGCGAGCCTCGAAGCGCGGGCACATCGGCGGTATCCCGGTTCCCAATCGGTAGTTGCCCGCAGCGGGATCCGCGAGGCCGCCGATGGAAGCGAAGCCGGGCTACGACAGACTGGCGCCGTGTCCACCAGCGTCGGCGCAGCAATGCACGAGGGAGTCGTCACCTGCCGTCCCGAGACTCCGCTCACGAAGGTCGCGCAGATGATGGCCGGACACCGCATCCACAGCGTGGTCGTCTGGAGCGATCCGCAAGAGGCGGATGAAGAAGGAACGCTCTGGGGCGTCGTTTCGGACCTCGACCTGGCCCACGCGATCGCCGTAGGCGCGGTCGGTGTAACCGCCCGTGCGGTCACGTCGGCCCCAGCGCTGACGGTGAGCGCCGATGACAGCATCCGCCGAGCCGCCGAGCTGATGGTCGCCGGCGGCGCCGGCCACCTCGTCGTTGTCAAGCGCGGGCGGCCGGTGGGAGTGATCTCGACGCTCGATCTCGCCAGGGCGCTTGCTGACGGGCTGAGCTCGTAGCGATTCCCGGCGGCTCGAGCAGCAGCAGCGCGAGCAGGGCTGCCCGGTCCGGCATCGCCCGGACGACGACGTGCTCGTCGAGTGCGTGAGCGCCGTCCCCGACGGCGCCGAGGCCGTCCAGCGTCGGCACCAGCTCGCTCGTGTAGTTCGCATCGGAGCCGCCGCCGACCATTGGCGCCTCGGCGACGTCGAGACCGAGCTCTCGCGCGAGCAGGCGCGCCCGCCGCGACAGCGCCCGGTTGCCGTCGGTGCGCGGCATCGGCGGGCGCCCGAAGCCTCCCTCGACCTGAATCGTCAGGCCTGGCCCCGTGGGGCGCAGACTGCGGATCGCTCGCTCGACGCGCTCGGCGGCAGCCGGTGTCGGCGCCCGGGAATCGACCATTGCCGTCGCTTCGGGCGCGATCATGTTCGGCCGCAGCCCACCGTCGATCGTGCCGACGTTGACCGTGATCCCGCGCTCCCGGTCGTTGAGCGCGAAGAGTGCTTCGACCTGGTGGGCGAGCTCGAGGATGGCACTCCTTCCCTCCTCGGGACTCGCCCCCGCGTGTGCTGCACGGCCGAGGATCGTGACCCGGAAGCGGCCGACGCCCTTGCGGCCGGTCTTCAGCCTCCCGTCGAGGCCGTCCGGAGGCTCCAGCACGAGGGCCCGCTCGGCCCCGCGCGCCAGCATCCTGATCCAGCGGCGCGAGTCCGGGCTGCCCAGCTCCTCGTCGGCGTTCACCAGCACGACCGGGGTCACCTCGGGGACGAGCTCGCGCTCCCGCAGCGCTTGCAGCGCGAACACGAGCTGCACGAGGCCACCCTTCATATCGTAGGCGCCTGGTCCGTAGAGCCGCCCGCCCTCCAGCCGTGGCTTCATCTGTCGAACCGTGCCGAGGGGCCAGACGGTGTCGATGTGGCCCACGATGAGCTGATGAGGACCACGGCTGCGGACCAGTGGCCTGGCGTAGAGGTGGTCGTCCGAGCCGTGGCCCTTGACGCGCCGGGTCAGATAATTCGCTTGGCGAAGCTCGTCCGCGACGCGACCAAGCGCCCGTGGCTCGAAGCCGTCAGTCGAGGGCGACTCTGCGCTCACCAGCTCGAGCAGGAGTGCAGCCATCTCGTCCTCGCGCTCCCGGAGCCAGCTCAGGATGGTCTGTGCGCCAGTCACGGATCCCTACCGCCTGAAGCGGGCGGGAAACGGAAAGGATCGGCTCTCCGAGACCGAGGTGAAGCGGCCGGGAGAGACGTAGGCGAGCGGCGCGATGCGCTGGAGAAGCTCGGCATCGTCTCGGTCCGGGCTGCGGAGGGCTTCTTCGCGGGCCGACGCCGCGACGATGCGCCCGACGACCAGCGCCTCGTCCCCGAACGGGACAAGCCGGTCTAGCTCGCACTCGAGAAACAGGTAGCAGCCGTGGACGAGCGCGCCGTCGACCTCTCGCGCGCGGAAGGTGGGAAGCGCCTGCAGACTCGGCTTGCTCCCGTCGGGCTCGCGAGAGGTGGCGGCCAGGCCGGCCTGCACGACCTGAAAATGATGCGGGAAGCTGACCGTGAATGCGCGTTCGCGCTCCACGTTCACGTAGGTCGCATGGCGCGGCGTGCAGACGAAGCAGAACCGCTCGCCCCAGCCGAGCGGCATCGCCATGTGTTTCGGGGCGATGTCGTAGTGCCCGTTCGGCTCCTTGGAGCCGACGAGCACGAGCGGCGCCACGGTGAAGACCCGGTCCCAGACACCGCGCGGGTCGAGCGGGACCGTCGCGGTCTCGAGCTCCGGATCGAAGAGCTGCGACCGCGGGGTCACGCGGCCACCCTCGCCGGCTCGATCGCGAGTGCACGGGCGGCGTCGAGATAGACGTCCCGGCCCGGGAGGTTGTATAGCTCGTCGAACTCGACCGCGCCGTTCAGCTCGAGCACAACGCAGCCGCCGTCCACCGGCAGTAGGTCGACGCCGACCAGGTCGGCTTCGAGGGCGGCCGCGGCGGCGAGCCCGAGCCTGGAGGCCTCCTCCGGCACGCGCTCGACCGGTTCGCGCAGGCCCCCGAGCGAGGTGTTGGTCCGCCACTCGCCTGCCGCGGCGACGCGCCGGACCGAGCCGACGACCTGTCCACCCGCAACGATCAGCCGAAGGTCGTGGCCGACGGCCGGCATGAGCTCCTGGAGGAGCGCGCCGTGACGAAGGAACCACGGCCGGTCCGCCACGGCTGCGAGCACGAGCTCGAACTCCGAGCGCGTGCCGCAGCGGAAGACATCGACGCCCCAGCTGCCGAAACGCGGCTTGAGGACGAACGGCGGCTCCATGGGCAGCCCCGCTCCCGGCTCGAGGAGGACGGTGCGTGGATGCCGGACGCCCGCGCGCTCGAGGTAGGCGGCGGTGAGGAGCTTGTCGTGCGCCCGCAGGAGCGCCTTCCCATGATTGAGCACCCGCACGCCGCGGTAGGCGAGCTCCGAGAGCACTTCGAGCCCAAGCTCGACCCCGTCGAGCGTGCGGCGGACGTCGAGCCGCCCGACGGCGACGTCCCCGGGCCCGAGCAGGCAGGTGGCCACCGCCGGATTGACGAGGTCGGCCGGGATTCCCCGGTCCCGCCAAGCCGCCGCAAGCTCGACGTTCGTCTCCTGCGGCCAGCCGATCACGCCGACCAAAGCCATCGAGGAGATCGTCCCTGCGGCGCGGGCAGGCAGCATCCGCGAACTCGCCCTTTCGCTTGCGGGGAATAACGGATTCCGAAGCTAGGCCAGAGCAGCCGGGGCCGACGCGCGATTAGCGAGCGCCAGCATGCGCAGTGTGTAGCGATCGAGCGACTGCACCTGGCGCCTCGTCAAGCGATCACAGACCCAGTCCCAGTGGAGCGCGACCCGGTCGCCCGGCTTGAGCTCGTCTAGGAAACCCAGGCCGTCACGGCGCCAGGCCGCCCGACGCGGCTTCAGAGCACCGAGCCGCAGGGTCCGCCCGTCCCACTCGAGCGGCCGCGCCTCGACAGTCGTGGTCTCGCCCCCCACGTCGAGCACGCGGCCCGGCGTGATCCGGCAGCTCTCGAGCACGCGCAGCGGGTCGGTCGCGTCTCCGGAGCGAAGCAGGCCGACCCACGGATAGACGCCGAAGACATGGAAGTCGTGGTGCGGCACGCCGCCGTCCGGGATCGAGGTCGCCAGCAGCTCCCAGGCGCCGCCGGCGCGCCGCCGGAAACGCTCGTCGAGGTGGGCGCCCAGCGAGCTCGAGTCCACTCGCTCGAGCAGTGGGCTGCCGACCCAGTAGGCCTCGACCACGCGGGGGTCGAGCGGGTCGGCAATGCCGTTCGCACCGGCGATCAGCTCCAGGTAGGGCCACGCGCCCTCGAAGCTCCGGGCGAGTTGGACGAGCCCGCCGTCGGAGGCGCCGGCCTCGCCGTACTCGAGCAGCGTCCGGTTCTCGTCCGCGCCGCAGTAGCCGAGCGCGTTCGGCGGGTAGGCATAGCGCGCGAACAGCAGCGCGCCGGCGCTCACGCGGGCACGGGGGTCGGCCGGAGAGCCCGCAAAGCGATCAACGCGCCGCCGGCGGCGATCAGGCCGAGGCCGAGCACGTCGAGCGACGCGCCTGCGTACCCGGCGTTGAGCAACGCAGTGACGATCGCGGCCAGCACGAGCACTGCCGTGACATCCACCGCCTGCGCACGGGCGAGCGCCGCGTACCACGTGGCCACGTAGCCGGTCAGGATCACGCCGGTGAGCAGCACCCAGCCCCACTGCTCCGCGCCGAAGCCAGTGAGCTCGCTCCAGCGCCCCGAGAGCGCGACGAAGCCGAGCAGCACGAGGAGCCCGATCCCGAGCCGCGCCGCGGCGAGGATCGGCGCGGCCAGCGAGGCGAGCAGGTGCTTGACCAGCACGACCTCGACCGACCAGAGCAGGGTGGCACCCAGGATCATCAGCTCACCCGAGCCGACCGACACCGTGCCGGCGTCGCCGACGAGAACGGCTTGGCCCACGATCAGGAGCGCGATCGCCGCCCAGTGCGCCCAGGAGAGCCGCTCGCCGAGCAGAGGGACCGCGAGCAGGGCGACCCAGATCACGAGCGTCTTGTGGATGAACGCCGCCTCGGTCGACGAGGCCCGCGCGAGCGCCTCGAAGAAGAGCACGAAGGGCACGCTGCCGCCGATCACCCCGACTGCCGCGAGCCCGAGCCACTGCCGGCGGGTGCGAGGCCGCGAACCGGGCCGGCCGGAGCGGGTCAGCACGGGCAGGGCGAGCAAGATGAGCAGCACCGCGGCAACCCCGTTCTTCGCCGTCGTGTACGCCGTGGCGTCGTCGAAGCGCTTGATCGCGTAACCGTTGAGGAAGACAGCGAAGCCGCTGATCGTCGCGGTGACCAGAGCCAGGGCGATACCCGTGGAGCGCTTGCTCATGCGCTCATCGCCTCCCTCAGCGCCTCCGCGTCCTCAGCGGATTCGGGGTCGAGCACCCGCAGCGCAACCCCTGAGTGGGTCAGCACGTGGTCGCCGGCCACGGCGTCGGGCGCGAACGCCAGCGAGAGAATCGCACCGCACTCGGCGCGAGCCATTGGCGCGCCCGTGTCGTCCCAGACCTCCGCCAGTCGCTCGATCTTTCCGAGGCACATCGCGGTCAGCGTGACGGCTGCGGGACAGCTTTGCAACCGGGGTTTCCCGCGGTAGGCTCGCAGGGATTTGCGGATGGGCCCGGCACGGGGCGTCCGTAGCCTGACGGTGATGTGAAGCTTCTCGAGCATCCGGCGCTGGACGGCCTCTTGGAGGCGTTGGTCGAGCGCGGCTACCGGCTCGTCGGCCCGACGATCGCCGACGGGGCGATCGTCTACGAGGAGATCCGCTCCACTGCCGATCTCCCCGCGGGCTGGACCGACGAGCAGGAAGCCGGCACGTACCGGCTCGCCCGGCGAGACGACGACGCACTGTTCGGGTACGCCGTCGGCCCGCAGTCGTGGAAGCGCCTGCTGCACCCGCCGTCGGTGACGCTCTTCCGCGCCCGGAAGAACGGCGAGGCCGAGCTCGAGCTCGTGGACGACACCGAGGAGCCCGAGCCGATGGCGTTCATCGGCGTCCGTTCCTGTGACCTCCACGCGATCGCGAAGCTCGACCGCGTCTTCATCGGTGGCCGCTACGTCAACCCGGAGTACGAAGCGCGGCGCGGGCGGGTCTTCGTCGTCGCCGTCAACTGCGGCGTCGCCGCCAAGACGTGTTTCTGCGTCTCGATGAACACAGGTCCGCGTGCGACGTTCGGCTACGACATCGCCCTGACGGAGCTGCTCGAGGACGGCCGCCGCGAGTACCTCGCGGAGGCCGGGACCGAACGCGGTGCCGAGCTCCTCGCAACGCTTCCCGGCCGGGAGGCAGCGGCCGAAGACGTGGAAGCCGGCGAACGCGTCGTCGATCGGACCGCCGCCTCGATGGGACGGCAGCTCGACACCGAGGGGCTCCCGGAGTTGCTCGCCGCGAGTCGCGACCACCCACGTTGGGACGAGGTCGCCGAGCGCTGCCTGACCTGCGGGAACTGCACGATGGTCTGTCCGACCTGCTTTTGCACGACGGTCGAGGACGTCACCGACTTGACCGGGACCGAGGCCGAGCGACGCCAGGTCTGGGACTCCTGCTTCACGCTCGACTTCTCCTACCTGCACGGCGGCGGGGTGCGCACCTCACCACGCGGCCGCTACCGGCACTGGCTCACCCACAAGCTCGGTACCTGGCACGACCAGTTCGGCAGCTCGGGCTGTGTCGGCTGCGGCCGCTGCATCGCCTGGTGCCCGGTCGGGATCGACATCACCGAGGAGGCCGCTGCGCTCAGGGAGGAGCCGTCATGAGAATCCGAACGGTCGAGGAGCTGCTCGTCGAGTCCCGCTTGTTCGCCGACCTCGCGCCTCAGCACCTCGAGACGATCGCGGGTTGCGGAGGGACGGCGCATTTCGAGGAAGGCGAGCACGTCTTCCGCGAGGGCGATGACGCCAACACCTTCTACGTCATCCGGACCGGGACGGTCGCGCTGGAGACGCACGTGCCAGGACGGGGGCCCGCGCGGTTGATGACCCTCCACGACGAGGACGTGCTTGGCTGGTCGTGGCTCTTTCCGCCCTACCGCTGGCACTTCGACGCCCGCGCGATCGATCACGTGCGCGCGCTCGCCTTCGACGGGGCGTGCCTGCGCGGAAAGTCGGTCGAGGACCACGAGCTCGGCTACGAGCTGATGCGCCGCTTTGCCGAGGTCATGCTCAGCCGCCTCCAGGCCACGCGCCTGCAGCTGCTCGACGTCTATCACCACGATGGTTGAGCCGAGTCCCGCCTCTCCTTACCTCCCGCAGCCGTACCGGCTCGTGCGACGCCGGCGCGAGACCGCCGACACTTGGACGCTCGACTTCGAGCCGGCAGGCGGCGGCGAGGGTCTCCGCTTCGCGCCGGGCCAGTTCACGATGGTCTACGCCTTCGGCGCCGGTGAGGTGCCGATCTCGATCAGCGGCGACGCTTCCCAGCCCCATCGACTCGTCCAGACGGTTCGCGTCGCCGGCGCGACAACGAGAACGATCTGCTCCCTCAAGCGCGGTGCGGTGCTCGGCATCCGCGGACCGTACGGAACCGCATGGCCGCTTGCGGCTGCCGAGGGTGGCGACGTCGTTGTCGCCGCCGGCGGGATCGGGCTCGCGCCGCTCCGCGGCGCCCTCTACCGGCTGCTCGAGCGACGGGACCGATATCACAGCGTCGTCCTGCTCTACGGCGGGCGCTCGCCCGACCAGCTCCTGTACGAGCGGGAGCTCGAGCGCTGGCGGGCCGCGGGGATCGCCGTGCACGTGACGGTCGACCGCGCAGACGACGGATGGCGCGGGCCTGTCGGTGTGGTTACGACGCTGATCGAGCGGGCCGAGTTTGACCCGACCGCGACCACGGCATTCGTCTGCGGCCCCGAGGTGATGATGCGCTTTACCGCGGCCGGCCTCGTGGCCGCCGGCGTGCTTCCGACGCGGATCCATCTCTCGATGGAGCGAAACATGAAATGCGCGCTGGGCCAGTGCGGCCGCTGCCAGTTCGGGCCGGTCTTCGTCTGCGGCGACGGGCCCGTGTTCTCCTATGCGGCGATCGAGTCGCTGCTCGCGGTCCCGGAGGTCTGATGGCCGCGTCCCGGAAGAAGAAGCTCGCCGTCTGGAAGTTCGCCTCCTGCGACGGGTGCCAGCTCAGCCTCCTCGACTGCGAGGACGAGCTGTTGGCCCTCGCCGGCGAGGTCGAGATCGCCCACTTCCTCGAAGCCTCGAGCGGCGTCGTCCGGGGTCCCTACGACCTCTCGCTCGTCGAGGGCTCGATCACGACGGCCGAGGACGCCGAGCGAATCCAGCACGTGCGGCGCGTGTCTCGCCGGCTCGTCACGATCGGCGCCTGCGCGACGGCCGGCGGGATCCAGGCGCTCCGCAATTTCGCCGACGTCCGCGAGTTCATGTCCGTCGTCTACGCGAGCCCCGAGTACGTCTCCACGCTGGAGACGTCGACGCCGATCAGCGCCCACGTCCCGGTCGACTACGAGCTCCACGGCTGCCCGATCAACAAGCACCAGCTGCTGGAGGTCTTGAGCGCCTATCTGAACGAGCGTCGGCCGGCGATCCCCTCGTACAGCGTCTGCATCGAGTGCAAGCGGCGCGGCAACGTTTGTGTGATGGTCGCGCACGGGACCCCATGCCTCGGCCCGGTGACCCATGCCGGCTGCGGCGCGATCTGCCCGTCGTACCACCGCGGCTGCTACGGCTGCTTCGGGCCGATGGAGAGCCCGAACACGGCCTCGCTCGCCGGTTGGATGCGGCGGCTCGGCTCCTCGAACCGCGACCTGCTTCGGTCGTTCCGCACCTACCACGCCGCCGCCGAGCCGTTCCGTGGGCAGAGCGAGGCCCATGAGTAGACGCACGATCAAGACGGACTTCCTCGCTCGGGTCGAAGGCGAGGGTGCGATGCGGGTCGTGATCGAGAACGGCACGGCAGAGGTGGTCGAGTTGCGAATCTACGAGCCGCCGCGCTTCTTCGAGGCCTTCTTGCGAGGCCGCTCGTTCCTCGAGGCCCCGGACATCACCGCCCGCATCTGCGGGATCTGCCCGGTCGCCTACCAGATGAGCGCTTGCAATGCGATGGAGGACGCGCTCGGGGTCACTGTGGACCAGCCGATCAACGCGCTTCGACGGCTCCTTTATTGCGGCGAGTGGATCGAGAGTCACGCCCTGCACGTTTTCCTCCTCCATGCGCCCGACTTTCTCGGTTACGACAGTGCTCCAGCGATGGCCCGTGACCACCCCGAGCTCGTGGCGAAGGGCCTCGAGCTAAAGAAGGCCGGGAACCAGGTGATGACCGTCGTCGGCGGCCGCGAGATCCACCCGATCAACGTCCGCGTCGGCGGCTTCTATCGCGCGCCGTCGCGCCGTGAGCTCTCGGCCCTGGTCGAGCCGCTGGAGCGGGCGCGGGAGATCTCGCTCGAGACCGTGCGACTCGCAGCGACCCTCCCCTGCCCCGACCTCGAGCTCGACCACGAGCTCGTCGCCCTGCGGCAGGAGGGCGAGTACGCGATCGAGCGCGGCCGGGTCGTCTCGTCCGGCGGCCGCGACTTCTCGCCACGCGAGTTCGACGAGCACATCGTCGAGGAGCACGTCGAGCGCTCGAACGCGCTGCACGCGCGGCTGGTGGATGGGACGACGTACCTGACCGGCCCGATCGCGCGCTTCAACCTCAACTTCGAAGGGCTCACGCCGCTGGCGAAGGAGGCTGCGGCGGAGGTCGGCCTTGAGCCGCCGTCCAGCAATCCCTTCCGCAGCATCGTCGTGCGGAGCATCGAGCTCGTCCACGCGTGCGACGAGGCGCTCCGGCTGATCGAGTCGTACGAGCCGCCGGACCAGCCGTTCGTGGAAGTCGAGCCCCGGTCATCGGTCGGTTACGGCGCCACCGAGGCGCCCCGCGGACTCCTCTGGCACCGCTACGAGCTCGATGACGAAGGGACGATTCTCGACGCGAGGATCGTGCCGCCTACGTCCCAGAACCAGCGCGCAATCGAGCACGACCTCCGCTGGTTCGTGGAGCGCTATGCCGACCTCCCGGACGAGGAGCTCGGCCTCCGGTGCGAGCAGGCGATCCGTAATCACGATCCCTGCATCTCGTGTGCAACGCACTTCCTCCAGCTCGAGGTCGAGCGCAGCTGACGCTCGTCCTCGGAATCGGCAACGCGTGGCAGGGGGACGACGCCGCAGGCCTCGCCGCTGCGCGCCGGCTTCGAGAGCGGGCGCCCAAGGGGGTGGAGGTTCGCGAGCTGGAAGGCGAGCCCGTCTCGATCGTGGACGCTTTCGACGGCGCCGACCGCGCATTCCTCGTCGACGCGGTGAGTTCCGGCGCCGCGCCGGGGACCGTTCACCGGCTCGACGTCAGCGAGAAGCCGGTGCCGGCGACGCTCTCCGCCGCCTCGACGCACACGCTCGGGGTGGGCGAAGCGATCGAGTTGGCGAGGGCCCTCGGACGTCTCCCGGCGCGGGTCGTCCTCTACGGGATCGAGGCGGAGAGCATCGCCGCCGGCGACGAACTGACCCCGGCCGTCGCACAAGCAGTCGACGCCGTCGTCGAGGAGGTGCTGGCGGAGTGCACGAGCAGTCGCTGATCGAGGCGCTGGTGCGGCAGCTGGAACAGGTCGCCGCGACGGAGGGTGCCACGCGGGTCACCGCCGTCCAAGTCTGGTGCGGAGCTCTCTCCCACTTCACGCCCGACCACTTCCGCGAGCACTTCGAGCGCGCGGCGGCCGGCACAATGGCCGAGGGCGCCGAGGTCGAGATCGAGCTCTCCGAGGACGTCACGCACCCCGACGCCTCGAGCGTCAAGCTCGAGAGCGTCGAGGTGGAGGGCTAGCCGCTAGCCCTCGCTATGAGGCGGCAGGAATGTGTCCGTCTCGTAGCTGTGAAGGACGGCCGCCGTATGCATCGCGGCGTGCGCGATCGGCGCGCCGACCGGGTTGAGCGTCAGCAGCGTCGGCGCGCTCCAGACGACATCGCCCGCAACCGGTTGACGGAGCTTCTCGCCGCGGAAGTCGCTGTAGCCCGCGTGGTAGACGGCAGTCATGGCCAATGAGGCCGTGAGGGCGATCAGCGCGACGACGACCGTACCGCGCGCCCGCTCGCGGAGCTTTGTCCCGGCGAAGGCGGCGAAGACAACGAGGATCGGGAAGACGGACAAGAGCAGCCCGTCGGCTGCCCCGTAGACCACGCCGCGCCAGACGATCGCGGCCGCGAGCTCGATCCCGTCGGGACGGGGTGTCGAATCCTCGGTGCGGTAGATCATGAGCGTGAGGATCGCGCCCGCGACGATGCCGAGCGCCACGGCCAGGCCCAGCCTCCTCGAGACGAGACGACGGACCGACTGCCCGGTCATCGCCGCCCAGGCCCCGACGTAGCCGACAACGACAGCGGCATAGAGGCCGTAGTAGAGGTCTCGGTTCAGCTCGAGGACGTCGGCAAGCAGAAACGGGATCGAGAATCCGAGCGCGAGCCCGCCCGCGAGCCAGAGCCAGTGCGTGAGGGCCGGTGCGGCTGTGACGCGTCGAGCGGCGGGAGAAGTCACGCGCGGCACTGCGTGAATGGACATCTGGTCACCTCCTTCTCCGAAAGCATCAAGCCGACTGCTCACGGGCGCATCGGGGCCGGCCGCGCCGAGGATCAGTAGTTCTCGCGGACAGGTTCCGCGTCCCTTCCGATGCGCATTACCGCCGGCCGCGAAACGCTTGTGCCGAAGCCATGCAAACCGCGGTCCGAGGAGACGCACGGCAAGGAGTCCGCCGGCGCCGGCGGGCCGGTGATCTTCTTCTCGTCGTCAACCCCCACGCTTCCGGCGTGCAGCCAGACGTCGTCGGCCGGCGTCGAGGCCGAGCTCGCCCGCTGGAGCGCGGCGAGCCGGACGCTCGTCACGGAGTCGTCGAGTGAGTGGATCGAGGCGCTGGAGCGCAGCGGTGAGCGCCGCGTCATCCTGGTCGGAGGAGACGGCACGCTGCACGAAGCCGCGAACACCGTCGGCCCGAGACCGGAGCTCGCCCTGATCCCGGCCGGAAGCGCAAACAACGTCGCGCATAGCCTCGGAATCCCGATCGACCCCGCAGCGGCAGTCAGGGGGGCTCGCAGTCGAAGGGCGGGCAAAGCCGATCGACCTGATCGAGGCCGTCACACCCTGCTGCCGGTACCTCACCGTCGAAGGGATCAGCGCCGGCTTCCTCTCAGAGGCGCGTTCGCACTACCACGGGGCGAATTCGATCCACGTCGCTTCGGCACTTGCCGCCGGCGCCCAGGCGATCGCGCATTTCCACCCGTTCCGCGTGCGCATCACCCGCGGGACCCGTGTCGACGACCTCACGCTCATGCAGCTCTTTGTCGCCAACCTTCCCCTGTACGCCTTCGGACTTCACATCGCCTCCGACGTCGATCCCACCGACCGGCTCTTGGACGTCGTCGCAATCGAGGGCCGTGGACGGGCCGGGCTGCTGCCGATGCTCGCCCGGCTTCGTCACGGCACGGAGCTCGAGCGGGCCGAAGCGCATCAGTGGCGCACCGCTCGGGTGCGGATCGACACCCACGGAGCCCTGCCGGTGATCGCGGACTCCTTCGATCTCGGTGCCGGTCCGGTCGACGTGAGCGTCCTGCCAAGCGCGCTGCCCCTGGTGCGCCCATGAGCGGGAACGTGCGAATCGACCGAGCGCGCATCGCAGTCGCCGCGACGGCTTCGTTGACCGCGTTCAGCGCGGCGGCCATCGGGGCCGGCCTCGGACGAGGGCTCGTGACCACGTACCTGCCCGTTCTGCTCGATGACATCAGGGACGCGCCGGGGCTCATTGGCACGGTGATGCTCGTCAACACTGCCGCGGGCTTCTTCGTGCCGCTTGGGATTGGGTTGTGGAGCGACCGGCTACACGCCCGTGGCCACAGCCGGACCGGTCCCTTCATTCTCGGTGGGAGTCTGCTGGCTGCCGGCGGCCTCGTCGCCATTGCCGTGGGTCATGCCTCGACCTATCTGCTCCTCGGATTCGCCGCCGCTGCTGCTTATGCAGGCCTCAACGCTGTCACGACGGCGCATCGGGCTCTGATCCCAGAGACGTTCGGCGAGGATCGCCGGGCTGCAGCTACCGGCGCGCAGGAGCTCGCCTTGCTCGGCGGAACGCTTCTCGGCGTCGTCGCCGGCGGCTTTCTCCTCGACCTCGGATCGTGGACGCCGTTCGTTTTCGGCGCTGGGATGTTGCCGCTGCTCGCCGTCCCGACGTACCTGCGCATGCGCGGACGCGAGCGCACGACGGTGGCGGAGGCGGCGCCAACGCCCCCGCTTCGCTACTACCTCCGCGCCGCCGCCGCTCCTGGCGCTCGGCTCATGCTCGTTGCGCAGCTCCTATGGGTGATGGGCTACATCGGGCTGGCCCCGTTCTTCGTTCTCTATGCCGACCACGAGCTCGGGCTTCGGCCGTCGGCCGCCGCGTCGTTGCTGGCCGCCTTCGGCCTGGTCACGGCCCTCGCGATCGTCGGGGCTGGGTCGGTGCCGCCAACCGCGCAGGCACGCACCATCGTCGGCGGTGTGCTCCTCTTGGGCGGCGGGCTGCTCGCCGCATCGGCGACGAATGCACTCCAGTTCGTCGCGCCCGGGTTGCTCGCCGCAGCGGTCGGCTTCGGGCTCGTCACAACCCTTGGCTTCCCGCTCTACACCCGCTTCATCCCGCCTGGCGAGGCGGGCGCCTATACGGCGTTGTTCTTTGCCGTGCGATCGATCGCAAGCGCGATCGCAGTCCCGGCCGCCGGGTGGACCATCGACTGGGCGGGGAGCTACCGGGCGCTCTTCGTCGCAGGTGGAGGAGTTGCCCTCCTCTCGGTGTTGCCGCTCTCGATGTTGACGTCGAACGGGGCGTCGCTGCGCCGTCCGCCGCTACGCCGCGCCGTCGTCCTAGTGGGGGGGCCTCGGCGCTCTCGCGGCGTCGCTCCTCGGTCTCGGCGTCGTGGTCAGCCGCACGAGGCTCGCTTACGTGGATGCCGAGCTGTTCGACGCCCTATACGGCCTGGGTGGAACGCCTTCGATCGTCGACAACCTACTCGTCCACCCACACATCGAGAACTACCTCGCACTTACGCTGGTCGCGGCCTTGGCCGCCCTCGTCTGGCGACCTGACGAGCTGATGCGGGTCCTGGTGCTCGTCCCGGTGACAGGAGTTGCGTCGTTCGCCATCGTCCGGCTCTCGTGGGCGGTGTGGGAGCGGCCGCGGCCCGAGGAAGTGCTCGGAGTCGAGCCGGCGAACGGCCACCTCTGGGCGCCGTATCCGGGGTTTCCGAGCGGACACGTAGTGGTGACGACAGCGCTCGCGACCGCGATCGCATCGAGATTCCCATGGCTCGCGCCCCCGCTCGGCATGTACGTGGCCGTGGTCGCCGTCACGCGCATCTCGTACGGGGCTCACTTTCCCTTCGACGTGGTCGCCGGCGTCGTCATCGGCATTGCGACTGCCCGAGTCGTCGCTGCACTGTTGACGGAGACACGTCTCGTCCGCCTGCCTCGCCCCTTCCCGCCGCGTCCCGTCAGCGACCGTGCCGCGTCACGCCTCCGCGGGCTCGGGAGTGCTCTCGGAGCCCTCGCGATCGGAGGCTTCTGCGCGCTGGCCCTCATCGTCGGCGTTCCGCGGTCGCCGGACGGCGGAATCATTCCCGGGCCGACGGAGCAGACGATGCAGCTGGGACTGCTGGCGGTCGCCGCGGTGGCTATTTCCGTCGCGTTCGCCCACCCGGCAGTGGGCGGGGCAATTCTCCTGATCTCGTCGACGGCAGTCGGCGCCCTGGCGGCACTCGAGTACAACCCTCTCGTCGCGGCAGGCGCCTGCGCGGCGCTCTTCGTCCCGGGTCTCCTCATCGCCCTCGGATCAACGCCGGCACGCACGTCCCGCGGTTCCGTCGCGATCGCGGCAGCCGCCATGGCGCTCCTCACCGTCGGCGCTTTCGGGGCGTTCCGAGCGCATGCGATGGCGTTCGGTCCAACGCACCCGGAGTCGAAGCTGCGGCCGTTGCCCGTGACAATCGTCCGCTGGGCCTGGGCGGGCGGCGTGTCGGAGAACGGCTTCCGCGTCGCCGCGAAGCTTGCCCACGACGGCGACGCCCGCCTCCTGGTCGGGCGAGATCCCGGACTCGGTGACGCCGTCGCCACGTCACTCGAACGCGCCTCCCACGACGCGAACGACCGGGTGATCTCCTTCGAGGTACGCGGGCTGCGCCCGGGTAGGCGCTACTACTACGGCGTCGAGTTCGGCGGCGTGGTCGACCGTGCGCGCATCGGCGCCGTGAAGACGCTGCGGCGCGGGCCGTCATCCTTCACGATCGCCTTCGGCGGCTGCGCACGCGTCGGCTCGAACGGCGCGGTCTTCGACGCGATTCGCCGGCAAAGCCCGCTCTTCTTCCTCGTGCTCGGCGACTTCTTCTACGCGAACATCGACGCCGACGACCCTGAGGAGTTCGGCAACCAATACGACCGGGCGCTCACTCGCCCGGCCCAATCCGCGCTCTACCGGTCGACTCCGATCGACTACGTCTGGGACGACCACGACTACGGTCCGGACGACTCGGGCTCGTCGTCGCCCAGCCGCCCCGCCGCGCTTGCGACCTACCGCAGCTTCGTCCCCCACTACTCGCTGCCGGACCCGGACGCGATCTACCACTCGTTCGTTGTCGGCCGCGTGCGCTTCGTCGTCACCGACACTCGCTCCGCGCGAACGTCCGAGACCATGCTTGGCCCGCGCCAGAAGCGATGGCTGAAGCGAGAGCTGCGGCGCGCGAAGGAGGAAGACCAGCTGGCGGTCTGGGTGAGCAGCGTGCCGTGGATCACGGCCCGGGGCGCCGACAGCTGGGCGGGCTTCCCGCGCGAGCGGCGCGAGCTCGCCGACTTCGTCGCCCGCGCGCGGATCGACAACCTGGTCATGCTCGCCGGCGACGCGCACATGATCGCCATCGACGATGGAAGGAACAACCACTTCGGCACGCGCGAGGGCGGCGGTTTTCCCGTCATGCACGCCGCCGCTCTCGACCGTCGCGGCGACGTCAAGGGGGGCCCGTACAGCGAGGGTGCCTTTCCCGGCAGCGGCCAGTTCGGCACGATGACGATTCGCGACGGTGGCGCTGCGACCGTGTCGGTGACGCTTTCGGGCTGGAACTACCGCGGCGAGCGGATCGTCGAGCATTCGTTCACGCGCACCATTTCTTCGGAGTAGTCGGCCGGCCGCCGCTTGGGTCTGCGGATTCCCCGAAGCAGGAGCCCGGATGACTCCCGATGCTTTCCCGGTCGTCCCGGGTGACGCTTCCAGACGATGGACGTGAACACCGAGACATTCGAGCGAGACGTGATCGAGCGCTCACACGAGCTGCCAGTGGTCGTCGACTTCTGGGCCGACTGGTGCGGCCCTTGCCGCGTGCTCGGACCGGCGCTCGAGCGCGAGGTCACCGCCCGCGAAGGAGAGGTCGTCCTGGCCAAGGTCGACGTTGACGCCAACCAGGAGCTCGCCGTCCGCTACGGCATCCAAGGCATCCCCGCCGTCAAGGCGTTCCGCAACGGGTATCTGGTCGACGAGTTCGTCGGCGCGCTTCCGCCCCAGCTCGTCGGCCAGTTCCTCGACCGGCTCACGGGGCCCTCGGAGGCGGGACGGCTCATCGAGGAGCTCCGCATCGAAGGCGAGTTGCCCGACTTCGTCGCCCTGATCGACTTGGGCGAGCTCGAGCAGGCATTCGAGCTGCTGCTCGAGCGGCTTGCGGACGCCGACGGTGATGAACGCGAGCGCGTCCGGCGTCTGGCGGTCGCGATGTTCGCCGACCTCGGCGCACAGCACCCGCTCGTCCTGCATTATCGCCGGCGCCTCGCCTCCGCTCTTTACTGAGCGTCGCTCACCGCTGCTTGAGCACCGAGTACCAGACGCGCTCGGCGACCTCGCGGAGGTCGTCGCTCGTGCGGGCGAGACGGCGGTAGAGCTCGCGCTTGGCCGCGACCTCGCGCAGGTCGGCGTCCGCGATCAGCGCGGACATTGCCCGGCGGTACACCTTCTCGAACCGGCTCTGGCTCTTCGCGGCCCGGCCTGCGGCCTCGGTTGTCGTCTCCACGTCGTCCAGGGCGAGCGCGCCGATCGCCTGGGCGAGCTCTCGGGTTCCCTCGGCGAGCTCGCCTGCCATCTCCGCCATCGCGGCGTCGGGCGCCGCCTCCATCACTTCGGCCTCCCGCACGGCGTTCTTCGCCCCGTTCAACACCCGGTCGAGACCGCGCGAGAGCTCGAAGAGGTCCTCGGGCTCGAGCGGCGTCGTGAACGCCACTGTGAGCGCTTCCCGCAGTTCGCGCTTGCGGTCGTCCGCCTGGTGCTCGAAGTCGCGGAGCCGGTCGACCGCGGTCGTGTCGCCGCCCGCCCACTCGACGAGCGCCTTCATCCCCTCGATCGTGATCGCGGCCTGGCTCCCGAGCATGCCGAGCACGTCCGGCGTTGCGGGCAGGAACCAGGCGCCACGTCGCGTCACGCGATCGACGTCCACACCGCGAAGGTAACGGCTGCAAGCAGCGCGGACGCCGGCAGCGTCAGCAGCCAGGCGAAGGCCATCGAGCGGACGACGGCCCAGCGGACGTGTCCCCAGCGCCGACGTCCGCCGCCCACACCTACCACCGAAGACGCGACTACGTGGGTGGTCGAGACCGGGGCGCCGGCGTACGAGGACCCAAGGATGACCGCCGTGGAGGCCGCCTGGCTCGCGAACGCATCAACGGGAGCGAGCCGGAAGATCCGGC
>JBOHAU010000177.1:0-1772 GCA_050698015.1 Gaiellaceae bacterium
CGTCGTCGTTCGCGTGGACGTCCTCGCCCGCGAGTGCGGCCAGGACCTCGTTCGCGTTCATGTTCGAGGAGGTCCCGGAGCCGGTCTGGAAGACGTCGATCGGAAACTGGTCGTCGAGCTCGCCGGAGGCGATGCGCTCGGCGGCGGCGGCGATGCGATCGGCCTTGTCCGCGTCGAGGAGGCCGAGCTCGGCGTTCACCCGTGCGGCGGCGCCCTTGATTCGGCCGAGCCAGCGTGCGACGGAAGCGGGGATCGGCTCACCGGAGACGGTGAAGTTGGCCACCGCTTTGCGGGTTTCGCCGCCCCAGAGCTCGGTCCGAGTCTCGACGTCGGTCACGACGCCAAGCGTATCGAGCTGGGAGGGCTTAAACGACGCGGAGACTGCGGCGCTCGAGCGGGCGCTCGCGGATCAGCCGGCGCGCGACGTCCGTCAAGTCCTCGGCGCGTGCCCACCCGACGTAGCCACAGTGGTGGCACTCGCCAGGATCGAGGTGGACGGCGTCCTCGGCAGTCGTGCGCCGGGCGCCGCAGGAGAGACATTCGATACGAACTTTCTTCTCCACCACGTGCGCAATTCGGCGTTGGAGACGCCTGAGCGCATCACTCGAACGAGGGATGCCCGCGCGATGCGCCCAACGGGCGCTAACCCACGCCGGGGGAGGGGTCATCATCGCCGCCGAGCGGGCTTAGCCCGCTCGGCCGCAACGATGCTCGGGTAAGGAATCAACGCGGCATTCCTTGGCCGCGCGGCGCGGAAGCGCCGCCCGGCGTCAGAGGGTCGCGGAAAGTCGTGAGACCTTCCGCGAAAAGAGCGCAGCGACTAGTCGGTGGAGTACTTGGGCTGGACCTTTTCGCCGCGGATGGCGGCGATCGCGTTGTTGGCGGCAATGGCCGCCTCGCCCATCCCGACCGTGATCAGCGTGATCTTGCCGGGATACCCGGCAACGTCTCCCGCCGCGTAGACGCCCGGCATGGACGTCTCGCAGGTCATCGGTTCGATCCTGATCTGGCGCTTGCCCTCCAGCTCGAGCCCCCACTCCGCGATCGAGCCGAGATGGGACACGAAACCGAGCAGGGTGATCAGCGCCTGGCAGTCGTAGCGCTCCGTCTCTCCGGTCGAGGTGTCCTCGATCGTGACCGCCTCGATGTGGCCGTCGCCGTGGACATCGCGGACCTCGTGCGGTGTGAGGATCCGGACGGTGCCCTCCGACTCGAGCTTCTTCGCCTCGTTGACCGACGACTCGAGCGCGCGGAACCGGTCACGGCGATGGACGAGCGTGATCGGGAGGTCGGCGGTGTCCTGGAGGCCGAGCGTCCAGTCGAGCGCGGAGTCGCCGCCGCCGACGATCACGCAGCGCTTGCCTTCGAACTGCGCCTTCTCCTTGACCACGTAATAGAGGCCGCGCCCGAGCCACTCGTCGATGCCCTCGACGCCGAGCCTGCGCGGCTCGAAGGCCCCGTGGCCCGCCGTGATGATCATCGCGCGGGAGAGGTAGGTGTTCCCGGCGTCCGTCGTCAGTGCGAGCACGTCCTCGCCGTTCTGGCTGATCCGCTCGAGCGACTTCGCCTCCTCGCCGAGGCGGACCTCCGCGCCGTACTGGAGCCCCTGCTCGGCGCACATGTCGACGAGTTTCTGACCGAGGATCTTCGGGAAGCCGGCGACGTCGTAGACGTGCTTCTCCGGGTAGGTGGCCGCAACCTGACCGCCGATCTGCTCCAGCGACTCGACCATGCGCACCGTCCCGTCGCGATGGCCGACGTAGTAGGCGGCT
>JBOHAU010000178.1:0-2736 GCA_050698015.1 Gaiellaceae bacterium
GTGGTGGCGTCGCCGGTGGGGGAGCCGGCGTCTCATTCGTCCTGGTCTGGGTGACTTCCGGTCGCGTGGCAGTGACGGCCGGTCTCGTCACCGTCTCGCCTTCCCGGGTCGTCACTGCGCTTCCGTCGCCGCCACCGCAGGCTCCGAGCAGGAAGCCGGCGACGGCCACGACGGCGAGACCCGGGGCGGTGAGACCAAGCCTGCGCAGCGCTCGACGACGATCCGCCATGTCCTCAGTTTGCAAGCCCTCCACCGCCGTCACATCATCCCGATCGGACGACGGGTTCCCGAGGCGATCCGACCGGCTGAAAGCGGCCGGGCAGGACCACGGCTGAGACCATGAGGCCGTACGCGATGGACGTTGCGGTAACGAACGTGTCGAAAGCGGCCGTGATGCCGCTGACCGTCTCGTTGTCGAGCAGCTGCAGAATGCTGTCGAAGCCCGCGCTGCCCGGTACGAGCATGAGGACGCCGGGCACGATGAAGACGAGCGGCGAGCGGCGAAGCCCGGATCCGACGAGACCGCCGGCGAGGCCGACCGCGAGCGTTGCGACAAAGACGCCGGCTTGGGCTCCGACGAGTGCCGCGCCGGCCGCATTGGCGGCGAGTGCCAGGACCGTTGCGGCGCACATGATCCACGCGTCCCGAAACTGGGCGCGCAGGGTCAGCGTGAACGCGAGCCCGGCCGCAACTGCCGCGATCAGGTCCGTTCCCGCGAAGGCCGTGCTAGTGCCGACCGCCTCCGTCGCGCCGAACCAGCTCTCCGCGATCGACCGCCCGACCTCGACCCCGAAGACGAGGCCGAGAAGCTGGACGAGAGCGTTCGCCGTGTTCGCGACGCCCGACTGGAGGTGCTCGCTCGACAGCTCGCGCATGCCGATCGTGAGCCTCATACCGGGCAGGAACGTCACCAGCGCGGCCAGCGTTACAACGGTGGGCGACACGTCGAGGCCGAGGTGGACGATCGTTGCCGCACAGAAGCTCGCGGTCACCGCCGCGAGCGGGGGCGCCATCGGCTCGGTGCGTGGAGTACGTGTTGCGGGAAGCGCAACTGCGCCCACGAGCAGCCCGACGACGGCCGCGGCGGCGATCTCGTGCCAGCCGCCGCCGAGCACCGGCGTCAGAGCCGCGCCTGCGATCGCGTACGCGGCGAGCAGCAGCGGCCAGGGACGATGCAGCGGCCGTGACTTGATGTCTGCAAGCGCCGTGAGCCCGGCGTCCGCGTCGAGGCGCCCCGCGAGCACGTCCTGGACGAGGTCGTCGACGCGGGCGATCCCGTCCAGGTCGACGGCAGACGGACGTACGCGGACGGTGAACGTGCGCTGGTGCGGAAGCGATCCGACCGAGACCTCGTCCAGCGTCGGCGTCGCGGAGACCTGGACGTCCGTGAGTCCCAGCGATCGGGCGAGAGCGAGGACCCGGTCCTCGAGGTCGGCCATCGGGTAACCGGCTTCGTGGGCGACACGGACGAACCGGATCAGGAACTCGACCGCCGAGTCCGATGGCTCGAGCGCCGTCATACGGGCTGCTCTAAACGGCCGGCGTCGGCGGCGGCGACTCCCCTGACGCAGGCGGAGGCTCCGGGGCCACGCGCTTCCAGACGACGTCGAGGAAGACCGCGAGCGCGGTTATCACGATGATCGCCGAGAACGTCTCGGGAGAGTTGCGCGCAGTGACGATCGCGAAGAACACGAGCACGAGCGCAGTGAGGGCGATCGCCGCCAAGACGACGGCGGTCAGCGCGCCGATCTCGGAACGGAGCCGGTACGCGGAAATGCCAACCAGCAGGAAGATGACCAGGGAGATGGCGCTGCCGACGGACGCGATCGCCGAGAGATCCACGAGATTGGCGATAACGAGCACGAGCCCACCGGTAATGAGCAGCCCGGCGTGGGGGCCGAGCCGCGAGCCGCGCCCGAAGAAGGTCGGAAACTGCCCGGCCTGGGCGAGCATCGCCGTGAGACCTCCCGATGCATACAGGGTCGCGTTCACGGAGGAGGAGGTGGCAAGAAGCGCGGCGACGGCCATGATCGTGAAGCCGGCGTCGCCGAGTGCCGGCCTCGCCGCCTCGGCGATCGCGGTCTCGCCGTAGCCGACGACTTCCGTGACCGTCAGTGTGCCGAAGACACCGAGCGAGATCAGGATGTAGAGCACGGTCGTCACGCCCAAGGCGCCGTACATGGCTCGCGGGAGCTCTCGGGCGGGGTCACGCAGGTCGCCGACGGCGAAGGTGATCACGCTGAAGCCGAGATAGGCGAAGAACGTGAGCGCCACGCTGGCGAGGATCTTGGAGAAGGACGGATACCCGCTGAAGGCGAGCAGATCCGGGTCGATGTCGACGATGGTGACCGCGATGAAGACGGCGAAGACGGCGAGCAGGAGGACGACGATCACCGTCTGCGCCTTGTCCACGATGCGCGAGCCGACGAGGTTGATCGCCGCCATCCCGACCACGACGGCCGAGGTGAAGGCGTTGTCCCACCAGCCCGCGGCGTCGTCGCCGACGAAGAGCGAAGTCGCATAGCTCCCAAAGCTGACCGCGACCATCGAACAGACGATCACGATCGCGGCGGCGTAGCCGAGCCAGGAGGCGATGCCGACGAGGCGTCCGTTTCCGAACCCCTGCATCAGGTAGGCGATGATGCCGCCCGAGGAGGGGTAGCGCACGCCGAGCTTGACGACGGTGTAGCCGAGGAGGGCAGAAACGACCCCGGCAATGAGAAAGGAGAGCCAGAC
>JBOHAU010000179.1:0-1865 GCA_050698015.1 Gaiellaceae bacterium
ATTGAGAACACGGGCTCGATCCGGGTGGCGGAGCGCGCCGGCTTCGTCCGCGAGGGAGTGCTCCGCTCGAGCCGCTACAACGCCCGGCTCGGCCGCCGTGTGGACTTCGTCATGTACTCGCTGCTGCCCGGCGAGCTCGCTCAGTCGTAGGCGGCGTCCACCCACTGCGGGCCGCCCCAGCTCAGGTCGAGCGGGAAGTCGTGAACCACGTGCGCCCAGATGATCCAGGCAACCCAGCGGGTCGTGCCGTAGAAGAAGCTCGCGCGGTACAGGGCAACGAGCGCGGTCTCCGGCAGCCAACGTCCCATCCAGCCCCAGAAGCGCGGGTCCGCGGTGACGATGACGTCGTGGAAGTACTCGCGCTTGAGCATCCGCCAGGAGATCAGCCCGTACACGACGAACACGCCGTCCCAGACGAATCCGAGCCCGCTGAAGTAGGCGCCGGCGTCCGTGAGCCGCCCGTAGTGGCCGGCGTACGCCCAGGCGCCGATCCCGAAGGTCTCGGTCGAGAACGGAAAGAACAGCATCGTCCCGATCGTGTCGCCCGCGTCCGTCAAGGCGTGCGCCCAGTGTCCTAAGAGGAAGCTCCAGGCCCAGAGGCGGCTGCCGAAGATCAGCCAGATCAGCGCTGCGATCAGCAGGCCGTAGCCGAGGGAGTGGGTGAAGCCGACCCCCGGCCACCCGCGGTGGAACTGCACCGGGTCGTTGGCCCTGAGCTCGATTCCGAGGACGTCGATGCCGTAGACGAACCACTTGCTGAGGACGTCCGGCGAGTAGGAGCCGATCAGCAGCGGGACGAAGGCGACCTTGACGCCGAGGTGCTTCTGGATCGCATACGGCTCGAGGTCGTGCGCCGCCCAGCTCATCGCAACCGCCGGATGAGCGACGGCAGGATCCAGACGACGAGCAGGAGGAACGCGGTGCCCTCCACCCACGAGAGGAGCACCCGAGGGAAGGCGACGCCAAGCGCGATGTAGGCGACGGCCGCGACGAGGTAGAGCCTGAGCTCACTCATCGCTGGTCCGGTGAATGACGCTGCGGCCGGGCGCCGCGCCGACGGCGAAAATTGCTGCGAGGCAGGACGCCACCTTCACGGGCGCGAATCCTGCCTGCATGGAGACCCAGGCGGCAATCGAACGCTACTTGGCCAGTCCGGCCCTGTCGGACTCGACGCGTCGCGCCTACGGCGTCGACCTGTCGGAGTTCGGCGCCTGGCTGCGAGCGCGGAAGGCGACCGTTGAGGACGTGGATGCCCGCCTGCTCGCCGATTACGCCGCGGAGCTCGGAGCAGCGCGCCGGGGACGAGAGCCGAGCAAGCTCGCGCCGGCGACGATCGCACGGAAGCTCGCGGCCGTCCGCGCCTTCCTCCGCTTCACGCTGGGCGCCTCGAAGGTTCCCGACGCTCGGCTTGCGCCACGGCGGCCGCGGCGGCTGCCGGAGGCGCCGAAACAGGAGGAGATCGAGGCCGAGCTGGAGCGGTTCGCTACCGGCGACCCGCTCGCAATCCGGAACCGCGCACTCGCGGAGCTCGTCTACTCGGCAGGCCTCCGGAGCCAGGAGGCTGTCGATCTCGACCTCGCCGACGTCGAGTTTGACCAGGAAGCGCTTCGCGTCCGCGGCAAGGGCGGCAAGGAGCGGGTCGTCCCGCTCGGCGAGGAAGCCGCGTACTGGGTCGCCCTGTGGCTCCGCGAGCGCCCGAAGCTGGCGCGTGGCGCCCACGACGCGCTCTTCATCTCCGCCCGCGGCCGGCGGCTCGACACGAGCACGCTTCGCAAGCTCTTCCCCCACCCGCACCGCCTGCGCCATGCGTTCGCGACCCACTTGCTGGAGGGCGGCGCCGATCTGAGGACGATCCAGGAGCTCCT
>JBOHAU010000180.1:0-6483 GCA_050698015.1 Gaiellaceae bacterium
ACGCCGACCGGGGCTCGTGCACTCGCCGTCGACTTCAGCGACTGGGTTTCTTCGGAAGGAAGGGGCACCGGCGGGTCTCCGGCACGAGCACTGATCCGCTACTTCCTGACCCAGGAGCGGACATTCCGCATCAGACCGCGCCAGTCGACCGACGGCGTGCCGATCCCCGTGATCGCATCGGATTCCATCGCCGCTTCGGCCGGGTCGGCTCGGATGCTGCCAGTCCGCGTCGGTCGCGCCGCGGTCGATGTCCGCATCGTCGAAACCGCCCGCCGCTTCCCGACGCTCTCGGGTGATTTCATCGTTGCCGACCGAAAGGCGCTCGCCACTGCGGCCAATGCCGGCGTCCCCGGAACGGCGGTCGCGGACGAGGCGTGGCTCTCCGACGCGCCGAGAGCAGAGGCGCCCTTCCCGGTCCGGGTCACCTTGCGCGCCGAGCTGGAGCGGAGCCTGCGCGCCGACCCCGTCTCGCGAGCCGCCGCGCTCGCACTGCTCGCGGCGGCCCTAGTCGCCGGGTGCCTCGTCCTCGCCGGGCTCGTGCTCGCCCTCGCAGTGGATGCACGCGACGACGCCGCCGATCTGTTCGACCTGGAGAGCCTCGGATTCGATCCCACCAGGCTCGCGCGTCACCTCTGGCTCCGATCGTCCGTGATTCTCGCCGCGGGTCTCATCGGCGGGCTTGTAACCGGAGCGCTCGCCTCGTTGCTCGTCACCGAACTGGTCGGGATCACGGCCAACGCCACTCCGGCGGAGCCGCCACTCGTCCCGGTCGTGCCCTGGCTGCTGCTCGCGGTCGGACTGATCGCTTTTACGGCTCTCGCGCTGGGTGTCGTCGCGCTTCTTGCGCGCCGGCCGTTTCGCGGCGCCGCCCCCGCCAGGCCGGAGGCGGCGTGATGTCCGCAGTCGAGGCCAGGGACCTCTTCATGGTTTACGCGACCCGCGAAGGAAGCGCCGCTGCCCTCCAGGGCCTCTCGCTCGAGGTCGCCGAGGGCGAGATCGTTGTCGTCTTCGGCCCGAGCGGGTCGGGCAAGACGACGCTCCTTCGGATCATCGCCGCGCTCGATGCCCCTTCCGCGGGACTTGTGCGCGTCCACGGTGTCGACCTCCGGCGGCTGCGGGGACGCGCACGAGACCGGTTCCGAGCCGAGACGATCGGCTACGTCGACCAGCACTATTCGCGCTTGCTCGCGCCGGAGCTCACGGTCCGGCAGATCGTCGAGCTGCCGCTCGCGCTGCGGGGGGAGGCGCCGGTGGAGCGGCGTGCGCGCGCCGGGCAGCTGCTCGAGCGTGTCGGTCTCGGCGATCGGGCCGGCGCACGTCCGTCGGAGCTCTCGGGTGGGGAGCAGCAGCGTGTCGCGCTCTGTGCCGCGCTCGTCCACAGCCCAAGGCTCTTGCTCGCGGATGAGCCGACCGGCGAGCTCGACGCGGCGACGGCACAGGGCGTCTACACGTTGATCCGCGACCTCGCGCGCGAGTACGGTGCGACGGCGCTGATCGTGAGCCACGACATCGGCTCGGCCGCGATCGCCGACCGAATGGTCCAGGTCCGCGACGGCCGCGTGAGCGCCGAGGGACCTCCCGGCGAGGAGGCTCTGGTGGTGGCTCCGACGGGTTGGGTGCGGCTGCCGGAGGACCTGCTCGACCGCTCGGGGATCGGATCGCGTGCTCGGCCCGAGCTTGCCGGGTCGGCAATCTCGCTGACCTCGGCCGGAGCGCACCAGCGCGTTCCCGCTGAGACACCGCCGCCGCGGAACCGACTGCCGCGGCAATCCGCGGGGCCAGCAGCCGAGCTTCGCCGCGTCGGACGGCGATTTGCGGCAGGGGCGGCGGTCAAGGGATTGAGCGGAGCCTTCGCGACCGGTCGCCTGACCGCCATCACAGGCCCATCGGGGTCAGGAAAGACGACCGTCCTTCACTTGCTGGCCGGTCTCGACCTTCCGACCGAAGGCGAGGTAATCACGCTTGGTCACCGTCTCTCGGGCCTGAGCCGCGCCGAGAGGGCTGCGCTTCGGCGGAGCGAGGTCGCCGTGATCGCCCAGGATGCCTCGCTCCTACCGTTCCTCAGCGCGCGGGAGAACGTCGAGCTGGGACTTCAGGTTCGATCCGCGAAGGGCAGCGCAGTGGAGACGCTCGCGTCGGTCGGGTTGGCCGAGCTCGCCGAGCAGCGGGTTGACCGGCTCTCGATGGGGGAGCGACAGCGCGTAGCGATCGCGCGCGCTCTCATCGCCGAACCTGCGCTGCTGCTCGCCGACGAGCCGAGCGCTCGGCTCGACGAGGCGAACGCCGTCGCAGTCGGGGACCTCCTCGCCCGTGTCGTCAGCGAGTCGGAGACAACGGTCGTCTTCAGCACCCACGATCCGGTCCTGCTCGAGGTCGCCGACGAGGTCGTGGATCTCGCGTGAACGAGAGAGGGGCCGGCCTTGATCGACTCGGTCCCGCCGAGGTCGATCGTGACCTTCTCGACGACGATCTGACCGCCGACCCGGTCGCCCGGGGGTCGTCCAGATCGTCCGCTCGGTGTCGTCGATCAGGTTCGGCAGCGTGTCACCGCCGTCGCCGGTCGCCGTGGCGCCCGAAGCCGATGAGGCCCAGTTCTGGGCCATCTCGATCTCGATCGTCTCGTTCTCGCCCGACCGGAACCGGTCGCTGAGCCGAACGAGGCCGTACCCGTTGGCCTGCACGGAGAGCTCGTACTGGCCGGGTGCGAACTTCGCGGTGTCGTCGAGGTTGATCACGGTCACGGGGGACCCAGCGGCCGGAGTGGCCGGATTGGTGTCCGCGATCGGCGAGACGCGTGCCTCGTGATGTTCGACGAAGATTCCGCGCATTCGTGATCGGATCACCGTCGAGGTTCCGGTCAAGTTGTTCCTTCTCCCTCCCCAAGGGTCACAAGGAGCAGCGAGCGGGAGGGCCAGCCGCGTGTTGGCTCTCCCGTCCGGCTTTCGCGCAGCGGTTTGAGTTGCCCGCGAATCCGGGATATTTCGGGCGATGAGCTCGCCGTCCTGGGCTTCCTGGCCGCACTGGTCGCGCTGCCGTTCGCGGCGGAGGCCGCGCAACCGCCAACGCGTTGGGCCGTCACGCTGAGCGGCAGAGTGGAGGAGACGTACAACTACGTCAGCGCGAACCGCAGTGCAGAGTGCACCGTGCGCCGTTTCGGCAAGACGACGCGCGAGTGGCGTGTCGCGAGCACACGGCCCACCGTCGTCAGCGTCGAGCGTTGGAGCTCACGAGCGCGCTACCGGCCCGGACAGCTCTCCCGCGTACGCATCACGAGGTCCGCCGGGAAGGGCTCGTGGATGGAGATGCGTCAGTGCCTGGGCGAGGAGTTTCTCACCGATTCGGGCACGTGCAGCGCAAGCTCGCAACAGGGACGAGCCCGGCCGGCGTTCGGATGGGCCGGCGCGAACCACATCGCCTTCCGTCGTCGCTCCGGCGGCGCTTCACTCCGACTGTGCGGGTTCGATCGCAGCGTCACCTCTCCGGACTCGTGGCTGAGCGCCGCGCCCGGACGGGTGGACGACGAAGTGCTGCTTGCCGGCAGCCGGCGCCAAGTAGTCGCCCGGGCTGACGTCTCGCGGGACGCGATGTCTCCCTTCGAGCCTCCGTCAGGCTCGATGACGCAGCACCTGCGCGTCGTGTGGACGCTGCGGTTCCGCCGCCTCTCGTAGGATCGGGCTCATGGAGCTGATCCACACCTGTTACCGGGTGACCGATCCCGAGCGGTCGATCGCGTTCTACGAGGCGCTCGGCCTGGAGAGGCGACGCGAGCTGCCGATCCGGGACGAGGCCGTCAACTACTTCCTCGGCGTGCCGGGCCAGGAGATCCCCGAGCTCGAGCTGACGCACAACTTCGGCGTCGACTCCTACGAGCTCGGGACCGGTTACGGCCACGTCGCGCTGACCGTCGAGGATCTCGACTCGACGCTCGAGAAGCTGGCCGCCCAGGGCATCGAGCCGGAGCGGCCGCCGTACCAGGTGCGCGAGGGCGGCTCCAGGATCTGCTTTGTGCGCGACCCGGATCAGTATCGAGTCGAGCTTATCGAGCGCAGCGGGTCCTAGACGTCTTGCCGAAGGGAAGAACCGCGTAAAAGGGAAGAGCCCCTTTTCGGGGCTCTTCTCGACCTTCGCGGCGCCAGATTCGCTTTCGTCTGCTCCTTCAGCTGGGCTTTGGGTGGGTTCTGCCTACTTGCCTTGCCGTTGGAGCTTCGTCCTACTTGCTCTCTGTGCTCTGCGCACGACAAATGGTGCCGGCTCCACCCGCCTGCGGCATCCGGGAACTCACTGATCCGCAGGCCAGTAGACGACCGCAGGCGAGGCGGCCGGGTGGGTCGTTCCTCGGCCGCTGAGCGCGCCGCTGGAAGACGGTGGCGGACAGGCGCACCAACGCGCAAGGTTCCCTGCTCACGGTCCCCGCTGCCTTCGCCCGCCACGGTGTTAGCTTCCGTTGTTGTCCGACTTCGGCATCGACAGTGCGGTCGCAAAGCAGGATGGGCGCTACGTCGCGAGTCTCGCCGAGGGATGGGAGATCTGGGGTCCGCAGGGCGGGTTCATCGCAGCGGTCGCTCTACGGGCGGCTGGGGCGGCATCGTCGTTTCGGCGGCCGGTAAGCATTGCTTGCCATTACCTTCGTCCGGGGCAGGTCGGGCGCGTCGACATCCGCGTCGAGTCGCTGCGCCAATCGATGCGAGCCGAGTCCCTGAGGGTGACGTTGCTCCAGAACGAGCTCTCGATCGTCGAGGCGCTCGTATGGACGGCCGGCGAGCTTGTCGGCGTTGACCACAACGCGGCCGCGGCCCCCGTCGTACCGCCGCCGGAGGAGCTTGAGCCCTGGGAGACGCACCTGCCTGGCGGCGAATCGCCATTTCCGTTCTGGCGCAACTTCGATGTGCATCCGGTCGCGCCGCAGCCGCCGGAGTGGACTCGGGCGACGGAAGCCCGCTGGCTCGTGTGGTCGCGACTGCGCGTTCGGCCGCCGCTCGACGACCCGTTTGTCGACGCCGCGAGGATGCTTCTCGCCGCGGATTCGGCCATGTACCCCGCGGCGACGTTCGCGCACGATGCGGTGTTCCCGTTCATCGCTCCGAGCCTGGATCTGATCATGTGCTTCCACCTCGCCGGCGCCGAATCCGAGTGGCTGCTCGTTGACGCCGTCGCTCCGCTGGCGGACGGCGCGCTCGTCGCCGGGAAGGCTTCGATCTGGTCGTCTGACGGCCGCCTGCTCGCCTCTGCAATGCAGCAAATGTTGCAGCGTCCGTAGCCGACACGGGGCGGAGGCGTCAAGCGGGACGGCGCCTTGCCGTGTTTCCTCCTGCTGATCAGGCATTCCGCGTACTCAACTCAACGTTCGGAACTACCCGGATCAGTACCGGATCGAGCTCATCGAGCGCGGCTAGCGCGGCCGCAACAACGCTCTACGATCAGCTTCGGTGCGATCACGTCCTGGCTTGCCATCCGGTTCGACGCTCTACGGGCCGCAGCAGAGCCGTTTCGCACGCGTCCTCAGCGGTGCGAGCAGCGCCGGCCCGATCCCGCGCGCGAGCTTCGCCGCACGCTCCTGGCGGGCCTCAGCGGCCGCGTGCTGGAGGTGGGCTCACTTCGCCGCGGCACCGAGCACCGTGCCCTGACTGAAGCGGGCGCGTCAGCCGTCGACGAGCTCCGTCCACGAGCGGCCACGACTGCGGCGCCGGAACGCGCCGGGGCTGAGACCGACGACGCGCGCGGCCGAGGCGGCGCGCGCTCCGGCGGACCGACGCGTTCCGAAAATCGGCGCCAGCTCGCCGAAGTAGTTCCCGGCGGAGATGCGGGCGAGCACCTCCTCCGCCCCATCGGCTCGCTCGCGGACGATCTCGATCTCGCCCTCCTCGACCGTGTAGATCAGGTCGCCTACGTCGCCCTGCCGGAAGAGGAACTCGTCCGCCGCGAGCTGCACGACTCTCGTCGCGTCCTCGCGCGCGAACGTGCGCGGGCTCATCGCGACGACGCGGTCGGCGAGCGGAATCATCCGCTCGTCGTGCGTCGAGACGACGACGATGCGGCCGCTCTCGCTCAGCGAGCGCAATAGCTCGAGGACCGACTCGATCTGGATGTAGTCGAGGTGCGCGGTTGGCTCATCGGCGAGCAGTAGGGGCGGGTCGAGCGCCAGTGCCCGCGCGATCGCGACACGCTGCCTCTGGCCGCCCGAGAGGTCGTCCGGCCGGTGGCGGCGCCGATCGGCGAGCCCGGTCTGCTCGAGGAGCGCGTCCGCGCTCTCGCGGGCGGCTCGCCCACTGCGGCCGGCGGCGCGGAGCGGAACCTGGACGTTTTCCGAGGCGGTCAGGCTCGGGATCAGATTGAAGGACTGGAAGACGATCCCGACTCTGTGCCGCCGGTACTGCGTGAGCGCGCCGCCGCTGAGCGCCGTGATCTCGGTCGAGCCGAGCTTCGCGCTCCCGGCAACCGGACGGAGGATTGCGGCAAGCACGGATAGCAGCGTCGTCTTCCCGC
>JBOHAU010000181.1:0-19843 GCA_050698015.1 Gaiellaceae bacterium
AGGCGCCGCCCACGGCGAGACGGCGCCTGACGCTGCGATGGCGCGGACGCGCCACCAATACGTCCCGTTGGGCACTGTCTTCTTGACGGTCGCCCTCGTGTTCCTCGTGAAGAACTGGCCCTCGCCCATGCCGAGTACCGGTGCGTTGAAGCCGGCGTCGGCGGCGAGCGCAAACTCGTACTTGCTGGCGCCCGCGACGGCGTTCCACGCGAACGCCGGGAGCGCCTGCACCGAGGCGTTTTCCGCCGGCGAGAGGAGCGTTGGTGTTTCGAGCGCTGCGCCGGCCGGAGCGGCCATGAAGAGCGCTGTTGTTGCCGCGAGGGCACCTGTGACGACTCGTAGGGCGGCCATGCTGGGTGATCGAGCTCAGCGGCCGCAGAGCTGTCCCGGTGCTTCTCTCCTTTTCCTCGCTGGCTTTCGCGGCTTGCATCGGGGTTGATGCGCGCCTGGCCAATCCCTCGCATGGGGGGATTTGTCGGTAACGGTGGCCCGATGCTTGCGTTTCGCCGTCCTAACCCTTAATCTGGATTTGAGTGGTTAGAACGGCAACGCGACTTCCGCGCTACCAGCGCAACGTCGACGGGCTCGTCCTTCCGGTTTCGGTCACCGACCAGCCCGCACTCGACTTCTGCAACACGCGCGCCGGCTGGAACTCGGCCGAGCCGCGCGAGTACTTGGTGACCTACGACCACCTCGTCGTCTGGGCGCGCGAAGCATCGCTGATCGACGCCGAAGCCGCTGCGCGCCTTCGCCACGGCGTGACGAGCGAGCCGGCTGCCGCCCGACGCGTCCTCGACCGGGCGCTGGCGCTGCGCAGCGCCATCCACACGACCTGTACCGATCCTGACGCCGCCGGCGCCTGGGACGAGGTCGCCACGGCCGCACACGCAGCGGCCGCCGTCGCGGTCCTCGTCCGCGAGGCGCCGCCCGGACGTCGCTGGGCGATCCCGGAGAGCACCGGCCCCGAGCTGCCGTTGCTCGAGCTCGGCCGGGCCGCGGGCGCACTTCTCGCGTCGACCGACCTCAGCGCCGTGCGTAGCTGTCCGGGCCACGACTGCGGCTGGCTCTTTCTCGATCCCCGTCGTCGCCGACGCTGGTGCACGATGGCGGTCTGCGGCAACCGCGCGAAGGCGCGACGCCACGCCGCCCGGGCAAAGCGAGCCTGACCGTGCTGGTCTTTGCGCTCAGACGTGTGTTGTGGACGATCCCGGTTCTGCTCCTCTGCGTCACGCTCCTGTTCGGGCTGATGAAGGCGATGAGCGACGAGCGCTCGCTTCGCCACGGGCCGCCGCTGGGTCTCTCGAACGTCAACTGGGTCAAGTACGGCGACTATCAGCCCCCGGGGATCCGGCAGGCCCAGCAACGCAAGATGGGCCTGGACAAGCCGTGGCACGTCCAGTACGTCCGGTATCTCGGGTCGCTCGTTCGGCTGGACTTCGGCCCGACCTTCACGTTCGAAGCCCGGACGGTGAACTCGATTCTCCGCGAGCAAGGGCCGATCACGCTCGAGCTTGTGGCGCTCGCGCTCATTTGGGCGTTCGGGCTCGGCATCCCACTCGCGGTCATCGCCGCCTTGCGCGAGGGCACACTCGTCGACCGCGGCGTGACGGTGCTGATCGGGTTCACCATGGGCATTCCGAGCTTCTTCCTCGCCACTGTCCTCCTCTGGTTCCTGGCGGTCAAAGTCGGTGTCATCCCCGTGTTCGGCTGGGACGGGTGGCGCTCGAAGGTGCTGCCGTCGTTCGTCCTCTCGCTCGTCCCGCTCGCCATGATCACGCGCGTGCTCCGAGCTCAGATGCTCGACGCGCTCGGCGCCGAACACGTGCGCGTCGCTCGGGCCAAAGGGCTGCGCCGTGCCCGGATCATCCGCGTGCACGTTCTTCGCTCGGCGCTGGTTCCGGTCGTCTCGATGACCGGGCCGCTGCTCGGCTCGCTCGTGACGGGCCTCTTCGTGGTCGAGTACGTCTTCGCGATCCCCGGAATCGGTCGGTATTTCACGGCCGCGGCCGGCGTGGGCGACTACCCCCTGACGTTGGGGCTTACCGTCGTGCTGACCACGGCGGTCATCCTCGTCAACCTGGTGTCGGACATCGTCCTCGCGGCGCTCGACCCGCGCATTCGGGAGGGCTAGCGGATCGTCAAGCGGCGGATCACGACTGCCTTCCGCCCGAGGGCGTCCGTCGCGGTCACGCGAAGACGCAGCCTGGCCTTTCGCCGCAGCCGTCCGCGCTGAGATCTGGGCACCGTCAGTCGGGTCGTCCTTCGGCCAGCTGCCCGCGCAAGCCGCCGCTCGGCGAGGACGACGTCACCGACGTTCGCCAGGCGGATCGCCTTCGCCGTCCCCAGGAGCTCGATGAGGAACGAGGCGGCCTGACTCGGCTCGACGGTGACCGGCACGCCCCTCGTGCGAATGGTCCGAAGCGTCATCCTGCTGGGAACGCCCGTGAGCCGGAAGGACAGCGCGGGGGGCGTGACGGGGATGTCGGGGCAACCGCTCGCTGTCGGCGCGGCCACAGTCGGACAGCGATCCACGTTATCGGCCTTGCCGTCGGCGTCGGAGTCGAGCGTATCGTCAGCGGCCAAGCTATTCAACGCCCGTGACCCGAAGTCTCCATGGGATCATCGTTCTGATGCTGCGCTTTACGGTCACCATCGAGGGAGAAGGCTGGAAGGATGTCCAGCAGCTCGAGCTTCCGCGGCTTCCGCGCGAGGGACAGCTGATCGAAACGAAGTACGGGACCTGTCAGGTGACTCACTCGGAGTCGGTGGCGAAAACGGAGGGCGTCGACGGGAAGATCGTCTGCTCGGTGAGTTGACTCGCGAGAGCTTTCGCTGTCTCCGTCGGCGACCTGCACCAGCAGGTTCCGCAGTAGCCGATCTGCCCGATTAACGAGCCGAACGCCATGGCGCTTCCCCCCGAACCTACGGAGCGTCAGCCCGCGCGGCGCTAGCGGCCGATCCGGGCAGGTCCTCGACGACCAGTACCGGAGGCTGGTCGGCGTCGTCGTCACGGACGCCGACCACGCGCAGCGTCCTGCCTGCCCCCAGCGGGATCGTGTCGCCCTGCTGCCAGCTGAGCACGGTGCTCCTGAACGTCGGCGGGTCGGCGGGCGAGCCGTCCGAGCGCTGGAGCCTGAAGCTGAAGGTCATCCGGTCCTCCGTCTCCGGGACCGGACGGCCACGCCGAGCTTATCCGCCGCGACGCCCAGCGCCGGCTATTGCCAGCCGCAGCGTGACCAGCCTGACGAGCTCTGGCGCCGTGAGACAGCGCCCTCGGCAGGCAGCCTCGAGCGCGTGACGAGTGGAACCCGGCGGTGCGGGCAGCCGGGCTCGAGCACCGCGCCCCGTATGCGATGCGCCACTTCTTCGTCAGTGAGGCGATCGCCGCCGGCATCCCCAGCAACGAGGTCGCGCGGCTGGCGGGAACGTCGGTCCTCCAGATCGAGGCCACCTACGCCCACCTGTTCGGCGAGCATCTGGAACGGTCGCGGGCGGCGCTGGAGGCGTTCGACAACAACAACGCGGCTGAGGTCGCCGATAGGAGCCAGCGATGATCTACGTCACGGTCGCGGAGGAGGACGTGAAGGCGGCTACGAACGCGTTCGGGATGATCGCCGCCGAGGCCTGTGCCGACTGCGGCAAGCCGACGCCGAAGACGGTGACGATGGATGCCGTCGGCTGGGTTGCCGCGCTGTGTGTCGAGGAACCGGAGAAGGCAACTGCCTGGGTCGCGGGCTATCCGCTGCACAGCGCTTACTGCCCGGTTGCGCACCAAACCGATGCGTTTAGGCGCGAATCGGGCGCGCACGAGTAGTACGACGGGGAGTCGGGCTACTTCGGCTTACGCCAAAACATCAGTTTTTCGAGCCACTTCCTCATAATCGGGGCGCCGAGATTTGAACTCGGGACCTCTAGTCCCCCAGACTAGCGCGCTAACCAGGCTGCGCCACGCCCCGTGGCGGACACGATAGCCGCTCCCAGGCCAAGGGCATGAAATTCGAGCAAAGAGCGAACGAATCGGTGCGCTCGACGCAAGCCTCGGGACTCGTATGCGTCTTGAAATCGAGGTCTTTGTATTACCTCCGGTTGTCCACACCCCTTCAAAGTCGGGATCGAGACACCGCCAGGGCAGCCGCGTTGCCTGCACCGACGATATCCACACCCCTGTGGAAAAGCCTGAGAAGCCGCCCACGAAGCAGGACAAACCGGACGAGCCGCATGGTCGGCCTCCGGGTCAGTTCGTCTCGAACGACCTCGAAGAGCAGACGGCGCGCTTCATCGCGGAGGTGAAGGATCTCGCCCAGCGCCGCCGCGAGATCGCGGCCAAGGAACGCCGCGGACCGCCGCCGCAGACGGGCGGATCTCAGCGCTCGAGCCGGCGGTAGAGCCGGTCGATCAGCTCGGGCATCTCCTCGAGCTTCTGGGTGATCAACCGCAGCCGGTACTCGCGGAAGTGCTCCGGCTCGACCTTCAGCGCCTTGGCCAGGCGGCGAACGATGTCGTCGGACGGCACGGGCCGGTTCCCGTGCACGAGGTGGTTGAGGTAACCGGCGGAGAGCTTCGTCTGGTCGGCGAGCCCCCGGTACGTCACGCCCGAGTCCTGCATCAGGCGTTCGAGTGTCGGGCCGAAGGGCTCAGTGCTGAAGCGTCGGCGGCGAGCCACTACCCATTCCTACCTGATCTCTGCGATTTCTGCGGCGGCAACGCGCCGCTCCTCCCCACTCGCCCGGTCACGGACGTCGACGGCGCCGTCCTCGAGCGTCTTCTTGCCGACGGTGATCCGGATCGGGCAGCCGATCAGGTCGGCGTCGGCGAACTTCTCCCCCGCCCGCTGGTCTCGGTCGTCGAGGAGGACGGAACGGCCGCCCCGCTCGAGCGCTGCCGCTACCTCCTCGGCCTCCGCCTCGAGGCCCGGAAGCGCCACGACGTGCGCGTCGTAGGGCGCGATGGCGGCCGGCCAGGCGATGCCGCGCTCGTCGTAGTTCTGCTCGACGGCGGACGACATGATGCGCGCAGGCCCGATCCCGTAGCTGCCCATGACGATCGGGCGTTCTCTTCCGTCTTCGTCCAGGTACATGGCGCCGAACGGCTCGGAGTAGAAGGTCCCGAGCTTGAAGATGTGGCCGACCTCGATCGCCGGCGTGAACGACAGCCGTCCACCGCAAAGCGGACACGCGTCGCCTTCCTTGGGCTCGCGGATGTCGGCGAAGCGCGGGTCGTAGTCCCGGCCCGCTTCGACGCCGCGAAGGTGCCACCCGTCCCGATTGGCGCCCGCGACGAATTGCCCTTCGCGCAGGGCGTCGTCCGCGATCACCTCGACTTGGACACCGACCGGCCCCAATGATCCGCCCCCGGCGCCGAACGCCTGCCTGATCTCCTCGTCGTCGGCCGGCCGGAAGTCGCTCGAGAACAGGCTGACGAGCTTCGATTCGCTGAGCCGATCGTCACCCCGGAGGAGCGCGAGCACGAGCGTCCCGTCGGCCGTGACGACCGGCATCGCCTTGGACGTGGCTGCCGGATCGATCCCCAGGAGCTCGGCGAGGGCCTCGATCGTGGCGATGCCCGGCGTCTCGATCTCCCCGAGCGCCTCCAGGCGCTCGGGGAACTCGGGCAGTCGCGGAACCGAGCGTGCGATGTCGATGTCGGCCGAGTAATCGCCGTTCTCGCACTGCACGAGCGTGTTCTGGCCGGAGCCCGCCGGCGCGAGGAAGTCGACGCTCTCGCTGCCGCCCATCATTCCCGACTCCGCCTCGACGGCATGGACCTGAAGACCGCAGCGCTCGAAGATCCGATGGTAGGCGTGCCGGTTCTTCTCGAAGCTCTCGTCCAGCCCGGCCTCGTCCCGGTCGAAGCTGTACGAGTCCTTCATGATGAACTCGCGCATGCGAATGAGCCCGCCGCGCGGCCGTGGCTCGTCGCGGTCCTTTGTCTGGAAGTGGTACCAGAGCTGCGGCAGCGCCTTGTAGGACTGCAGCTCGAGGGCGTGGTGGGTCATCGTCTCCTCGTGGCTCAGGGCAAGGACGAACCGCCGACCCGTCCGATCCCGGAGCTTGAAGACCTCAGGGATCCTGTAGCGGCCGCTTTTCTCCCACAGCTCGGCGGGCGTGAGGACTGGGCCCAACATCTCTTGGGAGCCGATCGCGTCCATCTCCTCGCGGATGATCTGGACGACGCTCTGGTGGACGCGCCACCCGAGCGGTAGGAACGTCCACAAACCGGCGCTCAATTGACGGATGAAGCCGCCGCGGATGAGCAGCTTGTGGTTGATCGCCTCGGCTTCCGCGGGGTCCTCGCGCAGCGTCGGCAGGAAGAGCTGAGAGGCTCGAGAGACCACTAGCGAGGCACCTAGTCGAGCGGGACGAGTGAGGCTTCGGCCATCGCGAGGGCTGCCGGCTTCGCCATCTTCAGGCGCTTCGGCCGCTGCATTCCTCCCGCGATCCAGTTGTCGATCTCGTGGAAGAGCTCGTCGACGAGGATGTCCGACGAGACCTTCTTCAGCACCCGGCCGTGGGCGTAGATGAAGCCGACGTCCCGCCCGCCGGCGATGCCGAAGTCGGCGTCCCCCGCCTCACCAGGGCCGTTCACCGCACAGCCCATCACCGCGACCTCGAAGGGCTCCGTGTACTCGCGGAGCCGTTCCTCGACCACGACTGCGAGGTTCTCCACGCCGACGTTGTCCCGACCGCAGGACGGACACGCGATCATCACCGGCCCCCGCTCGCGCAGGCCGAGCGCCTTGAGGATCTCCCAGGCCGTCTCGACCTCCTTGACCGGGTCCGCGGTGAGCGAGACGCGGATCGTGTCGCCGATCCCGTCGGCCAGGAGCGACCCGATCCCCACCGCGCTCTTGATCGACCCGGTGAACGGCGTTCCCGCCTCGGTCACGCCGAGGTGGAGCGGGTACGGGACGCGGGCCGCGAGCATCCGATAGGCGCGAATCATCGTCGGCACGTGCGTGGCCTTGACGGAGATCTTGAAGTCGCGGAAATCGAGCTGCTCGAGCAGCTCCACCTCTTCCATCGCGGCGGCGACGAGTGCTTCGGCCTGGTCGCGCTGCGCGAGCGAGTAGAGGTGCTTCGGCAGGGAGCCGGAGTTGGCGCCGATCCGCAGCGGGATGCCTGCGCGCTTCGCCGCCTCGACCACCTGCGCCACCTTCTCCGGCCCGCCGATGTTGCCCGGGTTGATCCGGACGGCCTGGACGCCCGCGTCGATCGCCCGGAGCGCGAGGCTGGCGTTGAAGTGGATGTCGGCGATCACGGGCAGCGGCGAGAGGCGGACGATCTGCTTCAACGCCTCCGCGTCCTCGATCTTGGGCACGGCGCAGCGCACGACCTCGCAGCCGGCCGAGGCCAGCGCGGCGATCTGGGCCGTCGTGGCCGCCACGTCCCTGGTCGGCGTCAGCGTCATCGACTGGACGACGACCGGCGCGCCTCCGCCGATCTGGACGTTGCCTACTTTGACGCTGCGCTCACTCGACATTAGGTCGAGTGTAGCCGGGTTCTACCCCCCGGTCCGGCCGCCGATGTCGTTCGAGAGGCCGATGAAGAAGAGCGTGAGAACGAGGGCGATGCCGACGACCGAGACGCGCTCGTAGACCTCCCGCCCGACCGACCTGCCGCGGATCCCCTCGATGATCGAGAACGCGATGTGGCCGCCGTCGAGCGGCAGGAGCGGCAGGAGGTTCAGCAGTGCGAGCGAGAGGCTGATCAGGCCCAGCACCCAGAAGAACGTCTCGAACCCGCGTTCCAGCGCGCTCGAGGAGCCGCGGACGATCCCGATCGGGCTCGAGATCTCCTCCCGCCCCTCGCCGCGTACCAGACGCACGAGGACGCTGCCGATCTCCTTCGTCACAAGCCCGGTAAGACGTAACGACTCCCAGGCGGCGACATGCAGGGGGATCGGTTCGAAAGCGGGGCGGATCCCGATTCGGTAGCGGCCGTCGGTGTCCTCGAAGGGCTGGACAGCCGGGAGGACGACGCGCTCTCCGTCCCGCTCTACCGTGATGCGGATCGGCCTGCCGTTCGAGTCGTTGATCTCCTCGATCATCCCGACGTAGCCGACCGGCTTCCCGTTGACCGCGACGATTCGGTCTCCGGGGCGAAGGCCGATCGACGCGGCGGGCGTCGGAACTTGCCTGACCTGATTCGTCATCGGATCCTCCATCGGCCGCGTCGTCTCGATCTCGGCGATGGTTGTCGTCCCCCGACCCGGGCCCGTGGCGAGGAGGAGAGTGAACATGAGCACCGCGAAGACCAGGTTCGTCCCCGGGCCCGCGCCGATGACCAGGATCCTCTTCCAGGTGCGCTGCCGCCAATAGGCGTCCCGTCCCAGCGCATCTCCGAGCTCCGTAAGGCCGCGCTCGACTCCCTTGCGCGCCACGTCGGAGAGCTCGACCTCCTGCGCGGCGCGCTCGAGCGCGACCAGGGCGCCTGTCGCGAGCTCGAAATCCCCCTCGGCCAGAAGCCGCTTGAGGCGCTCGACAGGCGCATGGAGCTGGGGCGCCTCTTCGACGGCCCGGCCGAAATGCGCGTCCACGTCGGACGGCGCGGGCCGGTGCATGCCGGGGATCTTCACGTACCCGCCGAGCGGGATCGCGCCGACGCCGTACTCAATGTCGTTCCGGCGCACCTTGACGACCGCCGGCGGAAAGCCGACGTAGAACTTCCTCGGGCGCATCCCGACGGCGCGCGCGCTGTAGAAGTGCCCGGCCTCGTGCACGAGCACCAGGAACGCGAGCCCGAGGATCGCGATCAGTGAGTTCATGCGAGCGCCATGCCCCGCTCGGCGATCCGCCTAGCCTCGGCGTCAGCCTCGATCAGCTCGTCGAGGTCTCGGGCGGGTGTACCACGCGCCTGCTCGAGCGTTTCCTCGACGACGTCGGCAATCCCAAGGAACGGCAACCGTCCCTCGAGGAACGCGGCGACGGCGGCCTCGTTCGCGGCGTTGAAGGCGCACGGGTACGTTCCGCCGAGCTCGCCGGCCTTGCGCGCGAGGGCCAGGAGCGGGAAGGCCTCGTCGTCGACAGGCTCGAACGTCAGCGTCAATCCCGACGCTACGTCGAGCGGGTCGAGCTCGACCTCGGCCCGCTCCGGGTACGTGAGCGCGTACGAGATCGGGACGCGCATGTCCGGGTACCCGAGATGAGCGAGGGCCGCTCCGTCGCGAAACCTGACGAGCGAGTGCACGACCGAGGTCGGCTGGATCACGACCTCGATCCGTTCGTAGGGAAGCCCGAAGAGGAAATGCGCCTCGATGATCTCGAGACCCTTGTTGGCCAGCGTCGCGGAGTCGACCGTGATCTTGGGGCCCATCTGCCAGGTTGGGTGGGCAAGCGCATCCTCCGGTGTTACGTCGACGAGCTCCGACCGGTTGCGCCCGCGGAACGGCCCGCCGGACGCGGTGAGCACGATCGACTGGACCGTGTGCGCCTGGCGGCCCTCCAGGCACTGAAACACGGCCGAGTGCTCGCTGTCGACCGGAAGCAACCGGCCTTCTCCCCGGGCCAGGGCGTCGCTCGCGAGCTCCCCGGCGGCCACAAGGCTCTCCTTGTTCGCGAGCGCCAGATCCACCCCGCGCTCGAGGGCCCACAGTGTCGCGGTCACTCCGGCAAACCCGACGATCGCGTTGAGGACGACGTCGGGCTCCGCGCGCTGCAGCAGCTCCGTCGGGTCGCCGCCGACCTGTGTCAGGGGCGCGAGCCCGTCGATCGGGCTGGATCCGGACGACGCCGCAACGAGCTCGAGCCCGGGATTCGCCTCGATCACCTCTAGCGCTTGGCGTCCGATCGAGCCCGAAGCCCCGAGCACTGCGACGCGTTTCATCGCGGAAAGTGTAGGGGGCAAACTACCCCGCGCCGAAGGCCAGGAGCAGGTAGTACGACGCCATGGCGGCGAAGAGCAACGCGTCGATGCGGTCGAGCATGCCGCCGTGGCCGAGCAGCAGCCGGCCCGTGTCCTTCACCCCTGCGTCACGCTTGAGCGCCGACTCGAACAGGTCGCCGATCGGAGCCGCGACGGCGATGGCAGCGCCTAGGGCAATCGACTCGCGGACGTCGAGGAAGCCCTCTTCGTAGAGCGCGAAGAACGGCACGAGCACGGCGGCGATCGTGCCGACCGCCAACCCCTCCCACGTCTTCCCCGGCGACGTTCGAGGCGCGAGCTTGTGGCGCCCGAAGAGGCGCCCGGCCGCGAACGCGGCGGTGTCGGCCGCGAACACCGCGAAGAGGATGGTCATGGCGGCAAGCGTGCCGTGCTCTGGAATTTCCCGGATCAGGATCATGTGCGCGAGCCCGAGCCCGATCCAGGCGACTCCGAGCAGCGTCGCTGCGATCGACACCGTCGTCGGGCGGACGCCCGCCAGCCCTTTGAACACGAAGGCGAAGCCGAACGTGCTCAGAAACCCCGCCAGAGCCCATTCCGGGCCCCACGCCGCGCCGACGAGAGCGCTCAGCGTGCCCGCGTAGCCCGCGAGCACGACGGGGCGCAGCGTCCGCGTCATGGCGTAGAGCTCGTGCAGGGCGAGCACCGCCACCACCGCCGCCAACCCGATGAGCCACCAGCCTCCCGCCCAAATCAGAACCAGCACGAGCGGCAAGAGGGCGACGGCGATGAGGACCCGCGAGACGAACGCGGTCATCGGCCGCCGAACCGCCGTTCGCGCCGAGCGTATTCCTGGACGGCCGCCCGGAGATCGTCGGCGCCGAAGTCCGGCCACAGTCGGTCGGTGAAGACGAGCTCCGCGTACGCGAGCTGCCAGAGGAGGAAGTTCGAGATCCGAAGCTCTCCCCCGGTCCGGATCAAGAGATCCGGCTCCAGCATGTCCGCCCCGTAGAGGTGCGCGGCGAACACCTCTTCGTCGATCTCCTCCGCCGTCAGCCCCGCCTCGACGATTCGCCGCGCGGCCGCGGCAACCTCACCCCGCCCGCCGTAGTCGAAGGCAATCCAGAGGTCGAGCCGGTCTCGCGAGGCCGTCTCGTCCTCCAGATCCTCCATCTGCCGCCGCAGCTCGTCCGAGACCCGGTCACGACGCCCGATGAAGCGGGTCCTGACGCCCTGCTCGGCGAGATCGGGAAGCTCGCGCCGGATCGTCTCGCCGAAGATCTCCATCAAGGAGTCGACCTCCGCCGGCGGACGGAGCCAGTTCTCGGTCGAAAAGGCGTAGACCACAAGCGCGCGGATGTTGATGTCGATGGCCGCCTCGACCGTCCGGCGGAGTGCCCGCGTTCCCTCACGGTGGCCAGCCTCGACTGTCAGCCCCTTCCCCGCGGCCCAGCGGTTGTTGCCGTCCATGATGATCGCGACGCAGTTCGGCCCCTCGCCCAGCTCGAGCGGTGCTTCGCGGCGGCCAAAGAGACGGGCGAGAAGCCCCATCGGGCTCTCTAGACCTCGGTTATCTCGGCTTCTTTGCGCTTGAGCAGGTCGTCGATCTTGTGGACGTGCTCGTCCGTCAGCTTCTGGACGCGCTCCTCGGCCCGGTGCTCGTCGTCGGCACTGACGCTCTGCTCCTCCTTGAGGTGGTGGATGACGTCGCGGCGGACGTTGCGGATCGCGACCCGGCCCTCCTCGGCGATCTGCCGCGCGACCTTCACGAGCTCCTGACGCCGCTCCTCGGTCAACTGCGGAATCGGCAGGCGGATGATCTTGCCGTCGTTCGACGGATTGAGCCCGAGGTCGGACTCCTGGATCGCCCGCTCGATGTCCTTCAGCGAGTTGGGATCGAACGGCTGGACCGTCAGCATCCGCGGCTCTGGGACGTTGATCGTCGCAAGCTGCTGCAAGGGCGTCTTCTGCCCGTAGTAGTCGACCTGGACTCGGTCGAGCAGGGCGACTGAAGCTCGCCCCGTGCGGATCGAGTTCAGCTCGCCGTGGGTGGACTCGACGGACTTGTCCATCCGACGGCCGGCGTCCTGAATCAGATCGTCGATCATGCGCTCCCTCCAGGGGTCGAGATGATCGTGCCGACGCGCTCCCCAAGCGCAACCCGCCGGATGTTGCCCTCGGCCAACGCGAAGACGTAAATCGGGAGGCCATTGTCCATGCACAGGGACAACGCCGTCGTGTCCATCACGCGGAGACCGCGCTCGATCGCCTCGAGATGGGTCAGCTCAGGCACGAGGGCGGCGTCCGGGTCCTGGCGCGGATCGCCGTCGAGAACGCCTTCGACGGCGTGCTTGGCCATCAGGATCGCGTCGGCGCCGATCTCGAGGGCGCGGAGGGCGGCAGCCGTGTCGGTCGTGAAGAACGGGTTGCCCGTCCCGGCGGCGAAGATGACGACGCGACCCTTCTCGAGATGGCGGATCGCCCGACGGCGGATGTACGGCTCGGCGACCTCCGACACCTGGATCGCCGAGAGGACACGCGTGTGCAGCCCCCGGCGCTCGAGGACGTCCTGCAGCGCCAGCGCGTTCAGCACCGTGGCGAGCATGCCGGCGTAGTCCGCGGTCGCCCGGTCCATCCCCTCGGCCGCGGCCGTCATTCCGCGGTAGATGTTCCCGGCGCCGACCACAATCGCGACCTCGACCTCCCGCTCCCGCAGCTCGGCGATCTCGGCGGCGATCTTCTCGACCTCGTGGAGGTCGAGGCCGTACTCCTTGTCGCCCATCAGGGCCTCGCCGGAGAGCTTCAGCAGGACGCGCCGGAACGCGGGTCTGCCGTTTTGCTCAGCCGACAAGGGCGTGGCGCTCGTATTCGAGGACTTCGAGCTCGTGCTCCTCGAGCGCTTTGGCGACGGTCTTGCCCGTGTCGTGGATCCACTGCTGGTCGGGCAAGACCACCTCGCCGTAGAAGCGCTTCGAGAGCATACCCTCGACGATCTTCTCGCGATGTTCCTCGGGGCGAGACTGCACCTCCGGGAGCTTGTTCAGGATCTCGAGCTCGGTCGCCAGATCTTCCTTGGGGATCTCGTCGCGGTGCGCGTACAGCGGTGCGGCGAACGAGATGTGCATCGCCAGGAGCCGGGCGATCTCTGCGGGCCCCCTGGCTCGCACGAGCACGCCGATCTTGTTCGCCGGCGGATGGACGTACACGGTGAGCGTTTCGTCGTGGCCCTGCTTCTCGAAGCGCGTCGCGCCCGCGACCACGATGTTCTCGCCGAGCTTGCCCACGAGCTCCTTTCGCTCGTCTTCGAGCTGCTCGTCCGCGTCAGGGCCCTCGCGCTCAACGGTCTCGAGCACCGTCTCGGCGAAGGCGCGGAACTCCTCGTTCTTGGAGACCGGCTCGGTCTCGCAGCCGACCGCGACCAGCGTCCCGACGTTGTCGGCGATTCGGGCGAGGACGACTCCCTCGGTCGTCTCACGACCGGCGCGCTTGCCGGCCTCGGCCATGCCGCGCTCGCGCAGGAGCCGCTTGGCGGCGTCGACATCGCCTTCGGTCTCCTGGAGCGCGCGCTTCGAGTCCATCATCCCCGCGCCCGTCTCGTCGCGGAGTTGCTTGACGAGCGTTGCCGGAATCTCAGCCATCGGTCCGCTCCTCGGTCGCCTCGGTTTCGGCGGCGCTTTCCGCCGGCGCCATCACTTCGTGCTCGACCGGGGTCTCGTCGGCGGCCTGGGGCTCCTCGGGTGCCTGGGGCTCCTCGGGTGCCTGCTCAGGCGCCTCCCCCTCCTCCTCGGGCTGGCCGTTGGTCGCGGCCGCGAACTCCTCCGGCCGGACCTGCGACTTGCCGTCTTCAATCGCCTGCGCGATGGCCCGGATCACGAGACTGCACGAGCGGATCGCGTCGTCGTTGCCCGGGATCACGTAGTCGGCCTCGTCCGGATCACAGTTCGTGTCGACGAGCCCGATGATCGGCAGACCGAGCCGACGCGCCTCGCGCACGGCGATCTGCTCCTTGCGCAGGTCGACGACGAAGATCGCGTCGGGCTGGCGCTTCAGGTCCGCGACGCCGCCGAGATTCGCCTCGAGCTTCTCGAGCTCGCTGAGCATCGTCAGCCGCTCCTTGGCCGGGAGGAGGTCGAGCTGCCCCTCTTCCTTCAGCCGGCGCAGCTCGTGCATGCGCTCGATCCGGGCGGACATCGTCCGCCAGTTCGTGAGCAGACCGCCGAGCCAGCGGTGGTTCACGTACGGCATTCCGACCCGCTGGGCTTCGTCGGCGATCGCGTCCATCGCCTGCTTCTTCGTGCCGACGAACAGCATCGTCCCGCCACGACTCGCGAGGTCACGGGCGAACTCGTAGGCTCGGTCGATCAGCTCGGCGGTCTGCTGCAGGTCGATGATGTAGATGCCGCCGCGCTCCGTGAAGATAAAACGGCGCATCTTTGGATTCCAGCGTCGTGTTTGGTGGCCGAAGTGGACGCCGGCCTCCAGCAGGTCTCGCATCGAGACGACTGGCATGGTGGGTTTCCCCCTTGGTTTCGTTTGCGTTTCCGCCGGCGGGACGGACGTGGAACCCGCTCAGGGCGGGCACCGCCACTCCGCTTGTCCGCCGGGTCGAAGGTCCGGTTTGAAGCCGGAGGATGTTAGCGAAGGCTCGGCACTAGGCGCCTGAAGCAAGCAGCGGTCTTTACCAACTGCAAGTATCGGGTCCACGTACGCGAACGCCGCCATCGCACGCGCACCCAAGAACGTCCGCTTTACCCGCTTGGGGGTCAGGTCTTGCGTTAAAGCGTCACTACAAGAACGTCCGCTTTACCCGCTGGGGGTCAGGTCTTGCGTTAAAGCGTCACTACAAGACCTGACCCCGGCGAAGCGCGCCCAGGTACCGGCTCAGCTCAGGCGGGAGCGGCGACTCGACCTCCACCCGCTCGTCTGTGAACGGATGGTCGAACGCCAAGCGCTCCGCATGGAGGAACTGCCTGCCCAGGGCGGGGTCGGGGACGCCGTAGACCGGGTCGCCGACCACCGGCAGGCCGATCGCGGCGAGGTGGACGCGGATCTGGTGGGTTCGGCCGGTCTCGAGCCGGACCCGGAGGAGCGCGTTCTGCTCGATCAGCTCGACGAGCTCGAAGTGCGTGACTGCCTCGCGCGGCCGGTCCGTGTCGAGCGAGTGTCTGGTCGGCTCACGGCGGTCACGCCCGATCGGCGCTTCGATCCTCCCGGTGCGGGAGCGCGGCCGCCCGCGCACGAGCGCGAGGTATTCGCGCTCCAACTCTCGTTTCTGGACGATCTGCTTCAACCGCTCATGCGCCTCGTCGGACCGCGCGACGACGAGGAGGCCCGACGTGTCGCGGTCGAGCCGGTGGACGATCCCCGGCCGCTCCTCCTCACCACCCGCAGCACCGTGCGCGAGCACGCCGTGGACGAGCGTGCCGGTGCCGTGGCCGGCAGACGGATGGACGACGACACCCGCGGGCTTGTCGACGACGAGCAGATGCTCGTCCTCGTAGGCGATCCGGAGCCCCACGTCCTCGGGCTCGAGGCTCGCCGGCTCTTCGGGTGCCGGAACCTCGATCTCCTCGCCGCCGGCGAGCCGGATGCTCTTCTCCGCCGGGGTCCCGTCGACGAGCACCGAGCCCGACTTCACGAGCCGCTCGGCTGCCGACCGCGAGCTCACCTCGGGCAGGCCGGCGAGAAACCGGTCGAGTCTTAGCCCCGCCGCGTCGTCAGGAACGCGGATTCGCAGAGATGGTCTTGAGTCGGCGCGGCTCACGGTCGGCGAGCAGGAGGGCGCCGATCAACACAGCGACGCCCGCGACGATGAAGGAGTCCGCGAGGTTGAACGCCGGCCAGAACCGGAAGTCGAGAAAGTCGGTGACGTGACCGAGCCTCACACGGTCGACGAGGTTCGAGAGGCTGCCGCCGAGCAAGAGCCCCAGGGCAACCGGAAGGATCGGATGGCGTCCACCGGACCTCGCGAAGAACACGAGCATCCAGGTGACGGCGATCCCGGTCAGCACGATCACGCCGGAGGTCGCCGTCGGGAAGAGCCCGAACGCGATCCCGGAGTTCTGCACGTGGTGAATGGAGAGCGGCCCGATCACGTCGACCGATTCTCCGAGGGCGAGCGACGAGGAGACGATCGCCTTCGTCGCCTGGTCGGCGGCGACGGCGGCGCCGGCCACGACCAACAGCCCCACCCATTGCCACAGCCCGGCGGCAAGCGATCGCCCGGCGCCCCACTGGGGGATCACGCCGTTCGTCGTCGACCCGACCCGGATCTCCGTTTCGGATCGCCGATCGGCCGCTAGCCGCGTTCCTCTTTCCGTTTGCAATCGATACACAGGGTCGCCCAGGGCATCGCCTCGAGCCGTTCCGAAGCGATCTGAGCGCCGCAGTTGACGCAGGTCCCGTACGTCCCGTTCTCGATTCGGGCGAGCGCGGCGTCGATCGCCGCGAGCAGCCGCCCGTCGGTCGCCTCGAGCGTGTAGTCGATCTCGCGGTCGACCGTCTCGGTCGCGGTGTCGGCCATGTGCTGGTCGGCGCTGCCCGAGACCAGCTCACCGGTCTCCTCCTCGAGCGAGCCGGGATTTTCCTTGTGGAGGTACTCGAGTGCCTCGACGACCGCTTGACGTTTCTCCACGAGCAACTCGCGGAACTGCTCTGTGTCGACGGCGCTCACTGAGCGAGCCGCCGTTCGGCTTCTGCGCTCGTCAGGCCGGAGACCTCAACGATCTTGTCGCGTGAGCCGTGGCCCGAAACGAGTCGGAGGTCTGTGGCCGCGAGCCCAAGGGTCTCCGCGAGCACGTCGAGGGTCGCCTCGTTCGCCCTGCCCCGCTCGGGCGGAGCGGCGACGCGAATCTTCCACGCTTCGCCGTAGCGACCCGTAACTCCGAGACGCGTGGCGTTGGAGCCGGGGACGACGCGCAGGCGCAGCCGAGTAGAAGGCCCTCCCATGCTCTGAATTCTAGAGACGCACCTAGGCCGCGGCGGCTTCGTCGTCGCCGTCGAGCTCGTCCACGGTCGAAAGCGCGCTGCGGAGGAGCTCGCGCAGCCGCCGGATGTCGCTTTCCAGCCGCTCCCGCTCGGCGGTGGCGGCGAACGTGACCCGGCGGGCCTCGGCGTGCGCCTCGGCGAGGATGCGCTCCGCGTCACGCCGTGCGCCCTCGCGTTGCTCCTGCGCGGCGGCCTCCGCCGACACGAGCGTCTTGCGAAGGAGCGTCTCGAGCTCTCGATGGCGCTGAAGCTCGCTCTCCAGGTGCTCGATGCGGTCGGCGAAGTCGGCCCGCTCTCGCCACACCTCCTCGAAGCTGTCCGCGCAGTCGTCCAACAGGTGCTCGACCGCGGTGCGCCCGTAGCCCCAGAGTGCTCTCCGGATCGGGACGTGCCGGATCTCGGCGGGGGTCAGGCTCATGTCAATCCAGCCGCCCCAGAAGGCTGACGACGACCTGGCTCGCGATCCAGAGCACCAGGATCGCGATCATGGGCGACAGGTCGAGCGGACCGAACGACGGGAGGATCCGGCGGAAGATCCGCAGGTACGGCTCGCAGACGTCGTAGAGGAACCGCTGGATCCTGCTCAGCCACAGCGAGTAGGGCAGCCGCACCCAAGACATCAGGATGTACGCGAAGATCAACAGGAAGTAGACGAGCGTGAAGACCTGCACGAAGTTCTGCGCCGACGAGACCCAGTCCGCGAGCACGATCGAGGCTGTAATCCAGCCGCCCATATGGGCATTTTCGGTCTTTTCCGCCCTTCCCCTTCGCACCCATGACGCTAGCTGAGCTCGCGCTCACCCTCGGCCTCCTGGGCGCGCTGGGACTCGTCGCAAGCCGTTTCGGGCTCTCCGCGATCCCTGCCTATCTGCTCGCCGGCCTGCTGCTCGGGCCGAACGACCCCAAGCAGCTGGCCTTGATCGAGCCGTCTGAGGTCACCGAGTTCGTCGCGGAGCTCGGCATCGTCTTCCTCCTCTTCTTCCTCGGCCTCGAGTTCACGCTCGACCGTCTCACCCGCAGCCAGATGCACGCCGTCCTGGGCGGCACGATCGACTTCGTCGTCAACGCCGGGCTCGGTCTCCTGATCGGGGTCGCCGCGTTCGGGTTCCACTTCGCGGCGCTGATCCTCGCCGCCGCGATCTACGTCTCGTCGAGCGCGATCAGCGTGAAGGGGCTGATCGATTTCAGGCGCCTCGCGGACGACGAGACCGACCTCGTCCTCGCGATTCTCGTCGCCGAGGACATCGTCCTCGCCCTGGTGCTCGGCTTTGCCTCGGGCGGCGGCGGTGAAGTCAGCGAGACGCTGACCATCGTCGCGAAGGCGCTCGGCTTCGTCACTGCGGCGCTCGCAGCCTCGAAGTGGCTCTCGACGGCGATCGACCGGTTCCTGGACTGGCTGCCCCGCGAGTTCTTCCTGCTCGCCGTCGCCGGCTTCGTCGTCGGCATGAGCGCCGCCGCCCAGGAACTCGGTCTTTCCGAGGCGATCGGCGCGATCATGGCCGGCGTCGTTCTCTCCGAGACGTCCGTCCGCGGTGAGATCGAGGACCGTTTCTTCAGCTTCCGCGACGTCTTCGCGGCGCTCTTCTTCTTCGTTTTCGGGCTTTCGATCGACATCGCGGCGATCGACGACGTCTGGTGGATCCTCGCGGGCGCCGTCGCCGTCACCATCGTCGGGAAGATCGGCAGCACGCTCTGGGCGGGCCGAGTCGGTGGTTTCACCCGGCGGCAGAGCTTCAACGCCGGCGTCGCTCTGGTCGCGCACGGCGAGTTCACGATCATCCTCGCCCAGCTGGCCACAGAGAACCCCGCGATCCCACTGCACCAACAGGAGCAGTTGGTGGCATTCGCCGGCCTCTACGTCCTTGTCTCGGCGACGATCGGCGTCGTCTTGATGAAGGAGTCCAAGGTTCTTGGCCGGCTGCTGTTTTCAGCCCCAGCCCCTACACTCAGCGAAGGGAGGTAAAGAAACCGATGCCGATCGATCTCCGCGAGACTCGCTTGCCCGGCGTCGGCGTCAAGTACGGCTTCCGGCTCGACGACGGCGGCCGCATCTCGCTGATCCAGCACAACGACGGCAAGAGAGAGCTCTACGTGTTCCAGCGCTCGACCGACGAAGCGCCGAGCGCCGTGATCACGCTCGACGACGACGAGGCCCGGCAGCTAGGCGCAGTCCTTGGGGGCGCCTACGAGCGGCCGAAGATCGTCGAGGAGTTGGAGATGGCGCTCGGCGAGCTGCAAATCGAGTGGGTGCGCGTACCGGACTCGAGCCCCTGGATCGGCAAGTCGCTCGCCGAAGCGGGTTTCCGCGCTCAGACAGGCGTCACGGTGATTGCGATCCTGCGGGAGCCCGAGCCCATATCGGGGGCGCAACCCCAAGACGTGGTCCAGCGCGGCGACACGCTCGTGACCGTGGCGAAGGCCGGCCAGTACCCCGAGTTTCGCAGGCGACTGGCCGGGGCTAGCAGCTGATTCGCTTCTCGGCGTTGCGGCAGAGGTCTCGGCCTGCGCCGCCGTCGACCAGGTCCCGCCCCGGTCCACCGTTCAGCCGATCCGGGCCGCCACGGCCGAACAGCTGGTCGCCGCCGCGACCGCCGTCGAGCCCGTTCGCCGCGGCGTTGCCGGTCAGCGAATCGGCAAAGCGGCTGCCGATCACGTCTTCGATGCCCTTGAGGGTGTCGGTGCCCAGCCCCTGCGCCCGGCTGCGGGTCAGGTTGACCGTGACCTTCCTTGGCGAGTCGGCGAAGTCGAGCACGTCCCGCCCGGTCCCGCCGTCGATTCGGTCATTGCCGGTCCAGCCACCGAGCAGGTCGTCGCCGCCCGCTCCCATCACCGTGTCGTTCCCAGGCCCCCCGTCGAGGAGGTTGATGCCGCCGTTGCCCTTGAGCGCGTCAGCCGAGTCCGAGCCCAGGACGCTGTTGATGTTCGCGAGGGTGTCGGAGCCGAACGCGCCGTTGGCCAGCCCGGTCGTGAGATCCACCGCTACCGAGCCGGGCGCGTCCATGTACGCCGCGATGTCCACCGTGCCGGAGGAGCCGTCG
>JBOHAU010000182.1:0-4849 GCA_050698015.1 Gaiellaceae bacterium
GCTCGATCGCCGCGCGCATCATCTCTGCGACGCCGATCGCCTCCGGCTCCGGCGCCGCGAGGTGGTAGCCGTCGTTCGAGGTGCCGTAGGCGAGCACCTCGGCGTAGATCGTCGCGCCGCGCTCCTGAGCGGCCTCGAGCTCCTCGAGCATGAGCGCGCCGGCGCCTTCGCCGATGACGAACCCGGCTCGTGTGGCGTCGAACGGACGGGACGCGCGCGGCGGATACTCCTCCTCGGCTGCGAGACCGCGCATGGCACAGAAGCCGGCGAGGATCAGCGGGTGCATGCACGCCTCGGTCCCGCCGGCGAGCATCGCGTCGGCGTCGCCTCGCCGGATGATCTCGGCTCCCTCGCCGACCGCGTGGGAGCCGGTCGCACACGCGGAGACCGGCGCGTAGTTCGGCCCCTTGAGCCCGAGCGAGATCGCGAGCTGGCCGCTGGCCGAGTCCACGAGCACGCTCGGCAGGAAGTACGGCGAGACCCGCGTCGGCCCGCGCTTCTGCAAGACCTCGTGCTGCTCCATGATCCCGAGGAAGCCGCCAATCGCGGAGCCGAATGCGATTCCCACGCGGCTGGGCCGGTAGTGCGAGTCGAGCCCCGCGTCGTCGAGCGCCTGGCGCCCCGCCTCGACCGCGAGCAAGACATTGCGGTCAAGCCGGCGCGCCTCCTTCGAAGAAACGACATCGGGCGGCTCGAAGCCCTTGACCTCGGCCGCGACCCGGACGGGGAACTCGCTGGCATCGAACGACTGGATGAAGTCGATTCCGCTCTCGCCGGCAAGCGCGGCGCTCCACGTCGAGGGCGTGTCGAGCCCGAGCGGGCTGACCGTCCCCATCCCGGTGATCACCACCCGGCGCACTCGGGTCAGCTTAGTGCTGCGTTAAGAGTCGGTGCCGTCGCCCGGCTCGATCCCGTGCCAGATCGTCTGGAGCAAGTCCTCGGCATAGTCCGCCGGGAGCTCGGGAAGCCCGAACGGGAAGTTCGCACGCAGGAAGGGCGGTCCCACGAGGAGATCGGCGATCGTCTCGGCGTCGACGCCCGCCCGGAGCTCGCCTCGGCCGACGGCCGTGCGCAGGAGGTCGACGATCTCCTGCCGGCGCGGCCGGACAACCCGATCGGCCCACGCGCGGGCGAACTCGGGATTCGAGTGGAGCTCTCCCAGCAGCCCCGGGAGTATCCGTCCGAGAAGCGGGTCGGCGAAGATCCGGATGAACTCGTGGACGTGCTGGACGAGGAGTTCGTGCACGTCGTCGCCTTCGATCTCGGCCTCGGCGGTGAGCTCGCCGAGCGCGTCCGCGATCAGGTCCTCCTTCGACGACCAGCGACGGTAGATCGTGTTCTTTCCGACCCCGGCTCGCGCGGCGATCGCCTCCATCGTCGCGGACTGGAAGCCCCGCTCCGCGAGGAGCTCGAGGGTCGCGCTCACGATCTCGTCGCGCGCACCCGCTCGCCGCGGTCGGCCGCGCGGCCGCGTCGCCTGAGCGCTCGGTCCCTGCATTCCGATACCAAACGGTAGCGGAACACCTCCTTTCCGGATATGCTGGGTCTCGAAAAGACGGCGCTGAGGAGGAAGGATGTTTCGCAGCATTCTCGTGGCGGTCGACGGCTCTCCGGCCGCGACGCGCGCCCTGAGGGAAGCCGTCGACATCGCCCGCAGCGAAGGCGCCCGGCTAACGCTAATCAGCGTCGCGAAGGTCCCGAGCTGGCCGATGGGCGTCGGGCCGTTCGCCGCGGCGCTCTGGACCGAAGCCGACCTCGAGCACGCTGCCCGGGAGGTGCTGGAGGAGGCCGAGAAGCTCGTCCCGGAGGACGTCCCCTTCGCGTCGGTGGTCGGACGCGGCCCGGCTCCTGCGGCAATCCTGAACCGCGTCAACGCCGCGTGTCACGACCTCGTCGTCATGGGCTCTCGTGGCCTCGGGCCGGCAGGCGCACTGCTGCTCGGGAGCGTCAGCCGCGCCGTGGTCGCCCAGAGCCCCGTGCCCGTCCTCGTCACCCGAGCCGAGCAGGCCGAGCCGCTGGAGCCTGCGTTCGCAACCTGATGGACGCAGAGCCGCCACCTGGGAACGATCTCACCGCGTTCCTCTGGGTGATGGCGATCCTGATCGCCACGATGGAACTCGTCTGGGTCTTCTTCAGCAACGCCCTCTCCCCCTGACGGGACTAGCCTTCGGGCGATGCCCGGCCCAAACGTGCCCTTCCCGCCGATGGAGGCGGAGCTCGTCTCCGAGCTCCCCGAGGGCGACGGCTGGCAGTACGAGCCGAAGTGGGACGGGTTTCGCGGCATCCTCGAGAACGACGGCGGCGAGCTCGCGCTGTGGTCGCGGAAGGAGCGGCCGCTGCTGCGCTACTTCCCGGAGCTCCGTCCGCTGGGCGACCTGCTCCCGCCGCGCTCCGCGCTCGACGGCGAGATCGTGATCGCCCGAGACGGCGTCCTCGACTTCGACTCGATGCAGATGCGGCTCCATCCGGCGGAGAGCCGAGTCAACCGGCTCGCGAAGGAGATCCCGGCGGAGTTCATCGCGTTCGACGTCCTCCTCTGGAAGGGGAAGCCAATGCACGAGCTGCCCCTAAAGAAGCGGCGGGCTCAGCTGGAGAAGCTGGCGAAGGGCTTCCGGCTCTCGCCGTGCACGCAGGATCCGGAGGCGGCCCGCGAGTGGCTCGATACCTTCGAGGCCGCCGGTCTCGACGGTGTGATCGCGAAACGGCTCGACCACCCGTACCGGCCGGGCTCCCGGGAGGCGGTGGCCAAGGTGAAGCCGTACAAGACGGCCGACGCCGTGGTCGTCGGCCTTCGGTGGAAGAACAAGCCGGAGAAGATCGCGACCCTCCTCCTCGGCCTCTACCGGGACGACGGCGGGCTCGACTACGTGGGCTCGGCCGCGGTCGCGGCGTCGAAGCACGACCAGATTGCCGAGCGGGTTCTCCCCCTGATCGACAAGAAGTCCGACCGGCGCTTCTCGGAACCGAACCGCTGGGGCACGGGCGACCTCGAGGAGCAGGCGGTCAAGCCCAAGCTCGTCGCCGAGGTGCGGTACGACAAGGTGCAGGGCAACCGCTTCCGCCACGGGACGCGGTTCCTTCGCTTCCGCGACGACAAGAAGCCGAAGGACTGCACCTGGCGCGAGCTGCGCCCGCCGCGCAACCCGAAAGACCCGACCTTCGAGTCGCTGCTCGCCTCGTGAAGGAGCAGGAGGACGCGTACGGCCGACTCCTGCTCGCCTACCTCGAAGGCGACAGGCTCGCGAAGGAGATCTCCGAGCGCGACGACGGCTTCATCGCGGCGGGGCTCGGGCCGTCGGGGTACTTCGCGCCGTTCCGTCGCTGGCCGGCGCACCAGCGGCGGGCGATGCGCTTCGTCCGCGGACGCGTGCTCGACGTCGGCGCGGGCGCGGGCCGGGTCGCGCTGCACCTGCAGGAGCGGGGTCACGAGGTCGTGGCGATCGACATCTCGCCGCTGGCAATCGAGGTCTGCCGCAAGCGCGGTGTTCGCGACGCGCGCGTCTGCTCGTTCGAGCAGGTCGACGAGTCACTCGGCCGCGTCGACACCGTCGTCATGTGGGGGAACAACTTCGGGCTCTTTGGCAGTGCGGCGAAGGCCAAGCGGATGCTGCTCCGGCTCGATCGCCTGACCGGCGACAGCGCACGGATCGTCGCCGAGAGTCGTAGCCCTTACGGCACCGAGGACCCCGACCACCTCGCCTACCACGAGCGCAACCGGCGACGCGGCCGCATGGCGGGCCAGCTGCGCCTGCGGATCCGTCACCGTTCCTACAAGACCCCGTGGTTCGATTACCTGATCGTCTCGCCGGCGGAGATGGAGGAGGTGCTCGCCGGCAGCGGCTGGAACCTGGCGCGGTTGATCGAAGGCGACGGGGACCTGTATGCGGCAGTGATCGAGAAGAGCTAGGCGCGCTCGCGCGCGAAGCCTCCGAGCCACGTCACAGTCTGTTACAAGGCCTTTCCCGACCGCTTTGAGCGACCATCCGAAGCAAGTAACAGTCTGTTACTTGCGCCTTCGCGCAGGCTTGGCCTGCGGCTCTTCCGCCTTCGCCCGTGAGGGCTGGACGCGCCTCGGTTCGCCCGGCATCTTCGGGAATTGCGGCGGGTAGGCGGCCTCGCCGATGCCCTCCTTCTCATCCCGCTCGACCCACTCGAACAGCTTCCGCAAGTCGCAGACGGCGTCATCGATTTCCGCCTGCACGTCGCCGAGCTTCGCGAAGCGCTTCGGCATCGTCCGCAGGGTGAAGTCCTCGGTCTCGACATCTGCCAGCTCGTCCCAGGTGACCGGCGCCGAGACGGTCGCGTCGGGCCGCGCGCGCACGGAGTAGGCCGAGGCGATCGTCCGGTCGCGCGCGTTCTGGTTGTAGTCGATGAAGACGCGGCGCCCGCGCTCCTCCTTCCACCATGCCGTCGTGACCCTTTTCGGCAGCCGGCGCTCAACCTCCCTCGCGAACGCCAGCGCGCACCGGCGCACCTCCGGAAAGGTCCAGTTCGGCTCTATGCGGCACGCGATGTGGATGCCCCGGTTGCCTGAGGTCTTGGGCCAACCCGTGAAGCCGAGGTCGTCCAGCACCTCGCGGACAAGAAGAGCAACATTCTTCGCGTCCTTGAACGTCGTGCCGGGCTGCGGGTCGACGTCGATGCGGAGCTCGTCGGGGTTGTCGACGTGTGCGCGCCGCGACGGCCAGGGGTGGAAGTCGATCGTCGCCAGATTGGCGGCCCAGGCGACCTGTGCGACCTCGGTGACGCAGAGCTCGTCCGCATGCCGGCCGGACGGGAACGTGACGCGGGCCGTCTCGATCCATTCGGGACGCTTCTCCGGCACGCGCTTCTGGTAGATCGCCTCTCC
>JBOHAU010000183.1:0-9513 GCA_050698015.1 Gaiellaceae bacterium
CACCAAGGCCTTCAGGCCTTGGCTCGTTGGAGTGCGGACTCTGGCTTGGTGCTCGCGACCCAGAAACTCGGCGGCATTACTGGACGGGGCACTGATGGGCGACGTCCTCGTCTGGGCCGTCTGGATCGTCGCCGCAGTCGGCTGTCTCGGCTCGGGGATCGCGGTGATCAGCTTCTCGAACCCGTTCTTCTCGGCGCTCGCGCTGATCGGCAACCTGGCCTCGCTCGCAGTGCTCTACCTCCTGCTCTCGGCCGAGTTCGTGGCCGCCGCGCAGGTGCTCGTCTACGCCGGTGCGGTGATGGTCATGTTCCTGTTCGTGATCGCCTACGTCGGCGGCCGCGCGGACGCACCGTTGAAGATCGGGCCGAACTGGCAGGCGCTCGCGGCCGTAGTCGCGTCCGGCGCGATCCTGGTCAACGTCGTCGTTGCGATCGGCCTGACTACGAGCGGGCGCTTGGACGAGGAGGCAGAGGTCGCTACTTCCTTCGGCGAGCCGGCCGAGGTCGGCGGCATCTTTCTGACCGACCACCTGCTCGCGTTCGAGATCACGTCGATCGTGCTCCTCGTCGCCGCCGTCGGCGGCGTCATCCTCGGCGGCGAGCGGACGAGGAAGCGCGGATGAAGGGGCCGGATGTCTCCTGGTACCTCGCGCTCTCGGCGTTCCTCTTCGCCGTCGGCGCTCTCGGAGTGCTGCTCCGGCGCAATCCGCTGATCATCCTGCTCTCGCTCGAGATCATGCTCAACTCGGCGAACCTGGCGTTGATCGGATTCGCGCGCCACCTCGGCGACACGAGCGGTCAGGTCTTCGCGCTCGCGGTGATGGCTGTCGCCGCCTCCGAGGTCGTCGTCGGGCTGGGCCTGATCGTCGCGCTGAACCGGAACCGCATCGCCCTGGACGTCGACCGGCTCAACACGCTCCGAGGATGATCACCGCCGCCTGGATCTGCCTGCTCTCGCCGCTCGCGGCGGCGGCGCTGATCACGCTCGGCGGCACCCGGACCACCCGCCGCCAGGCCGGCTACCTGGCGACGCTCTCGGTGCTCGTCTCCTTCGTCGCGGCGCTCGTGACCTTCTTCCGGCTCCTGGACGACCCGGCCGAGGAGCGCTCGCACACCTCCACGCTCTGGACCTGGCTGACTGCAGGCGACTTCGAGGTCGGGCTCTCGATCCTCGTCGACCCGCTGTCGGTGTTCATGATGCTCGTCGTCTCCGGCGTCGGGTTCCTGATCGTCGCCTACTCGATCGGGTACATGGACGGCTCCGACGAGGAGCGGCGCTACTTCGCCTACATGGCGCTGTTCGTGTTCTCGATGCTGCTGCTCGTCCAGAGCGGCGACCTCGTGATCCTGCTCTCCGGCTGGGGCCTCGTCGGCCTCTGCTCCTACCTGCTGATCGGCTACGAGCACGAGCGGCCGGCCGCGATCGCGGCCGCGAAGAAGGCGTTCATCATGAACGCCATCGGAGACGCGACCATGGCGCTCGCGCTCTTCCTTCTGATCCAGCGAATCGGCACGCTGGAGTACGGCGGGGTGTTCCGCGAGGTCGACAGCGTCGGCGGCGACTGGGCGATGACGCTGATCGCGCTCGGCCTCCTCGGCGGCGCCGTCGGGAAGGCCGCGCAGATCCCGCTCCACCCCTGGCTTCCGGACGCGATGGAGGGCCCGACCCCGGTCAGCGCCCTGATCCACGCGGCGACGATGGTCGTCGCGGGCGCCTTCATGCTCGTCCGGCTCAACCCGATCTTCGAGCAGGCGCCGGGCGTCCAGGACCTCGCGGCCGGTCTCGGCGCGATCACGCTCCTCGTCGCCGGGCTCGTCGCCCTCGTCCAGACCGACATCAAGCGAGTGATCGCCTAATCGACGATGTCCCAGATCGGCTACATTTTCATCGGCGCAGGGCTGACCGCGTATGGAGCCTCGATGTTCCACCTGATGACGCACGCGTTCTTCAAGGCACTGCTCTTCCTCGGCGCCGGCATCGTCATCCACGCCCTCGTCGGCGAGCAGGACATCAGGAAGATGGGCGGCCTCGGGCGGGCGCTCCCGAAGACCTACGCCGCGATGCTGATCGGCGCGCTGGCGCTCGCGGGCATCCCGCCGCTGTCCGGCTTCTTCTCCAAGGATCCCCTGCTGGCGGCCGCGCTCGACGCCGGAGCCTACGGACAACTGCTCTGGGCGGTGGGCCTGGTCGGGTCCTTCCTGACCGGCCTCTACGTGTTCCGCATGATCTTCATCGTCTTCTGGGGAGAGCCGTCGCCGTTCGTTCGCGAGCACCTCCACCGTCCCGGGCACACGATGCCCGCCCTCTGGATGGCCTGGACGGTCGGTGCCCTCACGGTGCTTTCGGTCATCGGCGGCTGGATCCAGTTCTCGCCCTTCTGGCATCCGCTCAGCGACTTCCTCGAGCCCGTTGCACACCCGGGAATCGAACCGACGGGTGTGCAGGACGCCGTGACCAGCGTGCTCGCCGTCGGACTCGGTGCGCTCGGGATCGGCATCGCCTGGTGGATCTACGCGGCGCGTAGGGCCGAGGTGCCGCGATGGGAGCTCGGACAGCGGGTGCTCGAGCACAAGCTCTACTTCGACGAGCTGTACGACGCGGTCTTCTACCAGCCCGCCGCCTGGGTTGCCGCCGCGGCGATCCGCTTCGTCGAAGGCCCGCTCATCGCCGGCTCCATCCGCGGGCTCACCGAAGGGACACGCGTGCTCGCCACCCGCGTCACCGAGGCACAGACGGGCCTGCTACGGACCTACGTGCTCGCGCTCGGCAGCGGCGCCGCGCTCCTCACGCTCGTCTTCCTGGCGGTGCGCGCCTAGTGAACGAGTGGCTGACGACGATCCTGATCCTGCTCCCGCTCGGGGCGGCACTCGTCATCTGGCTGCTCCCCTGGTCGAACCAGGCAGCCGGCTCGCTCGCGCTGCTGGCCGCGCTGGCCGAGGTCGGGATCTGGATCAACGCGCTCACCCGCTTCGACTTCGACGCCGGCGGGTTGCAGTTCGACCAGCAGGAAACGTGGTTCGACGACCTCAACGTCTCCTACCACGTCGGTGTCTCCGACTTCTCGCTGTGGCTGATCGGGATGAGCGTGGTCGTGATGGCGGCTGCGATCGCCTACGCCTTCTGGGCCGGTCGCGAGCGCCCGCGCGCGTACTTCGGCCTGATGCTGTTTCTCACGTCCGCGGTCGTCGGCGTGTTCTCGGCCCAGGACCTCCTTGTGTTCTACGTCTTCTTCGAGGCGATGCTGATCCCGCTCTACGTCCTCGTCGGCGTGTGGGGCGGCGCTGGACGGCTGACCGCAACGATCAAGTTCGTCATCTACACGATGGCCGGATCGCTGCTAATGCTCGCTGCGATCGTCGCCCTCGGTGTGACCGAGGGGACGTTCGACCTCACCACCGGGATCGAGAGCTCGAACGAGTGGATCTTCCTCGGCTTCATCGCGGCGTTCGCGGTCAAGGCGCCCCTCTTCCCGTTGCACGGGTGGCTGCCCGACGCCTACCGCGAGTCCTCGCCCGAGGTCGCGGCGGTGCTCTCCGGTGTGGTCTCGAAGGCCGCCGCCTACGGCTTCCTCTTCATCGCGATCCCGGTCTTCCCGGAGCCTGCGGACGATTTTCAGCCGCTGCTGCTCGGCCTCGCCGCCGTCGGCTTGGTCTACGGCTCCCTCGTCGCGTTCCGAGCGCCGGACGTCCGAGGCGTGATCGCGTACTCGAGCATGGCGCAGATGAGCCTGATCACGCTAGGGCTCTTCGCGCTCAACGACTTCGGCTTCGAGGGCGCAGTCCTCCAGATGGTCAACCACGGGCTGATCTCGGCCGCGCTCTTCCTGCTGGCCGGCGCGATCGAGCGGCGTGCGGCGACCGGAGATTTCGACCGCCTCGGCGGCATGGCCCGGGGCCGGCCCGCTCTTGCGACCTTGCTGATGACGGCGGGCGTGATCGCGCTCGCGGTCCCAGGGTCGACCGCCTTCGCCGGAGAGTTCCTCATCCTCGCGGGTGTCTTCACCGAGGGCTGGGGCTGGGCCGTCGTCGGCGGGCTCGCGATCATCCTCGCAGCGATGTACATGCTCCGCCTGATCTCGGCGGTCCTCCACGGCCAGGTGGGGACGTCGGTTCCTGACGAGGCGCTCGATCTCAGGCCGGCCGAGCTCGCCGTCGTCGTTCCCCTGGTCGCCTCGCTACTCGTCCTCTCGGCGTGGCCCGCGGCGATCACCGACCACCTCTCGTTCTGATGACGAAGCCGACGGTCGACTGGTTCGCGCTCTCGCCGTCGCTTGCGCTGCTGGTCGCCACCGGCCTGGCGCTGCTCGGCGCGGTGCTCGTCCCGGTGGTCGCCCGAAAGATCTTCGCGGCGGTCGTGGCCGCGCTCGGCTTCGTGGCGGCGGGCGTCTGGGCAGGTCTCCTGTACTCCGAGACGCCGCGGGCGAGCCTCGAGGTCGCGGACGCGATCACTCGAGACAGGTTCGCCGCGCTGGCCCAGATCGTCATCGCGGGCGCGGGTCTGGTCGCGGTCGGCATCTCCTACGGACAGCGCACGCGAGCCGAGCACGTCGGCGAGTACTACGGCCTGCTGGCGGCTGCCGGGGCCGGGATGGTCTTCCTCGTCCAGGCGAACGATCTGATGACGCTCTTCCTCGGCCTGGAGTGGTTCTCGATCTGCCTCTACATCCTCTGCGCGATCGAGATCGACCTCGTCAGCTCCCTGGAGGCCGGGTTCAAGTACCTCGTCGTCGGGAGCTTCGGGTCGGCCGTGCTCCTCTTCGGCTCGGCACTCGTGTACGGCGCCACCGGTGAGCTCGAGTTCGGCGCGATCGCGCGCGAGGTCGAGACCCAGGGGCTCGTCAACGACGGGCTCATGCTCGCGGGGCTCGGCATGATCCTCGCCGGGCTCGGCTTCAAGGCGTCCGCGGCGCCGTTCCACATGTGGACGCCGGACGTGTACGAGGGTGCGCCGACGCCCGTGACCGCGTTCATGTCGGCCGCGACGAAGGCGGTTGCGCTCGTCCTGATGCTGCGCGTCCTCGTGACGGCGTTCCCGGCCGAGGAGGAGCTCTGGACGATCGCCGTCGCCGTGATCGCGTGCGTCTCGCTTGCCGTCGGGAACATCGCGGCGCTCGTCCAGCGCAACCTGAAGCGCATGCTCGCGTACTCGTCCGTCTCGCACGCCGGCTTCATGCTGATCGCCGTCGCGGCAAACAGCGAGCTCGGCGCCAAGGCGCTCCTCTTCTACCTGATCCCCTACGGCGCCGCATCGCTCGGCGCGTTCGGCGTAGTCGCCGCGCGCGAGCGCGAGCTCGGCGAGCGCACGACGCTCGACAACGTCGCGGGGATGGGCTGGGAGCGGCCTCTGCTCGGCGTTGCCATGTGGATCTTCATGCTCGCGTTCGCAGGACTGCCGCTGACGGGAGGTTTCGTCGGAAAGTTCTACGTCTTCGCGGCGGCGTACGACTCAGGCCTGTGGTGGCTCGTGCTCGCCGGCGTTATCGGCACGGCGATCAGCCTCTACTACTACCTCGCCGTGATCCGGGCGTTGTACATGCGCATGCCCGACGTCCAGCTGGCGCCCGCGGGTGGATCACCTCCACGGGAGGCGCTACTGCAGCTCTCGGTGGTCGCGTGCATGGCCGTCACCGTCGGGTCGTTCTTCGCCGTGGAGCCGCTGATCGACGTGGCCGAGAAAGCCGCGGCGCAGCTGCCGCTCTAAGGCGCCGACTCGTCGGCGCCGACCATCAGAGGCCGTGCCGGCTTTGCCGGTGCGGCCGGCTTAACGGTTGAGCTCGCGCGTGGCCGCAACGACGGCCTGCAGACCGACGACGGCGAGGCAAGCGGTCAGCGTGCTCACCCCGAGACCCGGCGCGACGGAGTCGAATGCGGGCGCCCGCACTGCCGCGCTGGCCGTGACGAGGACGACGCCGAGCCCCCAGAGCAGGGCTTGCAGCGAAACCGTGGCCGCTGCGGGGCGTTCCGCGGAGACGAGGTCGCCGTACGCGGCCAGGGCCGCGGCGGCGACGATCGGCACCGCCGCGAGTAGGGCGTAGAACGCGAGGTCGGAGTGACCCGCGACATCGGCGAGGCCTGCGCCGACGACGAGTGCGGCGGGACCGAGCTGGCGGCTCATGCGAAGCCGTTCGACACCGGGGTAGGGTCCTCCTGCCGCGTTGATCGTCTGGTTGCTTCTCATTGCACTTCCCCTCGGCGGGCTTGCATTGGTACTCGCCAGCCCGGACGCCGACATTCACTGGGAGCACCATCCGGCGCACTTCTGGCTCGTCCTGTCGGTCTCGCTGGTGAGCGTTGCGCTCGGCGCGCTGACGAGCGAGGCGGCGACACGGCGCTCGGACGCCCGCCTCTTTCTCGTCTCGCTCGCCTTTCTCACGAGCGCCGGGTTCCTCGGTCTGCACGCTCTGGCGACGCCCGGTGTGCTGCTGGAGGGCAAGAACGCGGGCTTCACCGTGGCGACGCCGGTAGGGCTCTTGCTCGCGGCGCTGTTCGCCGCCTGGTCTGCCGTCGACCCGCCGTCGCCGGTCGTCCTGGAGCATCGGCGGACGCTGCGGTGGTCGGTACTGCTCGCGATCGCCGCGTGGGCCGCAGCCTCGCTGCTGGAAGTCCCTCCGCTCGACGAGCCGCTCTCCGAGGACTCGGCCGACAGGTGGCTGCTCGTGCTGGGCGCTCCAGCCGTCGCCCTCTACGCCCTCGCGGCGTGGCGGTACTGGCGCCTCTACCAGCGGCGGCCCTCGACGGTGCTGCTCGGCGTGACCGCGGCCTGGATCTTGCTCGGCGAGGCCTCGATCGCCGTCGCCTTCTCGCGCAACTGGCATGCGTCCTGGTGGGAGTGGCACCTGCTCATGGCCGCGGCCTTCGGCATCGTCGCCTTCACCGCGTTGCGCGAACGCGGCCGGGGCGAGCTCTTCGCCGGCCTGTATCTCGACGAGACACTGGGTCGGATCGATCGGGCCTACACGACGGCCGTCAAGGCTGCCGCGTCCCAGCAGATCGACCGCGATGAGCTGCGGCGGCGCTTCGGCCTCGGCGCCGAGGAAGCGGCCGTCGTCGAGCGCACCGCCCGCGAGGTCGAGGCTGTCGAAGGGCTGCTTCGCCCGTACCTCTCGCCGCAGCTGGCCGCGCGCCTCCGCGCCGAGCCCGAAGTTGCGGAGCTCGGCGGCGAAGAACGCGACGTCAGCGTCCTCTTCGCTGACCTCCAGGGGTTCACAGCCTTCTCCGAGCGGCATACGCCCTCGGATGTGCTGGCGATGCTGAACGAGTACTGGGCGGAGACGGTTCCGGTCGTCCTCGGTGACCACGGCGGCATGATCGAACGGTTCGCAGGCGACGCGATCATGGTCGTCTTCAACGCCGCCGCCGACCAGCCTGACCATGCGTCGCGGGCCGCGCGCGCCGCGCTCGCGCTCCAGCGCGCCGCCGCGGAGCTGGCTGCGCGGGAGCCCGGTCGGCCGCGGTTTCACGTCGGCGTCAACACGGGGCCTGCGATCATCGGCAACGTCGGCACCGCCGAGCAGCGGAGCTTCACAGCGATCGGGGACACGACCAACCTCGCCTCGCGGCTCCAGACCCAAGCCCAGCCGGGCCAGGTCGTGATCGGCAAGTCGACGTACTCGGCGATCGGGGACGGGGCCCGCGTCGCGCCTCTCGGCAAGCTCGCCGTCAAAGGGAAGTCGGATCCAGTGACCGCGTACGTCCTGCTTTCACTTGAATAGGCTCCGATGCCCTGACAAGGAGGTTCCATGCCCGACGTCGCCCTGACCTGGCTTGGCCATAACGCGTTCCGCTTCGACACACCGGGTGGCAAACGCATCTACATCGACCCCTTCCTCGACAACCCGAGGTGCCCCGAGTCCGAGAAGGAGCCGGAGCGCGTCGACCTGATCGCGCTCACCCACGGGCACGACGACCATGTCGGGAGCACCGTGCAGCTCGCGAAGAAGTTCGACTGCCCGGTGGTCGCGATCGTCGAGCTGCGCGGCTGGCTCTCGACGCAGGGACTCTCGGAGGACGTGTCCCAGGCGTTCAACAAGGGTGGAACAGTCGAGCAGGACGGGATCAAGGTGACGATGACCGACGCGCACCACTCCAGCGGCGGCTTCGAGAACGGTCAGTTCCTCTACCTGGGCGAGCCCTGTGGCTTCGTGTTCGAGCTCGAGAACGGCACGAAGCTGTACTTCGCGGGCGACACCAACGTCTTCATGGACATGCAGCTGATCGGACGGATCTACGAGCCCGACGTCGCGATCCTCCCGATCGGCGACCACTTCACAATGGGCCCGCGGGAGGCCGCGGTCGCGCTCGAGCTCCTCAACGTCAAGCGCTGCGTCCCCTGCCACTACGGGACGTTTCCGATCCTGACGGGGACCCCAGAAGCGCTGCGCGAACTGACCGAGGTCGAGCTGCTGACGCCCGAGCCGGGGGAGACGATCACGCTCTGATGCAGGAGCGCTGGTTCGGGGCAACCGGACGGAAGGTGCCGCAGATCGCGGTCGAGGGCGAGCTGGACGTCGACGGCGCGCTCGTGCTCGACGACCTCGACGACGAGGCGCTGCGCAGCGCGTTCGACGAGGGCAGGCCGATCGTGGTGCGGGCGTCCTCGTCCGAGGCTGTCGTCGCGGCGCTCAAGCGTCCCGAGGTCTCGTCGGTGCTCGTCCCGCCGGATCAGCGCAAGCTCGTCGACCTCGACCTGATCAAGCTCACGTATGGGACGTACTCGATCGCGGCGTGCGACCTCGTGACCGGCCACTGGGGCGTCGCGACGCAGTCGAAGTTTCTCGCCGTCGGCTCGATCGTCCCGTGGGCGGAGCAACATGTCGGCGCCATTGCGACCCAGGCCTACGCGAACCCGCGCTACGGGCCCGAGGGGCTTGCGCTCCTTCGCGAAGGTCTCTCGGCTGAAGAGGTCGTCGAACGCCTGACCTCCGCCGACGACGGACGCGACCACCGGCAGCTCGGCGTCGTCGACCGAGAGGGACGGGCCGCCACGTTCACCGGCTCGGAGTGCCTCGACTGGGCCGGCGGGCGGACCGGAAACGGCTACGCGGCGCAGGGAAACATCCTCGTTTCCGAGGCAACGGTGGACGCGATGGCGGACACCTTCGAGGCAAGCGCCGGCGAGCCGCTGGGCGAACGGCTCCTCACCTGTCTCGACGCAGCCCAGGAAGCCGGCGGCGACAGCCGCGGCCAACAATCGGCCGCGCTCCTCGTAGTGAAGAAGGACGGTGGCTACGCCAACCTCTCGGACGTCGTCGTCGACCTGCGGGTGGACGACCACGAGCGGCCGCTCGAGGAGCTGCGGCGGATCTACCGGCTCCATCAGGCGATCTTCGGAGAGACGCCGCGCGAGGAGTGGCTCACAGTCGACGACCGGCTTGCGCGGGAGCTTCGCGATCGTCTTCGGCAGCTCGGTTACGAAGGTGAGCTCGAAGAGGCGTTCGTCCGCTGGGCCGGCACCGAGAACCTCGAGGAGCGGGTCGACGGCGTCGAGGCGATCGACCCGGTGGTGCTCGAGGAG
>JBOHAU010000184.1:0-8584 GCA_050698015.1 Gaiellaceae bacterium
GCGTACTCGCTCCGCAGGCTGCAGGAGAACCCGAAGATCGCCGGCTACATCGCCGCCGACACGCTGGGCCGGCTGCTGCCTGGGCGCAACGGCCGGGCGTCTTAAGAAACACGAAAGGTCGCCTCGCTTAGGCTCCGGCGCATGAAGAAGATCCTCGTCCTGGTGGCCGTCGCACTCGTCGCGCTACCTGCTGCAGCGTCCGGCTCCAGCGAGGCCGGGCAGGCCCTCAAGCTCCGGAACACGCGATACGGGCCGATCCTGTTCGACGTCAACGACCGCGTCCTTTACGGGTTCACCCGCGACAAGCGCGGGGGGAAGAGCACCTGCTACGGCGCCTGCGCGGCGGCCTGGCCCGTGTACTTCTCGAAGGGCAAGGTGAGGGCGATGCGCGGGGTCAAGCAGTCGCTGATCGGAACCGTGCGGCGGCGAAACGGCCGACTCCAGGTGACCTACAACGGCTGGCCGCTCTACTACTACGCGCACGAAGGCCCGCGCGAAGTGAAGTGCCAGAACGTGAACGAGTTCGGCGGCCTCTGGCTCGTCGTGAAGGCCAGCGGACGCCTAGTCCGCTAGCGGACTACGGCGGCGGCGGCGGCCCGCCGGGAGGACCGGACGGTGGGCCCGCCTCTTCTTCCTCGACGTGGGTGACTCGCCGGCCACCGCGGTCGTAATACGGATCCGCCGGCGGGCCGCCCTCCACGTACGTGCGACGGCTGACGAACGCCCCCGGGACCCCACCAGGACCGCCACATCAGGAGGCTCAGTAGGAAGGCAACGAAGCCAACGATCATCAGAATCACGCCGACCGCATCGATGTTGAAGTCGGTCGATTCGGCGTTCACTCCCCAGATGAGAATCGCACCGACGGCGATCAGGATCAGGCTGACGACGAGCCCCATGTGCACCTCCAGTCGAATTCAGGAGCATACTTCCGCCCTGCATGGAAACGCTCGACCCCAACGAACGGTTTCGCGAGCGCCGTCGAGCGGCCCGAAGACGCAAACGGATGAGACGCACCGCGGGGGCAACCGCGCTCCTGCTCGCAGCGGCCGCCGTCGCCGCTGGAGCGCGGAGCCTGGACACCGATAGCGAGCCGTCCGGGAAAGCGCTCGCCGCGAACGCGTCCAAGCAGAAGGCGCAGAAGCGAGGCCCTGAGGTCCCTGCCGAGATCCGGGGCGTGCACGTCACCATGGCCCTCGCCTCGATCCCAGGGAAGCTCGAGGAATACGCGTCGATCCTTGGCCTGAACACGATCGAGCTCGACGTCAAGGACGAGAACGGCGAGGTCGGCTTCTACCGCCGCGCCCCGCCCCTCGCGCGCCGGGTCGGCTCGGCGATGCGCTACTACGACCCGAAGAAGGCCGTGGACCACCTACACAAGCAGGGGATCTACGTCATCGGCCGAGTCGTCTGCTTCGAGGACCCCATCCTCTCGGAGAAACGGCCTGACCTCGCGATCCTGACGACGGGCGGCGCCGTCTGGCGCAACCACGCGGGGCTGGGGTGGACGAACCCCTACGACAAGCGCGTCTGGGACTACAACCTCGACATCGCGAAGGCGGCGGTCCGGGCCGGCTTCGACGAGATCCAGTTCGACTACATCCGCTTCCCGAGCGACGGCGACATCGAGTCGGCGGTCTTCCGAGGAAAGAGGAACGAGGCGATGTCGGCGACCGTTGCCCGCTTCGTCCACTACGCGACCACTCGGCTCCATGCCATGGGCGCTCGAGTTTCTGTCGACGTCTTCGGGCTTTCCGCCACCCGTAACCTCGGCATCGGTCAGTCGCCACGCCGGCTCGCGAAGATCGTCGACGCGATCTACCCGATGGTCTACCCGTCGCACTACAGCTCCGGCGAGTACGGGCTCTCGAGCCCAGTCTCCGTCCCCGGCAGGACGGTTGGCCGGTCTTTGCGAGATTTCCGCCGCCAGATGCGGCGCGGCAAGGCCCAGCTCGTGCCGTGGCTGGAAGACTTCAGCCTCTCCGGCACGACCACACTCGACCACGTACAGGATCAGATCAGGGCAGCGCGCAGGTGGAAGGCAGGCGGCTTCCTGCTCTGGAACCCATCCGGCGTCTACACGACAGGAGCGCTAACGACACCATGAGCAACGAGCAACGTTTGGCCGAGCTGCGCGAGCGCCTCGGAGTCATCCACGACCTGCGACGCGCCGCCGAGCTGCTCGGCTGGGACCAGCACACGATGATGCCTCCGGCCGCAACCCTGTCCAGAGGCGACCAGCTCTCGACGATCGACCGGTTCGCCCATGACCTTTTCGTGTCCGACGAGCTCGGCGAGTTGCTCGAGTCTCTGGCCGAGTACGAGCGCGAGGACCCCGAGTCCATCGACGCTGCTCTGATCCGCGTCACCCGGCGCGACTGGGAGAAGGCACGGAAGGTGCCGGGCGAGCTGCGCGCCGAGATGACGCGAGCCGCCGTGCTCGGCGTCCCGGCCTGGGCCGAAGCGCGCAAGAACGCCGACTACCAGGCGTTCCTGCCCTTCCTGAGGCAGAACGTCGAGCTGAAGCTCAAGTACATCGAGTGCTACTCGGATTCCGGGAAGTCCGCGTACGACATCCTCCTCGACGACTACCAGGAGGACGCCCGCAGCGAGGACATCACCGCGGTCTTCGCGCGGTTGAAGGAAGAGCTGATCCCGCTGATCCACGAGGTGGCGGCGACCGAGCAGGTGGAGACGAGCTTCGCCCACGGGCACTTCCCCGTCGAGAAGCAGGAGCTCTTCGGCCGCGAGATCCTCGAGCGTCTGGGGTACACATCCGAGGCTTGGCGGCTCGATCCGACGGTGCACCCGTTCGCGAGCTCGATCGGCCTGGACGACATCCGGCTGACCACGCGGTACTCGGAGGCCGACACCGAGTCGATCTTCCACACGACTCACGAGTTCGGGCACGGCATCTACGAGTACGGCCTCGACCGAGCGCTCGACCGGACACCGCTGACGGAGCTGAACTCGATGGTGCTGCACGAGTCGCAGAGCCGGCTGTGGGAGAACCTCGTCTGCCGGAGCCGGCCGTTCTGGCACTACTTCTTCCCGAAGCTGCAGGACGTGTTCCCGGAGCAGCTCGGCGACGTCGAGGTCGAAGCCTGGTGGCGCGCGGTCAACAAGGTCGAGCCGTCCTACATCCGCGTCGAGGCCGACGAGGTGACCTACGGCATGCACATCATCCTGCGGTACGAGCTCGAGCAGGACATCATCGAGGGGCGGCTTGCGCTCGAGGACATCCCGGAGGCGTGGAGCGCGAAGATGAAGGAGTACCTTGGGGTCGACGTGCCGGACGACGCGATGGGCGTCCTGCAGGACGTCCACTGGTCCGGCGGCTCGTTCGGGTACTTCCCGACCTACCTCCTCGGGACGATCGCGTCGGTGCAGATCTGGGAGGCCGCGCGCGGGGACCTTCCGGATCTGGACGCGCAGATGGAGGCCGGGGAGTTCGGGCCGTTGCGCGAGTGGCTCGGCGACAAGCTCTATCGCTGGGGCCGCCGCTTCCCGCCGGACGAGATGCTCCGCCGGATCGTCGGCGGGCCGCTCGACGCCGAGCCGTACGTCGCCTACCTGAAGGGGAAGGTCGCAGAGATCTACGGCGTCCGCGTCTCTTGACGAGCTAGGAGGCGCGATTCGCGTCGAGCGCCTGACGCGCGAGCTCGACGATTAGGTCCTCGTGGCGCGGATCGACCATCACCCAGTCGGACGTCCGGCTGCGGCGCAGAGCGCGCTCGTCGTCGAGCCGGTTGATCAGCTTGCCGGTGAGCCGGATCTCGATCCAGTCGTCGCCGTGCGTGTGGACGAACTCGTGCCCGTCGATCCAGAAGGCCGGCTCGCCGTGGAACTGGGATGGGCGCTGCTCGACGTCCGGCAACTCGGCGAGACGCCGGAGCAGCCCGTCGTTCACGCCAGGAGCGAGTAGCCGCCGTCGACGATCACCGTCTGGCCGCAAATCATCTGGGCGCCGGGCGCGCAGAGGAACTCGACGGCGTCCGCCACGTCCGAGGGTTCGACCATCCGTCCGACCGGCGTTCGCTCTTTCGCCATCGCGAGCATCTCTTCGCGGTTGGGGAAGTGGTCGAGCGCCTCCGTTTCGACCACGCCTGCCGAGACGGCGTTCACGCGGATCCCCCGCGGCGCCAGTTCGACGCCGAGGTAGCGAACGAGGGCCTCGAGCGCGGCCTTTGAGGTTCCGACCAGGACGTAGTTCTCGAGCACGCGGAACGAGCCGAGGCTCGAGATCGCGACGATCGACGAGCCTTCGGGCATCGACGGCGCCGCGGCCCGGGCGAGCGAGAGGAGCGCCTTAGCATTCGCGTCCATCGTCCAGTCCCAGTGCTTGTCCTCGGTCTCCAGCGCGGGACGGATGACCCCGGTCGCGGCGCTGTGGACGACGACGTTCCACGGTCCGGCCTCGGCGACCTCGCCGAGGACGCGGCTCGACGAGACGTTGCCGCGAATCAGGAGCGGCTCCGTGCCGCGAGCGCTCAGCTCCTCGGCGATCGCCTCGGCGGCTCGGTCGTTCCGCAGATAGCCGATCGCGACGCGCGCGGCGCCGCGCTCGGCGAAGCGCAGCGCGATCGCCTTGCCGATCCCACGCGAGCCTCCGGTCACGAGGACCGAGGCGTCTTTCATCGCGAGCGTGGCAGCGGATCGCTCGCCGGCGCGGAGCTCGGGATCTTCTCCCACCCAAGGCCTTTGTCCCGCGGCAGGGGCGGCAGGTCTTCGGCCTTCGTCGTCGCGTAGCCGAGCCGGTCGAGCAGCTCCATCTTCTCCTCCCCATACCGGCGGACCGGGTGGTCCTCCGGCAGCCCCTCGATCAGCTCGCGGACGCGCGCCCGAAGCTGGTAGGCGAAGTGCGGCGTCGCCGGGCCGACGAGGGCGTCGATCTCCTCCTTGGTCGGCTCTCTATCCACCGGCCGGAAACCTACCGCCCCCGGCGCGTGTAGTCATGCACGACGATCGAGCCGTATTGCCGGTGCTCGGCGAGGTCGAACACGAGCTTGTCCTCGAGGTCGTCCGGAAAGACACGCTTCCCGATCCCGAGAATGACGGGGAAGATCATCAGGCGCAGGTCGTCGACCAGGTCACGGCGGAACATCCCGTGGACGAGCGTGTTGCTCCCCGCAACGAGGATGTCTCCCTCGACATCCTCCTTGAGCTTCGCGACGTCGTCCAGGCTCCGCAGGATCGTCGTGTTGTCCCAGGTCGCCTCCTCGAGCGACGTCGTGACGACGAACTTCGGCATCGAGGTCATACGCTTCGCGAAGTCGACCAGGGCGGGGTCGTCGGCCAGCTCGCGCTCGGGCCATGCTGCGGCGAAACCCTCATAGGTCACGCGCCCCAGCAGCTGGGCTTCGGCCTCGTCCAGCTCCTTCGACTTGACGTCGTACTGCCCCTCGTCGGGGAACTCGAACGTCCACGCGGTGTGCTTGTAGCCCTCCTCGCCGCCCGGCGCCTCCATCACGCCGTCGATCGACACGAACTCCGTTACGACGATGCGTCCCATCTCCGTCTCCTCTCGCTTGCTCTTCGGTTGGACCGCCGCGCGTGCGCAGAATCATCGGCGTGAGGCGGATCAGCGCAGCCGAAGTGATGCTGCTCGTGACCGTCTCGATCTGGGCGTTCAACTTCACGGTCACCCGGTATGTGCTGACGCACGGCTTCGAGCCCCTCGCCTACGGCTCGCTTCGATTCGCTGCGGCCGCGCTCGTGGTCTCGAGTATCACGCTTGGGCTCGAGCGGTCGCTGCGCTTCGAGCCGAAGCACGCCTTCGTGCTCGGCGTCGCGGCGATCGTCGGCATCTACCTCAACTCGATCTCGTTCGTCTACTCGATCGATCTCACGAGCGCGTCGACCGTCGCGCTGATCTTCGGGAGCCTGCCGATCGTGACGGCGGTGATCGCGTATCTCCTCGGCGTCGAGCGCCTCAGCGGGCGCTTCTGGGGCGCCGCGGCGCTCTCCTTCGCCGGAGTCGTGCTCGTGGCGGCCGGGTCCGGGAGTGGCGTCACGGGCAGTCTGACCGGAAACTTGCTGGCCTTCATGGCCACCGTGACCTGGGGCGCCTACACCGTCGCGATCATCCCGCTGCTTCGGCTCTACTCGGTGTGGCGGGTCAGCGCCGGCGCCCTAGTTATGGGGTCGATCCCGCTGCTCGTCACCGCGGCGCCACAGATCGCCGACCAAGACTGGGATCTCGGCGCCCTCGTCTGGGCCGGGTTTGCATTCGCCGTCGTCGGACCATTGGTGCTCACGAACTTCCTCTGGTTCACGGCGATCGAGCGAGTCGGTCCCTCGAGGGCGACACTGGTCGCCAACCTTCAGCCGTTCCTAGCCGCAATCTTCGCGGTTGCGCTGCTCTCGGAGGAGCTGACCTGGCTCCAGGTGGGTGGCGGCATCGCGATCGGCGCAGCGCTGGTGCTCGCCCGGGCGCGCCCCACGCCCGAACCGACCTAAGATGAGCCCATGAGCACCACCGACTTCATGCCGCTGACAGGCTGGGACCACGTCGAGTTCTGGGTCGGGAACGCCAAGCAGGCGGCGTACTTCTACGAGCAGGCCTTCGGGTTTACGCGAACGGCATACGCCGGGCCGGAGACGGGCGTCCGGGATCGCGCCTCCTACGTCCTCGAGCAGGGAGACATCCGCTTCGTTCTCACGAGCGGCCTTCGGGACGGCAGCCAGGTTGCGGAGTTCGCCTGCCGGCATGGGGACGGCGTCAAGGAGATCGGTCTCCAGGTGCCGAGCGCCGAAGAGGCCTACCGTCAGGCGGTCCAGCGTGGCGCGCGCGGCGTGAGCGAGCCGCAGTGGGTGGAGGACGAGTTCGGACGCGTGGAGCTGTCCTCGATCGGGACCTACGGCGAAGTCATCCATACCTTCGTCAACCGCGAGGACTACGCCGGCCCGTACCTGCCCGGCTATCGCTCGACCCTCGAAAATGGCCAGCCGGGAACGGGTGTCGGTCTGATCGCGCTCGACCACGTCGTCGGCAACGTCGAGCTCGGCCGGATGGACGTCTGGGTCGAGTTCTACGAGCGCGTCTTCGGGATGACGAACATCGTCCACTTCGGTGACGACCAGATCCAGACCGAGTACTCGGCGCTGATGTCGAAGGTGATGGCGGACGGCAGCGGGAAGATCAAGTTCCCGATCAACGAACCGGCCGAGGGCAAGCGGAAGAGCCAGATCGAGGAGTACCTCGAGTTCAACGGCGGCCCCGGCGTCCAACACATCGCGATGCAGAGCGAGAACATCGTCGGCACCATCGAGGCGATGAAGGAACGGGGCGTGATCTTCCTCGACACGCCCGATGCGTACTACGAGGAGGTCGAAGGACGCGTCGGCGAGATCGCCGAGAACTACGGTGACCTCAAGCGGCTGCGGATTCTCGCCGACCGCGACGAGGATGGGTACCTGCTCCAGATCTTCACGAAGACCGCCCAGGACCGGCCGACGGTGTTCTTCGAGGTGATCGAGCGACACGGCGCGACGACGTTCGGCGAGGGCAACTTCAAGGCGCTCTTCGAGTCGATCGAGCGCGAGCAGGCGCTCCGCGGGAACCTCTGAGCTTCTCGCTCACCGACCTCATCGAGGCGCCGACGCGCCAGAGCGCCTCTCTCGAGGAAACGGGGCACCGTCCGTGGCCGGTGCCCGAGCGCTCGTGGCTGATGGGGCAAACGTGGACCGACCTGCTCTTCGCCCACTGGCGGGCACCGGCCGAGTCGCTCCGTCCTCTGCTGCCGCCCGGCCTGGAGCTCGACCTGTACGAGGGCGAGGCCTGGATCGCGATCACGCCCTTTGGAGTCGACGCCCTGCGGGCGCGCGGGCTGCCGCCGCTTCCGCTCCTGTCGTCGTTCCTCGAGCTGAACACGCGGACGTACGTCACCGCCGGGGGCAAGCCCGGCATCTGGTTCTTCAGCCTCGATGCCTCGAGCCAGCTCGCAGTCGCGGCGGCGCGTAGCGGGTACAAGCTGCCGTACTTCCGCGCCGACATCAGGGCGGCGTGGCGAGGCGGCCGGCTGGAGTACGACTGCCGCCGGACAGATCCCCGTGGCGAGCCGGCCGCGTTCAGCGCGCGCTACCGGCCGATCGGCGACGAGCTCGATCCCGATCCCCGTTCGCTCGCGCACTTCCTCACCGAGCGCTACTGCCTCTACACGACCGACGAGGGACGGCTGAAGGGCGCCGAGATCCACCATCGGCCATGGGCGCTGCAACCGGCGGAGGCCGACATCGAGGCGAACTCGATGCCGCCGAAGGGCATGGAGCTCTTGGACGACGAGCCGCTGCTGCACTTCTCGGCACGCCAGGACGTCGTCATCTGGCCGCTCGAAGATTAGGTGCCTCTCCAGGCAATGCACGCCGTCGTCGTCGGCTCCGGGCCGAACGGGCTCGCGGCTGCGATCACGCTGGCGCAGGCGGGCCGCTCCGTCCTCGTGCTCGAGGCGTCGGAGACGATCGGCGGCGGCGTCCGCTCGGCCGAGCTGACTCGGCCCGGGTTCGTGCACGACGTCTGCTCTGCGATCCACCCGCTCGCGAAGGTTTCGCCGTGCTTAGGCCAGCTGCCGCTCGACGAGCACGG
>JBOHAU010000185.1:0-10693 GCA_050698015.1 Gaiellaceae bacterium
GGGCGACGTACGCGTCCTCGAGAGTCGGCTCGCGGTGCGAGACGCGGCCGACGTTCGTGCCGTTCAGGTGGCCGAGGATCGCGGCCGTGAGCTGGACGTCGGCCCGCGTCTGCACGCTCAGGACCTGGGTCTGCTCCCGCTCTTCGACCCAGACAGCGAGCACGCCCTCGAGCCCGCGCAGTCGCTCCACGGTCTCGTCGGGGACGCCGTAGACCTCGACCTCGGTCACGTTGCCCGACTCGACCCGGCTCTTCAGCTGCCGCGGTGTGCCTTCGGAGACGATCTCGCCCTGCGAGATGACGGCGATCCGATCGCAGAGCGCGTCGGCCTCGAACATGTAGTGCGTCGTCAGGAGGATCGTCTTGCCCGCCTGGGTGAGCGAGGCGATGGTCGACCGGAGCTCTCGAGCGCCGACGGGGTCGAGCCCGATCGTCGGCTCGTCCAGGAAGAGGACCTCGGGGTCATGCAGGAGTCCTCGGGCCACGTGGAGGCGCTGCTTCATCCCGCGCGAGTACCCCTCCGTCCGCTCGTGCTCACGCCCCTTGAGCCCGACGAGCTCCAGCAGCTCGTTGATCCGCTGCTTCTGGATCTTCGGCGGGACGCCATAGAGCTCGGCGAAGTAGCGGAGGTTGTCGAGCCCGGAGAGGCGCTCGTAGACACCGCGCTCGCCGCCGAAGACGTAGCCGATCCGCCTGCGGACCTCGCGCGCGTCCTTGACGACGTCGTAGCCGAGCACGTGTGCCGTGCCCGAGGTCGGGATCAGCAGCGTGATCAGCATCTTGATCGTCGTCGTCTTGCCGGCGCCGTTGGGCCCGAGCAGGCCGAAGAGCTCACCCTGCTCGATCGCGAAGCTGACGCCGCGAACGGCCTCGACGTCCATCCACTTACGCCGGAGGACTCCGGTGGAGGTGCGGTAGGTCCGATGAAGGTCGTGGGCCTCGATGACGGCCATCGGGTTGAAACCTAGCTCTCGAAAGCACCCCCACCGGGTGTTTCGATCCGAAGGACATCGCCCTTCGCGAGGTCGATCGTCGTCTTCGAGGGCAGGACGCTCCCGTTCAGCAGGTTGCGGCCCGGCGCGCCGTCCGCACCGCCCTGCGCGCCGGCCGGGGCGTGCACACGGCGGTCGCTGAGGATCGAGGCGCGGCAGGGCTCGAGCGCCTCCAGCTCTCGAACTACGCCGTCCCCGCCGCGGTGCTTGCCCTCGCCCCCTGAGCCGAGGCGGAGCTCGTGCCGCCGGACCCGAAGCGGGTACGCGAGCTCGAGGGCTTCGACGGGCGTCGTCAGCGTGTTCGACATCGTCACGTGCACGCCTGAGGGACCGGACCCCTCGGGACAGGCGCCCTGGCCGCCGCCGAGGGTCTCGTAGTACGTGAAGCGGTCGTTGCCGAGCGTGAGGTTGTTCATCGTCCCCTGGCCTTGCGCAGGTACCGGCACGGCCTCGCCTAGGGCCCGGAAGAGAACGTCGACGATCCGACACGAGGTCTCGACGTTGCCGCCGGCGACCGCCGCTCCCGGCTCCGCGTTCACGAGCGACCCGAGCGGCGCCCTGATCCGAACCGGCGCGAAGGTGCCGGCCGAGGCGGGGACATCGGGGGCGGTGAGGCAGCGGACGACGAAGTAGGTCGCCGAGCGAGTCACGGAGAGGGGGCAGTTGAGATTCCCCTCGTGCTGCGGCGCAGTTCCTGCGAAGTCGACCACGAGCTCGTTTCCGTCCACCGTGACCGCGACCCGGAGCTCGAGCTCGCCTTCGGCCGACTCGAGGACGTCGGCCGCCTCGAGGCGGCCGTCCGGCAGGATCGCGATGCCGGCCCTGACGACGCGCTCGGAGTAGGCGAGCAGCTCGTCCATCGCCGCGCGGATGCGGTCAGCGCCGTGGCGGGCGCACAGCTCGGCGATACGCGCGTCGGCCAGGCGGTGCGCCGCGAGCTGCGCCCGGAAGTCGCCGCGCCGCTCGTCGGGGTTCCGCATCTGGGCGACGAGCCGCGCGAGGGTCTCGTCGTCGAGCGGCATAGGGGGAATGACCACGCCTTCTTCCTCCAGGCTGCTCGAGAAGGCGGGCATCGAGCCCGGCTCGACCCCGCCGACGTCGGCATGGTGGGCTCGCGTGACGGCGAAGCCGACCTCGGTTCGGGAGACGAGGGTGATGTCCGGCAGGTGGGTGCCGCCGGCGAACGGGTCGTTGAGCACGAAGACGTCGGTCGGCGCCGGTCCCTGCCGGATCACGGCGGCGACGGCGTCGGGCATCGCTCCCAGATGGACCGGAATGTGCTCGGCCTGCGCGACCATCCGGCCGCGGTCGTCGAAGAGCGCCGTCGAGCAGTCGCGCCGCTCCTTGATGTTGGCCGAGAAGGCGGACCGGATCAGCACCGCGCCCATCTCCTCGGCCGCGGTGCGGAGCGCGTGTCCGAGAACTTGGAGCTGGATGTTCACCTTTCGTGAGCCTCCAGATGCCACCATCCCTAACCCCCACCCACCCAGGGGGAAGCCAGCAGGTGGCGCCGTCCAGTTCGACGACGGCCGGCCCGATCACGTCCTTCCGGTCACCTTCAGGAAGCTCGAGCCGCGGACCGGGGCGGACGTCGGCGGTTCGGATCGCGACTAGCTCCACCCCGCGGTCCCGGTCCGCATACCCGTAGCGCTCCTCGTGCACGCGGTGGAAGCGCTCGGCCACGTCGGCGCCGAGCGGGATCGAGAGCTCGAACGACTGACCCACGTAGCGCAGGTCGGCCTCTCCTCGCGACGGCAGGTCTCGGACTTCGGCAAGCGGCCGGACCTCGCTCCGAACGTGGTCTCGCCGCTCGTCGGCGACGGCGAGGCCCAGGGCCGAGAGGACGCCCGCGTGCTCCGGAACGAGCACCGTGCTCGTCCCGAGCGCCTCGGCGAGCTCACAGGCGTGGAGGGGGGGCCCGCTCCGCCGAAGGCGACGAGCGCGAGCTCGCCCGGGTCGCGCCCCCGCTCGACGGAGACGACCCGCAGTGCGCGCAGCATCTCCGCGTTGACGGCCTCCACCAAGTCTGCCGCCGCGACGCCGCCCAGCGCGCGCTCCGCCGCGCCGCGATCGAGCTCGAGCCCGTCTGCGAGCGTCTCCGGCAGCCGCCCGAGCATGAGGTTCGCATCGGTCACAGTCGGCCGCGTGCCGCCGCGGCCGTAGCAGGCCGGCCCAGGGTCGGCCCCGGCACTTTCGGGCCCGACCCGCAGCGCGCCACCGGCGTCGAGCCACGCGATCGACCCGCCGCCGGCGCCGACTGTGTGGACGTCGACACTGGGCAGCCGGATCGGCAGGCCCGCGAGCGTTCGCTCCGGCGAGCGCTCGGCTTCCCCGCCCGAGATCAGACAGACGTCCGTCGATGTCCAGCCCATGTCGAACGCGATCGCGTCCGCGAACCCCGCGCGGTGGGCGATCCGCGCCGCGCCGACGACTCCGCCGGCCGGTCCCGAGAGCAGGGCCCAGGAGGCGTGCGCCGCCACCTCGTCCAGCGTCGCGACCCCACCCGACGACCGTAGAACGAGCGGCTCGGGGAGCCCCGCAGCCTCACAGCGTCCGCCCAGCGCAGCGAAGGTAGCGGGCGAGCGCCGGCCCGAGATAGGCGTCGGCCGCGGTGGTCGAGGCCCGCTCGTACTCCCTGAACTCCGGCGCCACGTCATGGGAGGCGACGACGTGGGCCGACGGAAACCGGCGCCGCAGCTCGGCGGCCACGCTCTCCTCGTGCATGGGGTCGCGAAACGAAAACAAGAGGCAGACGGCGATCGCCTCGGCATCGAGCTCCGGCAGCGAATCGAGATCCAACGGCTCGACCAGCCCGTCGGCGCCGATCCGCTCGCGGACGCCGTAGCAGCGCTCGAGTGGGACGACAGGGTCGGGGTGGTGCGCGCAAAGGCGATACAGATCAGCGCGGTTCTGCCTGCGCAAATGGAGCATGTGCTCGAAGCCCGCGGTCGTCACGAACGCCGTACGGGCGCCCTTGCGCTCCAGTAACGCGTTCGTCGCGACGGTCGTTCCGTGCGTGAAACGCTCGATCTCGGTCGCGCCGACCGCGCGAGCCGCCGCCAGTACCGAGTCCTCTTGACGGGCTGCCGTTGCCACCTTGGCTGCCTGCAGGCGACCGTCGGCGATCAGGACCGCGTCGGTGAACGTTCCGCCGACGTCAACCCCCAGCACCGCCACGCCGCGACTCTAGGGCGACTGAGTACGCTCGGTCGATGGAGATGACCCTGCGCGGGCCGGTGGGCGAGCCGGTCGATCTCTGGCGAACCCTCGTCTCGCACGGAGTCGCGTCGCTCCCGCCGTCCGAGCTCGACGAGGACTCACGTGTCTTGACCGTCACCGTCCCCGTGCCCGGCGCCAAGCCGCGAACGATCCGGATCCGCGAGGGGCGACAAGGGAAGGCGCGTATCGAGATCCTCGGGCCGGCGCCGAGCCCGCGCGTCAAGCAGGGAGTACGCGAAGCCGTCTCCCGCATGCTCAACCTCGACGAGGATCTCGGGCCGCTCTATGCGGTCGCCGGAACCGATCCCGAGCTCTCCTGGATCGTCGGCGGCGCCGGCCGGATGTTTCGCAGCCCGACAGTGTTCGAGGACGTCGTCAAGACGATTTGCACGACGAACTGCACGTGGTCGGCGACCGTCCGTATGGTCAGCGCGCTCGTGTCCGAGCTCGGGGAGGAGTCGGCCGGGCGGCTCGGACGGGCATTCCCGACGCCCGCCGTGATGGCGTCGGCTCCTGAGTCGTTCTACCGCGACGTCGTGCGGGCCGGCTACCGGGGGCCGTACCTGAAGACGCTCGCGACCGAGGTCGCCGCCGGCTGGCTCGACCTCGAGCAGCTTCGAGCGAGCTCGCCCGACGAGCTCCACGACGACGAGGTAGTCGCCCGCCTGCTGGCTCTGCCAGGCGTCGGCCCCTATGCGGCGGCGCACATGATGATGCTGCTCGGGCGCCACTCGCTGCTGATCCTCGACTCGTGGACACGGCCCAAGTACGCCCGTCTGAACGGGCGCAAGGCGGGCGACCGGCAGATCGAACGCCGCTTCAAGCGTTACGGGCCGTACGCCGGGCTCGCGTTCTGGCTCTTTCTCACGCGCGACTGGGTGGAGGAACCGGCGGCCTGACGGCGAAAAGGGAACGTTTTCGCACCGTGTGACGTATCTTTCGGTGCGTGAAACGCCTGCTCGCGGCCACCTTCCTGCTGCTCGTCTCGCTGGGCGTCGCGGCGCCTGACGCCGCGCGCAAGCCCGTCGTGATCGCGCCCGGCGTCAACGTCGCCGGGCTGAAGGTCGGCGGCCTGACTTCAGAGCCCGCGCGGGCTCGGATCGAACGAGCCTTCGGACGGCCGCTCCGGCTCAGCTTCGGCGAGAAGCGCTGGCGCATCAGTCCTCGCTACCTCGGCGCGAACGCAGCCGTGGACGACGCCGTCTCCCGTGCGCTGCGCGCGGGTCCTCGCGCGCGCGTGAACCTGTACGTGACGGCGACGCGGCCTCGGATCCGGCGCTACGTCGACCGTCTCAATCGTCTCTTCTCACGTGACCCGATCAGCTCCGCAGTCGTCGGCGTCGCCGGCGGCCGCCCGGCGTTCAGTCCGCCGAGGGCGGGTCTTGCCGTCCGCCGCGATGAGATGACGAACGCATTCGCCTACATGCTGAGGACCAACCGGCGAGACGTCCTGCCGCTCTTGACGAAGAGCGTCCCGCCCGAGGTCACCCCGGACAACTACGGCCCCGTTGTCGTCGTCTTCCGCGAGTCGAAGCGCCTGACGCTGTTCGACGGGCGCCGAGCAGTTCGCACGTTCGGGATCGCGACGGGGACGGCCGAGTACCCGACTCCACTCGGGATCTACAGCATCGCCACGATGCAGCGCGATCCGTGGTGGATCCCGCCGCCGAATTCGGACTGGGCACGTGGGAAGAAGGCGATTCCGCCCGGGCCCGGCAACCCGCTCGGCACCCGCTGGATGGGAACGACCGCGCCCCTCGTCGGGATCCACGGGACACCGGACGCGGCCTCGATCGGGTATTCGGCTTCGCACGGCTGCATCCGGATGCGCGTGCCGGACGCGGAGGCGCTGTTCAACCAGGTCGACATCGGGACGCCGGTGCTGATCGTCGCGACGTAGAGCGCGCGGACAGCCGCTACACTGGCCGCGCCCGGCGGCGTAGCTCAGTTGGTTAGAGCGTCGGACTCATAACCCGAAGGTCGGTGGTTCGAATCCACCCGCCGCTACCTCCCAAGGGAAGAACGAGAAGATGGCCACAGGAGTCAGAGTCGGAATCACGCTCGCTTGCACGGAGTGCAGGCGTCGCAACTACCAGACGACGAAGTCGAAGCGAAACACGCCCGACCGGTTCGAGGCGAAGAAGTTCTGCCGCTGGTGCGGCCGTCATACCACCCACAGGGAGACCCGCTAGAGACCATGGCCCGGAGCACTCGTCAACAGCGCCGCCGCCGCCGCGAGAAGCGGGGGCAGGACCCCGCGGCCGCGGAGCAGCAGCAGGGTGTGGCGCAGCGCGCACGCAGCCGACAGCAGCAGGTCCGACCCGCGCAGCAGCCGCCGAAGACGCAGACGGGCCGGCGCGGCGGGGGTGGGGGCGGCCGCCGCTTCATCTCCGAGTCCGCCGCCGAGCTGAGAAAGGTCGAATGGCCGAATCAGCGCCAGGTCTTGACTGGCACGGTCGTTGTCATCATCGCGTGCGCGATCGTCGGGACCTATCTGTGGCTGGCCGACCTCGCGCTACAGCCGTTCGTCGAGCGACTCCTACTCGGCCAGTAGCGATCCGGGATCACAGATGTTCCGCTGGTATGTGATCAACACCTACTCCGGGCACGAGAACAAGGTCAAGGCCAACCTCGAGCACCGGATCGTCTCGATGAACCAGCAGCCGCGGTTCCGCCGCGTGGTCGTGCCGACCGAGCAGGTGATCGAGACGAAGGACGGGCAGAAGGTCCAGGCAGAAAAGCGCGTGCTCCCCGGTTACGTGCTCGTGAACATGGACCTCGATGACGACGCGTGGTCGGTCGTGAAGAACACCCCCGGCGTGACCGGCTTCGTCGGCGCCGCCGGGAAGCCGATCCCGCTCTCGCAGCCCGAGGTAGACCGGATCCTGCGCACGGGCGTCGCGACCGCCGAGCGGGCGCGCGCCCAGGTGGAGTACTCCCTCGGCGAGTCGGTGAAGGTAACCTCCGGCCCGCTCTCGGACTTCGACGGGGAGATCGTCGACGTCCAGCCCGACGCTCAGAAGCTCAAGGTGCTCGTGGACATCTTCGAGCGCCAGGTGCCGGTCGAGCTCGGTTTCGACCAGGTGAAAAAGATCGATTAACGCAAATCCCATGCCAGACTTCAGTCTGCCTTGGGCGAGTGATTGCAATCCCGTGCCAGACTTCAGTCTGGCTCGGGGGTAACTAGAAAAGAAGCAGAGAAAACGAAATGGCAAAGAAGATCCTAACCCTCATCAAGCTCCAGATCCCGGGCGGCCAGGCCAACCCGGCGCCGCCGGTCGGACCGGCACTGGGCCAGCACGGCGTCAACATCATGGAGTTCTGCAAGGCGTTCAATGCGCAGACACAGCAAGAGAACGGCCGGATCATCCCGGTCGAGATCACGGTCTACGAGGACCGCTCGTTCGACTTCATCACCAAGACGCCCCCGGCGGCAGTCCTGATCAAGGAAGCGCTGAGGATCGAGAAGGGCTCGGGCGAGCCGAACCGCGACAAGGTCGGCCGGCTGACGCGAGACCAGGTCAGGCAGATCGCCGAGACGAAGATGCCCGACCTCAACGCCCGCGACGTCGACCAGGCGATGAAGATCATCGCCGGCACAGCGCGGTCGATGGGCGTGGAGGTTGCGCCGTGACACGCCACGGCAAGATCTACCGGCAGGAGCGCGCGGAGATCGATCGCGAGGAGCTCTACAGCCCGGCCCAGGCCGTTCGAATCCTCAAGAGCTGGCCGGAGCGCAAGTTCGACGAGACGGTCGAGGTGCACTTCAACCTCGGGCTCAACGTTCGTCACGCCGACCAGCAGCTGCGCGGGACGCTGATGCTCCCGCACGGGACCGGCCGCGACACCCGCGTCGCGGTCTTCGCGGAGGGCGAGAAGGCGAAGGAAGCGCAGGATGCGGGCGCGGACGTCGTCGGCAGCGCTGATCTCGCCAAGCAGATCGAAGAGGGTTTCGACGACTTCGATGTCGCCATCGCCACCCCCGACCAGATGAGCAACGTCGGCAAGCTCGGCCGGATCCTCGGGCCGCGCGGCAAGATGCCGAACCCGAAGACGGGGACGGTGACGATGGACATCTCTAAGGCCGTCACCGAGGCGAAGGCGGGCAAGCTCGAATACCGGACCGACCGCGGCGCCAACGTCCACGTCGCGATCGGCAAGCGAAGCTTCGACGAGCGCCCGCTGGTGGAGAACTACGCGACGCTGATCGAGGAGATCATTCGCGCCAAGCCGGCAGCGGCCAAGGGTCGGTACATTCGGCGCATCACATTGACGACCACGATGGGGCCGGGAATCCACATCGATCCGGCGAAGACGAGAGGAATCGTCGAGGAATTGGAGGAGCAGGCAGAGCCTGTATTGGGATGATTGCGGTGCCAGACTTCAGTCTGGCACCGTGGAACTGGGTTAACGCCCGTCGCCGAAGACCGTTGGCAGCTCGCGAGAGCAGAAGTCCAGCCGAGGCGCGGCCGAGAGGAGGAGTCATCTACCTCTGCTCGGGCCCGCCTGCCGGCGGGCCTGATTCGTTTCGAGGAGGTGATTTCATGCACAGATCCGAGAAAGAGAAGGTCGTCGCAGAGCTCGTCGAGCGGCTGCGCTCGACCGAGACGCTGATCGTCGCCGACTACCGCGGCCTGTCCGTGACGGAGATCAACGACCTCCGCGGCCAGCTCTTGGAGCACGGCGCACGGTTCACCGTGGTGAAGAACACGCTCACCCGCCGTGCCGCGGAGGAAGCTGGCGCCGACGCGCTCCTCGCGCTGCTCGACGGCCCGACCGCGATCGCGTTCCTGGAGTCGGACGGCGACCCCGTCGCCGTCGCCAAGGCGTTGAACACGGCGGCACGCGAGACGAAGGTGCTCGAGATCCGCGGCGGGATCCTCGATGGCCAGCAGATCGGCGAGGCGGACGTCAAGAACCTCGCGACGCTGCCGCCCACCGACGTGCTTCGAGCACAGCTGGTGAGCGCGGTCAGCGGCCCACTGATGACCGTCGTCGGGCTGTTCACGGCTCCCCTCAGGGACCTCGTGAACGTGATCGACGCGCGCATCAAGCAGCTCGAGGAGCAGGGCGGGGCCGAGGAGGCCAGTCCCGAAGCTTCCGCCGAGGAAGCTCCGGCCGAGGAGGAGGAGCCGGCCGAGGAGGGGCCTCCGGCGGAGGAAGCGGCGCCGCAGGAGACACCGCTCGCGGCAGAGGCGCCCGCCGAAGCTGAACCAGAACCAGAACCGGCAGAAGAAACCACCGAAGAGTCACGGGAGGAGTCGTAATGGCCAAGACAGACACAGACAAGGTCGTCGAGCAGCTGGGCGGGATGACCGTCCTCGAGCTCGTCGAGCTGAAGAACAAGCTTGAGGAGGAGTGGGGCGTGACCGCCGCCGCGCCGGTTGCGGTCGCTGCTCCTGGAGCAGCTCCGGCCGCGGGCGACGGCGCCGCTGCGGAGGAGAAGACGGACTTCGACGTCATCCTCGCAGGTGCCGGCGGCCAGAAGATCCAGGTGATCAAGGTCGTCCGCGCAGTGACGGGACTCGGTCTCAAAGAGGCCAAGGACCTCGTCGACGGGGCGCCGAACCCGGTCAAGGAGGGCGTGCCGCAGGAAGAGGCCGACCAGATCAAGGCGCAGCTCGAAGAGGCGGGCGCCACGGTCGAGGTCAAGTAGAGCGAAGCGGGGCTAACGAGGGGCCGGGCCGCACGGCCCCTCGTTTCTGCTCTACGAGTGCGCCAGGGCCTGCCAGCCAGACCCGTCGCAGACGTACACCGTCCCCCCCGAGCTATCGAACGTCATCCGAGCTCCCTCGCCGGCGCGCGCTCCGCGCTCCCGGTGGGAGTTGCCGGTGCTGCCGCGATCAGCACCGGTGTGAGGGCCGCCGCAGAGGCCTCCGACCTCTTCATGACTTCCTCCAGCGATGGAACTAACGGCGCAGTGATTGTCTCACTTAGCGCCAAAAAACACTAGGCGGCGGCCCCCGACGACCCCAAGCCCTCCGCTATACTGGCCGCACTGCGACAAGGGCGTGCCCTTGCCCTTGCGCAGGCTTGTCGTCTTTCGGTAAGCTGGCCGGTTCCGCCCGTCCACGTCTGCCTGCACATCTCCATAGATTCCCCACGCCGTTTTTCAAGGGAGGCTTCATAGTTGAGTAGAGGGGTTGCCGCGCCACGCGCGCGCAAGAGTTTTTCGCGCCTGAAGCACGTTCTCGACCTCCCCAACCTGATCGACATCCAGAAGGCGTCCTTCCAGTGGTTCATGGAAGAGGGCCTTCGCGAGACGATCGACGACATCTCGCCGATCGAGGATTACACGGGGACGCTCGCCGTCGAGTTCGCGGAATACAAGTTCGGAGAGCCGCAGTTCACAATTCAGGAATGCCGTGAGAAGGACCTGACCTACCAGGTCCCGCTCTCGATGACGGTCCGCTTCGTGAACAAGGAGACGGGCGAGATCCGAGAGCAGACGGTCTTCATGGGCGACTTTCCGATGATGACCGA
>JBOHAU010000186.1:0-2077 GCA_050698015.1 Gaiellaceae bacterium
ACAACCCACTGGGGCTCGCTGGACTCGCTCAACCAGATCGACCCGACGATCGATGTGCGCCCAGACGACCGGTTCGTCGACAGCGGCGATGTCGTCACCGCGGCCGGCGTCTCAGCCGGGATCGACATGGCGCTGCACCTCGTCGCGCGGCTCGACTCGACGGACCGCGCGGAATGGGTCCGGCGCTACATGCAGTACGAGACGCCGCTGTACGTCAGCTAGGTCTGTTCGCCGGCAACGACGATCGTCCGTCGCTCGCCGCTGCGCTTGAACTCCACGCGCCCGTCGCGGGTCGCGAAGATCGTGTCGTCGCGGCCGAGACCGGCGCCGGGGCCCGGCCGGAAGCGCGTGCCGCGCTGGCGGACGAGGATCATCCCTGCCTTCACGTCCTGGCCGTCGAAGATCTTCACGCCGAGGCGCTTCGACTCGGAGTCGCGGCCGTTGCGTGAGGAGCCCAGTCCCTTCTTGTGTGCCATTAGCTCTCGTCCTTCTTGGTCTTCGTTGCTGTCGTCGAACTTGATTTCGAGGTCGTCGACCTCGTGCTCTTCTTCGCGCCGATCGACTCGATCTGGATCTGGGTCAGGCTGCTGCGGAACCCGGTGTGGCGCCGGTAGCCGGTGCGGCGACGGTACTTGCCGATCCGGATCTTGTCGCCCTTCACGTGGGCCAGCACCTTGGCGGTGACGGTGCCCTTCGGTGCGAGCTCGGCCTTGCCATCGCCGCCCTCGAAGATCACCTCCGGCTGGAACGTCTTGTTCTCGTCCACCGAGAGGCGGTCCACGAGCAGCTTCTCGCCCTCGCGGACGACGTACTGCTTTCCACCCAGCTTGATGATCGCGTAGCCCATAGAAAAACGCCGGGCTCATCCCGGCAGAGGTCAGTCTACCAGCGGCTTATCTGGGTTCTCGACTGTTTCTCCTGCGGTGCTCGCGCCGTTCGCCTTCGCGGCGGCGGGCTTCCGGCGACGGCGACCGCCGCGGGATCCACGGCGCGTCTTCTTCTTCGGCTTCGGAGCCTCGCCGTCCGCCGATGCCTCGGTGGGCGTAGCAGCTGGCTCGGCCGCGTCGTCGCCGAGCGCCGGATCCGGCAGATGGATCAGGACCGGAGCCTCCGCGGGCTGGCCATTGTCCGCCCCTTCCGCGGGCGCTGCCTCCGCCGTCGCCTCGGCCGGCTTCTTCTTCCGACGGCGACCTCCCCGGGAGCCGCGACGGGTGCGCTTCTTCGGCTTGGGCGCCTCCTCCGCAGCGCCCTCTTCGGTCGGCTCCTCCGCCTCCGGCCCCTCCGCGACGGCCTCAGCCTCCGGCCCCTCCGCGACGGCCTCGGCCTTCGGCTCCTCGGGCTTCGCAATCCTGCTCCTGCGCGCACGCGTCGGCTTCTCCGCCAGCGCCTCGGCCGTGATCGGCGGCTCGGTGGGCTTCGCCCCGTCGACGAGCTCGGCGAACGCCGTACCGTCGAGCACGCGGGAGATCCGGACCTTCGCGCGCTTGCCCACGAGCTTCGCGCCTCCGGCGACGGCGATGTCGAAGCCGTCGTGCTTTGCGACGCCGACGCTCGGATCGTGGAGACCGACCTCGACCGGCTTGACGGTCAGCTCCTGTCCCTCCTCGAGCGGCGACTCGGGCTGGAGCTTCGCCAGCGGGCCGCGCGCGACGACCTCGAAGTGCTCGGGCGGAACGCCTTCCTTCGGCTCGATGAAGAACCGGCGGCGGGTTCGCTCCTCGATCGCTCGGAGCCGCTCGGCGCCTGGACCGATCAGCGCGGCCGCAACGTGCGGGTTCAACTCGACCCGGAAGGCGGCGCTGCGCGAGCTCGCTGCGAGCATCCGCAGCTTGCGCTCCGCCTCGACGGCGGCAGAAACTTCCGAGAAGACGATGCCGTCGCCCTCGCAGGTCGGACAGCGCTTCGTGAGGATCTCGCGCGGGCCGTGCGAGACGTTCTGGCGCGTCATCTCCACGAGGCCGAGCGGCGAGATCTCGACGACGTACGTCTTCGTTCGGTCGCGCTCGAGCTCCGTCTTCAGCGCCTCCTCGACGGCGGCCCGGTTCTTCGGGTTCGCCATGTCGATGAAGTCGATGAC
>JBOHAU010000187.1:0-26378 GCA_050698015.1 Gaiellaceae bacterium
CTGCGACACAGGGCACGAGAAGTGCAATCCGATGTTGCAGTGCAAGACCTGACCCCTACGGGGCGAGCATGGCGCGCGGGCGCAGGATCCCGAGCGCCTCCTTGCGCGCCTCCTCCGTCGTGCGGTCGAGGATCAGCACCCCGTCGAGGTGATCGAGCTCATGCTGGGCGATCCTGGCGCCGAGGTCGCTCAGCTCGACCGATAGCTCCTTGCCCTCGGGATCTCGGCCCTCCAGCTTCAGCGAGACCGCGCGCTCGACCGGCATCTGGACGCCCTGCATCGAGAGGCAGCCCTCCGCGTCGCTCGCCCGCTCGTCATCCTGCTCGGAGACGACGGGATTGATGATCGCGATCGGCTCGCTGTCGGCGTCGGGATGGAAGACGAACACCCGGCGCAGCACGCCCACCTGATTCGCGGCCAGGCCTGCCCCGTTCGCGTCGCTCATCAGGCGGAGCATCCGCTCGACGAGCCTCGCGAGATCCTGATCGAAGTTCCCGACCTCGCGCGCCTTCATGCGCAGGACCGGGTCCGGGTACTGCCGGATCTGCGCGAGCGCGGCCCGCCGCAGGGCTTCCTGCTGCGGATCGAGCTCGTCGTTGCGGACCTGTCCTGCTTCCTCGGCCATCGGCGCCTTAGGTTAGACGGGCGAGGCCATGAGATCGCAGGTTCGGGGCGCGAGCTGGCCGCTCTGGGGCGCGGCGGCGAGGCGTTGCCGATGCCAGACGGCATCGGTGACGACTCGGCGTCGGGAAGCGCACGCGCCGCGCGGCGGCCCGCTTGCGGGCCGGTGGTCTGTGCGGGAGCGGCCCAGACGCGCCAGATCGCGCAGCCGGACGCGCGAGATCGTGGCCTCGACCGTCTAAAACAGCTCAGAGACCCTGCGGATCGACGTCGACCACCGCGGTGACGCCTGCCCGGCGCATCGCCGGCGCGGCGGCCGCGAGCAGCCTCGCGATCCGCTCCGCGATCGGCCGCGGATTCCCCGTCTTGGCCAGAAGTTGCGCACGGTGCCGGCCGCGGAGCCGGAGGAGTGGCGCCGGGCCGAGTACGTCGCCGCCCACCCCCTCTGCGACCTCTTCCAGCAGGCGCAGCGGCTCCCCGGCCTCCGGGCCGGAAGCCAAGACGCGCACGAGATGCCGGAACGGCGGGTAGCCGAGCTCCCGGCGGCGCTCGAGCTCCTCGGCCAGGAACCGGGCGACATCGTGTCTCGCCGCCTGGACGATGGGACGGGCGTCCGGCTGGAAGGTCTGGACGAGGACTCGGCCCGGCGCGTCGCGGCCGCTCCGCCCGGCGAGCTGGGTCAGGAGCTGGAACGTGCGTTCTTCGGCGCGGAAGTCCGGCATCCCGAGCCCCGTGTCCGCGTCGACGACCGCGGCGAGGGCGACGCCGCCGAAGTGGTGTCCCTTCGCCACCATCTGCGTACCGACGAGCACGGCGCGCTCGGAGGCTGCGAAGCGACGGAGAGCCGCCGCAAGCTCGCCGGGACGGCGCACGGCGTCGGCGTCGAGACGAATCCGCTCGAGCTCCGGCAGCTGCTGCTCGAGCTCGCGCTCGAGACGTTGCGTCCCCGCTCCGATCCGGGCCAGCTCACCGGAGCCGCATTCGGGGCAGGTCGGCCCCGTCTCGACCGTCCAGGAGCAGTGGTGGCAGTGAAGCCGCTCGTCGGCGTGGAGCACGAGCGCCACATCGCAGTTCGGACACCGCCTGGTCGATCCGCAGGAGCGGCAATGGAGCGCGGGTGCGACGCCCCGGCGGTTGAGGAGCAGGATCGCCTTGCCGCCGCGCTCGGCGATTCCGCCGAGCTCGGCCAGAAGCGGCGCCGAGAGCGGGTAGCCCTTCTCCCGGCGCAGGTCGACGACTCGCACCGGCGGCAGCGGGCCAGCGAGGCGGCCACCGAGCTCGAGCCGTTCGAGCCGTTCCCAACTCTCGGGACGCGGTGTCGCCGACCCGAAGACCGCGACGGCGCCCTCGAGCGCCGCGCGCTTCGCCGCGACGGTGCGCGCGTCGTAGCGGGGGTCGGACTCCTGCTTGTACGCCTGATCGTGCTCCTCGTCGACGCAGATCACACCGACATGCTCGAGGGGCGCGAAGACAGCCGAGCGCGCGCCGACAACGACCGGCGCCGCGCCGCTCGCGATTCGCCCGCGCTCGTCTCGGCGCTCGGCCTCGGTCAGCGCTGAGTGCAGGACGGCGACACGGTCGCCGAACCGAGCGCGGAGCCGGCCAACGGTCTGCGGCGCCAGCGCGATCTCGGGCACAAGCACGATCGCCGTACGCCCTCGCTCGAGCGCGGCAGCGCAGGCCTGGATGTAGACCTCGGTCTTGCCGCTGCCCGTGGCGCCGTGGAGGAGGAAATTGCCGCCTCCGTCGCGCATGGCCGCTGTGATCCGGTCGAGCGCGCTCCGCTGCGACGCGGAGAGCGCGGCGGGCTCCGCCTCGCCGGCGAGCGCGTCGCGCGCCGCAGGCGACTCACGCTCGCCGCGCGCTTTACGCTTGAGCGGGGCGACCAGCTCGAGCGCGCGAGCCGGAGTCGAGCCGTAGTAGTCGGCGACCCAGAGCGCGAGATCGACGAGAGGTTCAGGGAGAGCGTCGACGACGTCTCCGACCGACGCCGTCTTGATCCCGACCGGCGCCGCGTCCTCGAGCCCGACGACCACGCCCCGCCTCCGCGCTCCGTGGAAGTGGAGCGAGACGACCGCACCTTTGCCGACCTCGGGTGGCACCTCGTACGTAAAGGGACGGGCGACCGCGCGGGATGCGACCAGCGGGTACACCGATGCATAGGGCACGGCGCCAGCGTACTGACCCGCTTTTGTAAGGTTCGCCTTACATGAGCTGTGGAATGGTGTGCTCGCACGATGTGGCCAAGAGCTACGGGGGAGTCGCCGCCGTCGCCGGCGCCGACCTCTGCGTCGAGCGCGGCGAGTTCGTCGCCCTGCTCGGCCCGAGCGGCTGCGGCAAGACCACACTCCTTCGTTTGATCGCAGGGTTCGAGCGCCCCGATCGCGGTGAGATCGCGATCGATGGGCGGCGCGTCGCCGGCTCGAACTGGGTGCCTCCCCACCGTCGCCGGGTGGGGATGGTCTTCCAGGATTACGCCCTCTTCCCGCACCTGACCGTTGCAGAGAACGTCGCCTTCGGTCTGGAGCGGCCGCGCCGCGCTGCCCGCGTGCGCGAGACGCTGGAGCTCGTGGGTCTCGAAGCCCACGGCGAGCGCTATCCGCACGAGCTGTCGGGCGGGCAGCAGCAGCGCGTCGCGCTGGCACGCGCACTGGCACCCGAGCCGCATGTCGTGCTCTTGGACGAGCCGTGGAGCAACATCGACCCGCTCCGCCGCGCATCCATGCGGGACGAGCTCTGTGCGATCCTGCACGCCGCCGAAGTCACCGTCGTGCTCGTCACGCACGAGCGGGAGGAGGCATTCTCGGTGGCTGACCGCCTCGCGCTGATGCGCGACGGGAAAATCGTCCAGGTCGGGGCGCCCGAGGACGTGTACTTCGCACCTGCCGACCGCTGGGCGGCGGAGTTCGTCGGCGCCGCGAACATCATCCCGGGACGGCTCACGGGGGGCGCGGTCGAGACCGCCATCGGCGTCTTCCCGGCGGCGTGTGGGAACGGTCACCGGCCCGTCGACGTTCTGATCCGTCCGGAACTCCTGGAGTTGACGCCGGACGCCGCCGGCGCCGGGCACATCGTCGGCCGCGAGTTCCGCGGACACGACATCTTCTATCGCGTGCGGCTCGCGGACGGAACGACCGTCTGCTCACAGCGGCCCTCGACCGAGGACGTCCCGTTGGGAGCGACCGTCGCGCTGCGACCCCACGAGGGGCGCGTGGCAATCTTCGACTGACGCCTACTTCGCGCGGTTTTGTAAGGTCCCCCTTACTTGTAAGGCGGACCTGACAATCGGAGGTAGGTAAATGCGGTCGATGACGTTGCTCTCGGTCGTCCTAGTCGTTGTGGGAGCGGCCTGCGGTGGTGACGACAGTGGCAGTGGAGACGGCAAGTTGACGGTCTACTCCGGGCGAGAAGAGGAGCTCGTCGGCCCGCTGCTCGAGCAGTTCGAACAAGAGAGCGGCATCGATCTCGAGGTCCGCTACGGCGACAGCGCCGAGCTGGCTGCAACGATCGCCGAGGAGGGCGAGAACTCACCCGCCGACGTCTTCTTCGCGCAGGATCCCGGCTCGCTCGGCGCCCTCGAGCACGAGGACTTGCTCGCAGCGCTCCCTGACGAAGTGCTCGAGCGTGTTCCGGAACACTTCCGCGATCCCGACGGGCGCTGGACCGGCACCTCGGGACGCGTACGCGTGCTCGCGTACAACACGGAGGCGCTGCCCGAGGAGGAGGTCCCGGACTCGGTCTACGACCTGACCGATCCGAAGTGGAAAGGGAAGATCGGCTTCCCGCCCACGAACGCGTCGTTCCAGGCGTTCGTGACCGCAATGCGGTTGAGCGCCGGCGAGGAGCGGGCGCGCCAGTGGCTCGAGGGCTTTGCCGCCAACGATCCGAAGACCTACGAGAAGAACACGCCGGTCGTCGAGGCTGTCGCCGCCGGCGAGATCGAGCTGGGGCTCGTGAACCACTACTACCTCTACCTCGTAAAAGAGGAACAGCCGGACGCTCCCGTCGCCAACCACTTCCTGGAGCCGGGCGATCCCGGCGCGCTCGTGAGCGTTGCGGGTGCGGCGATCATCGAGGGGACAGACGACGAGGACTCGGCGAAGGAGTTCGTCGAGTACCTGCTCTCAGACGAAGGGCAGCGCTTCTACACCGAAGAGGCGGAGGAGGCGGAGTACCCGCTCGTCGAGGGGATCGAGCCGAAAGAGGGACTGCCCGCGCTTGACAGCCTCGACGGCCCGGACGTTCAGCTCGACGCCTTCGGTCCGGAGCTCGAGCGGACGCTGGAGCTGCTTCGGGAGGTGGGCTTCACGGCGTGAACCGCCGCCCGCCGGCGCTGCTGCTCGCCGCCGCCGCGACGATCGTCGCCCTCGTCGCGCTTCCGCTCGCCTACCTCGTCGTCCGCGTCGTCGAGGGCGGCGAACGGGCCTGGCGAGTTCTGTTCTCGCGCGGGCTCGCCGAGCTCGTGGTGGACACGGGAGTGCTCGTCGCCGCGGTCACGGGAACGGCCGTGGCGGTCGCCGTCCCGCTCGCCTGGCTCACCTCGCGCACCGACCTGCCCTGGCCGCGCTTCTGGGCTACGGCGGTAGCGCTGCCCCTCGTCATCCCGAGCTACGTCGCTGCGCTCGTCTTCCTTGCGGCCTTCGGCCCTCGCGGCCTGCTGCAGCGCCTCCTCGAGCGGCCCTTCGGGGTCGAGCGGGTGCCCGACATCTACGGACTTCCGGGCGCGTGGCTCGCGCTCACGATCGCCACGTACCCCTTCGTCTTCTTGCTGGCCGCGGCGGCGCTCCGCGACCTCGATCCGGCACTCGAGGATGCGGCTCGCGGCCTGGGCCGAACGCGGTTCGAGACGTTCCGGCGGGTGACGCTTCCCGTGATCCGGCCGTCAGTCGCTGCCGGCGCGCTGCTCGTCGCGCTCTACACGATCTCCGACTTCGGGGTCGTCTCGCTCATGCAGTACGACTCGCTCACGCGTGCGATCTACCTCCAGTACCGAGCGCTCTTCGACCGCACGCCCGCCGCCGTCCTCGCACTTGTGCTCGTTGCGCTCGCGGCCGTGATCCTCTTCTTGGAGCTCCGTTTCCGAGGGCGAGGGAGACTGCATCGCGCCGGCGCGGGGACGCCGCGCCCCGCGCCTCCGATCCCGCTGGGACGCTGGCGGTACCCGGCGCTTTGCTTCTGCGGGTTCGTCGTGGGGATCGCGCTCTTCGTGCCGCTCGGTGTACTGGGCTATTGGGCCGTTCGCGCGTTCACCTCCGGCGACGCAGTGGGGTGGAGCTGGGAGCCGGCCTACAACTCCGTGACGGTGGCGGTCGTTGCGGCCGCCGCCGCGGTAGCAGCCTCGATCCCCGTGGCGGTGCTGGCTACGCGCTACCCGACGCGGCTCAGCCGCGGGCTCGAGGGGTTGTCTTACGCAGGGAATGCGCTACCGGGCATCGTGATTGCGCTCTCGCTCGTGTTCTTCGCGGCGAATTACGCGACACCCGTCTACCAGACGCTGGCGCTGCTCGTCTTCGCGTACGTCGTACGGTTCTTCCCCCAGGCGCTGGCGGGTTCCCACACGGCGCTCGCACGGGTGAGCCCACGAATCGAAGAGGCCGGGCGCTCACTCGGCCGTGGCCCGGCGACTGTCTTCGCTCGAATCACGACGCCGCTGCTCACCCCCGGCTTGCTCGCCGGCAGCGCGCTCGTCTTCCTCAGCACCATGAAGGAACTCCCGGCGACGCTGCTTCTGCGGCCGATCGGCTTCGAGACGCTCGCGACCGAGATCTGGCGGTACACGTCCGTGGGGGCTTATTCGCGCGCCGCCCTTCCCGCGCTTCTGCTGATCGCACTCTCCGCCCCACTCCTCTGGCTCCTGCGCGCCGGAGCGGCCGCCGACGCGGGTACGCCGGGTTAGGGGTTGGTTGCGCGCGGCTAGGGTAGGGCCCGTGGCGCACGCGCACTCGGTCGACGAGTACCTCGAGACGATTTACTTCCTCGCGTTCCCCATCGGCGAATACCGGCCACTGACGGGTGGCACCTCGCCGACGCTCGCGTCGCGAGTCGCCGAGATGCTCGGCGTCTCCCGGGCCTCTGCCGGCGAGATGCTCAAGCGTCTCGAGAACGAGGGGCTGATCCGTCGCGGGGAGCACAAGGAGGCGCTCCTCACCCGCAAGGGACGCGGCCGGGCTGAGCGCGTCGTCCGAAAGCACCGCATCATCGAGCGGCTGCTCACCGACTTCATGGGCTACACGGCCGCCGAAGCTCACGTCCACGCAGATGAGCTCGGCGACACCTTCACCGACGAGATGATCGAGCGGATCGCCGAGCGCCTGGGAAATCCCGACCGCTGCCCGCACGGCTGGCCGGTCGACCCAGCGTTCGAGCAAAGCGAGAACGAAGAGCTCGTTGCACTCGCAGAGCTGGGCGAGGGAGGAAAGGCGACGATCGTCCGGCTCGCGGAGCACGACGGTGAGCTGCTGCACTGGTTCTACGACGAAGGGCTACAGCCGGGCACGGCGATCGAGCTCACGACAGCGGACGCCGACGCGGGCCGTTTCGAGGTGAAGCTGAACGGCCGGAAGAAGGCTGTCGAGGAGAAGGCGGCCGCGGGCCTCTTCGTCCGCCCTTCGTAACGCTCAACCCGCCTCGACGGGGTCAGACCCCCTTGAGGGTGGTTGAGACTTCGTCACGACTTTGAAACGGTCAGCAGGCGCGCGAGCAGCGCGGCGTCGATCTCGCCGCGGTTGCGCGACAACGCTAGAAGCGCGGCTTGCTTGCTCATGCGCGCTGGGTTCGCACCCGGCGCGGACCTTCCTGCTAGGCCCGGGCTTTCTCGGCCGCGGCGATGCCGGCGGCGGCGCGGAGCTGGTCGGCCTTGTCGGTGCGCTCCCACGTGAAGTCGTGGTCGTCGCGCCCGAAGTGGCCGTAGGCGGCGGTCTTCGCGTAGATCGGGCGCTTGAGCTCGAGGTCGCGCAGGATCGCGGCCGGGCGGAGGTCGAAGTGCTCCCGGACGAGGTCCTCGATCTTCTCGACCGGAATCCGCTCGGTGCCGAACGTCCTGACCGCAATCGAGACCGGATGCGCGACACCGATCGCGTAGGCGACGTTCACCTCGATGCGGTCGGCGAGCTCGGCGGCGACCAGGTTCTTCGCGACGTACCGCGCGGCGTAGGCCGCCGAGCGGTCGACCTTGGTCGGATCCTTGCCCGAGAACGCGCCTCCGCCGTGCCGGGCGGCGCCGCCGTAGGTGTCGACGATGATCTTCCGACCGGTCAAGCCGGTGTCCCCCATCGGCCCGCCGAGCACGAACTTGCCGGTCGGATTGACGTAGACGAAGTCGCGGTCGTCATAGAGCCGACGCTCGTCGTACAGCCTTGGATCGAGGATCGGATGGAGGACGTGCTCGATGACGTCCTCCTTGATCGTCTCGGCGTCGACGTTCTCCGCGTGCTGCGTCGAGACCAGCAAGCGCACGATCTCGACGGGAACCTGGCGGTCGTGCTCGTCGACCTCGTAGCGGACGGTCACCTGCGCCTTGCCGTCGGGACGCAGGTACTTGAGCTGCTCCGACTTCCGGACGCCCGCGAGGCGCCGCGCGATCTTGTGCGCGAGCATGATCGGCAGCGGCATCAGCTCGGGCGTCTCGCGCGTCGCGTACCCGAACATCATCCCCTGGTCGCCGGCGCCGATCCGGTCGAGCGGGTCGTCGTCGCCGGGGTCGTGCTGCAGCTCGTACGACTGGTCGACGCCCTGGGCGATGTCGGGCGACTGCTCGTCGATCGCCACAACGACACCGCAGGTGTGAGCGTCGAAGCCCCACTCCGAGTGCGTGTAGCCGATGTCGGCGATCCGGTTGCGGACGAGACGCGGGATGTCGACCCACGTCTCGGTCGAGATCTCGCCCGCGACGACGACGAGCCCGGTCGTGATCAGCGTCTCGCAGGCGACCCTGCCCGCGGGATCGTCGGCGAGGACCGCGTCGAGTACGGTGTCCGAGACCTGGTCGGCGACCTTGTCTGGGTGGCCCTCGGTGACCGATTCGGAGGTGAAGAGATACTCGTGCACCGCCATGACGGCCGCGAAGGCTAGTCGATTCCGGCGGACGCGAGAGACGCGGCCGGCGTGAGCTCAAGAAGCGGCGCCGCCCCCACCCCCGACGTTACGGTAGGCAGGCGGCAGACGTGACTCCCACGACGCGGCGGGGATGGTTGGGATCGGCGGCACTCGTCGAGTCGAATCCTGCATGAAGGAGAGCCTCCAGCCGCGAACGCTCGGGGACAGCGGCCTGCGCGTCAGCCCCATCGGTTTCGGGCTCGCCGCCGTCGGCCGGCCGGGCTACATCAACCTCGGCCACGGCAGGGATCTCCACGGCAAGACCGATGTCGCCGCGATGGAGCGCAACGCGCATAGCGTGCTCGACGCGGCCTTCGCCGGCGGCGTGCGGTACTTCGACGCCGCCCGCTCGTATGGAAAGGCGGAAGCCTTCCTCGCCTCCTGGCTCGAGCGGCGACGACTGCCTCCGAGCGAGGTGACGGTTGGCTCGAAGTGGGGCTACACCTACACCGCCGGCTGGCGCGTCGATGCCGACCAGGCGGAGGTCAAGGACCTGTCGGCGGCGACGCTGCGCCGGCAGTTCGCTGAGAGCCGTCCCCTCCTGGGGCCGTACCTGCTCCTCTACCAGATCCACTCGGCCACGCTCGAGAGCGCTGTGCTCGAAGACCGCGAGGTGCTCGAGGAGCTCCGCCGCCTGCGCGAGGAGGGGCTGGTGATCGGCGTCTCCGTGACCGGGCCCGAGCAGTCAGAGACGATCCGGCGCGCGCTGGAGGTCGGCGGCTTCGACACGGTCCAGGCGACCTGGAACATCCTCGAACGCTCTGCCGGTCGTGCTCTGGCGGAGGCGCACGCGGCGGGCCTCGGCGTGATCGTCAAGGAGGTCCTGGCCAACGGCCGGCTCACCCCGCGCGGCGGCGACTCCCTCCTCACGAAGGTCGCCGCGGAGCGGGGCACGACTCCCGATGCGCTCGCGTTCGCCGCCGTGCTCGCCCAGCCCTGGGCCGACGTCGCCCTCTCCGGGGCGACGACCGTCGAGCAGCTACGGAGCAACCTCACCGCGCTCGATGTCGCCTACGACGACGAGCTCGACCGCCGGCTGACGCCGCTCGTCGACGATCCAGCGCAGTACTGGGCTACCCGTGCGGCGCTGCCCTGGAATTAGCGCCGCTCGACGAGCCCTTCGTCGCGAAACCAGTCGAGGGTTCGACGGATCGTATCCTCCACTGGCGTGTAGCTGAGACCGAGCTCGCGCGTCGCCTTCGATCCGTCGTAGGCGTGGCCGTGCAGCGCCGTCCGGACCAGGTCGCGGCAGACGCGCGGCGTCTTCCCACGCAGCCGGGCCAGCGCCTCGACGGCGACCGCGGCCGTCGTGGCGACGGTCGGCGGCAGGGTGCGGACAGGCTCGTTGATCCCGGTCAGGCGGCCAAGGAGCTGGATGCCCTCCCGCACGGTGAGCGTCGCGCCGCTGAGGACGTACCGCTCCCCAGGCTTCCCTCGCACCTCGGCGAGCAGGTGGCCCTCGGTGCAATCGGCGATGTCCACGAGGCTGATCGTCGAGTCGACAATCGCCTTGAGCTTTCCGTTCAGGTAGTCGAGCAGGAGGCGGGTGGAGCCCGTCGCGCGGCCCGGGCCCTGGACGGACGCCGGATTCACACAGACGACCTCGATCGCCGTCTCATGCACCGCACTCAGCACCGCCTGCTCGGCCTCGAACTTCGAGCGCTCGTAGCTCGACAGGAACGAGCCACGGTGTGGGGAGTTCTCGGAACCAACGGTCCCGCGGGCCTCTCCGAGCGCGGCACCCGACGACGTGTAGACGACCCGCCGAACACCCGACGCCGCCGCGGCGTCCACGACGTTGCGCGAGCCGCGCACGTTCACCTCGAACAAGGGGGAGGTATCCCGGAAGCAGAGGGCGTTGACGCCGGCGGCGTGGTAGACGACCTCGCAGCCGCGCATCGCGGCCGTGAGCGCCTCGGGGTCGAGGACGTCGCCGCGGACCGGCTCCGCCCCCAGCGCCCCGAGCGCGCGCGCCGACTCGTCGGACCGCGCGAGCGCCTTGACTGCGCGCCCTTCGGCGAGAAGGCGCTCAACGATGGCCCCGCCCACGAATCCGGTGCCGCCGGTGACCAGGGTGGCGTCGGTCAGCTCGAGCCCTCGGACAGGGCCGACCCGAAGCGGGCCAGGTACTCGACAGCGGACAGCACCGTGATCGCCGCCGCAACGAGCATCGCCCACTCGTCCAGGAGCAGCGGTCCCAAGGGCTCGTCGTAGCGGAGGATCGCGAGCAGGATCGCAATGAACTGGACGTTCGTTTTCAGCTTGCCCCAGATCGAGGGCGCAAACACGGTTCCCTCGGCCGCGACAACACCTCGGAGCCCGAGGATCAGCAACTCGCGCCCGATGATGATGATCGCGATCCAGACGGAGGCCCGGTCGACGTCGACGAGAGCGATGAGCGCCCCGGAGACGAGCAGCTTGTCGGCGGTGGTGTCAAGGAAGGAGCCGAACGTCGTAGTGAGGGCCCACCGCCGGGCGAGGTATCCGTCGACGAAGTCCGTCGTCGCCGCGATCGCGAAGAGAATTGCGGCCGCGACGTACGCCGAGTCTCGGTCTGGTCCGAGGAGGATCAGGCCCATCACTACCGGTATGAGCAGGATGCGCAGATAGGTGAGGCCCAGAAGGACCTGGCCGCTCACGGCGTCGACGGCTCCGAGATCGCGAACGGAGCCTCGGGCGCCTCCGTTGCGACGAGAGCGCGAACGTCCTCGGCGGAGGACAACCGCAGCGCCTCGCGCGCGAGGAGCCGGGCCGCTCCCGTGTCCACCTGCCGCACTGCCTCCTTCGTCGCCGGGATCGCAGGCGGGTTGACGCTCAGCTCGGAGACGCCGAGCCCGACGAGCACCGGTACCGCCAGCGGGTCGGCTGCCAGCTCGCCGCAGACTCCGACCCATTTCCCGTGCGCCTCGGCGACGGCTGCGACGCCTCGGATCAGCCGCAGGACCGCCGGGTGCAGGCCGTCCGCCAGAGCGGCGACCGCCTCGTTCCCGCGCTCGGCGGCCATCGTGTACTGGACGAGATCGTTCGTGCCGATCGAGAAGAAGTCGACCTCGGGCGCGAAGGACTCCGCCGCGAGCGCCGCCGCCGGGACTTCGACCATGATGCCGACCTCCATTCGGCCCGCGGTCTCCCCGCGTTCCTCCAGGTGCTCACGCGCACGATCGAGCAGCGACACCGCCTGGTGGTACTCCGCAAGGGTCGTGACCATCGGGAACATCACCTTCAGCTGATGCAGCGCGGCGACGCGGAGCGCCGCGCGCAGCTGCGTCTCAAGGAGCTCGGGCTGGGCAAGCCCGAGCCGGATTCCACGCACACCGAGGAAGGGGTTCGCCTCGGGCCGCCGAGGCACGTACGGAAGCGGCTTGTCGGCGCCGACGTCGAGCGTGCGGAGAATCGTCGGCCTCCCTTGCAGCCGCTCGGCCGTGTCGGCGTATGCGGCGTACTGCTCGTCCTCGGTCGGAAGTGAATCGCGCTCCAGGAAGAGGAACTCCGTGCGCAGGAGCCCGACTCCCTCGGCGCCGCTCGCCACGGCGGCGTCGACGTCCTCAGGCGAGCCGACGTTGGCGACGACCTCGATCCGGCGTCCATCCCGCGTCTGGGCCGGCCGCTGGGCCGCTGCACGCGCCCGCCGCGCCTCCTCCTCACGCTTGGCGGTCCGCCGCTCGTAGTCACGAACCAGCTCCTCGGCGGGATCGACGACGACGGCACCGGCGTCACCGTCGAGCGCGAGCGCTGCGCCCTCGGGCACGTCCATGAGCGGCTCCCCGAGCCCGACCGCAGCCGGGATCCCGAGCGAGCGGGCGAGGATCGCACTGTGCGAGGTCGGGCCGCCGTAGGCCGTGGCGATGCCGCGCACGAGCTCGCGATCGAGCGCCGCCGTGTCCGCAGGCGTCAGGTCCGCCGCGACGACGATGCCTGGCTCGACCACGGTGGCGGGCGCCCCGCCCACGAGCTCGGCGACGACCTGGCGCGCCACTCCGGCCAGGTCCTCGGCCCGAGCCTGGAGGTACTCGTCGTCGAGGCCGCGGTACTCGGCGGCGACCGTCTCGGAGGCCTCGTGCCAGGCTTGGGCGGCATTGCGCCGTTGCTCGAAGATCGCGCGGCGGGCAGGCTCGAGCAGCTCGTCGTCCTCGAGGAAGAGGAGGTGGGCATCGAAGATCGCCGAGCTGTACTTGCCGGCGCGGGCGGCGACGGAGTCGCGGGTGACGCGGATCTCCGTCCGGACCCGCTCGAGGGCCTGCTGGAGCGCCTCCCACTCCGCCTGCGGATCAGTCGCCGCCTCGGTGGGAATCTCCGGCGCGGGCGCTCGGAAGTGTCGGGCCGGCCCGAGCGCGATCCCGGGGGCAGCCGGCAGCCCGACGAGGGCGCCGGGTGGCCCCGCCTGCGGGCGCGCCGGCACGGGTGTGGGCGGCGGGACACCGGCTTCCTCGTCGAAGTCGCGGGCAGCGAGCGCTTCTAGCGCGGCGAGCGCGTCACCCGCCTGCGGGCCGCTCGCGGCGACTGCGATCTCGTGGCCCTGGCGCACTCCGAGGGTCGCGATCGCGTTGAGGCTGCGCCCGCTCGCGGGGCCGCGTCCCGTCGTCAGGTTCGTGACGGTGACGTCGGCATCGAAGCTGCCCGCGGTCTGAACGAAGCGTGCCGCCGGCCGAGCATGCAAGCCGAGCGGGTTCGGCACGGTCAGCGTAATCGTCCGAGTCCCATTTCCGGTGGCCGCAGCGACCGGCGCTGCAGGCTCACCTGAGCCTAGGTGCGTCGCCTTGGCCTCTAGGGCCCCGCGGGCCTCTGCGGCGACGTTCGCGAGCGACGCACCGAGCTTGGCTGTGACGGCCGCGGCGACGGCTCCTTCCACGAGCGGGGCTTCGCTGAGCACGACGCGCTCGCGTCGCTCCTCCGGGAGCAGGTCCAGCGCCATCTCGGCGCTCAGGACGGCGCTCCCGAGATCCATCAGCACGAGCACGCCGTCGCCCTGGTCCGCCCGTTCGATCGCCTCGACAACCCGGGTGGCGTCGGTGCCGAGCGCCGGCTCGGGCGCATCGATGCCGCCGGCGAGCTCGATCGGCACCTCGGCGCCCATACCGCGCGCCAGCTCGGCGACTCCCTCGGCGAGCGTCGCCGAATGCGACACGATGACGAGCCCGACCACCGGTTATCCGGCGCTCACAGCGGCGGGCGCATCGAGCCCGTACGCGCGGTAGAGGAGCTCTACCGGGTGGACGGCATGGACGCCGGTCCCGTGCTCGATCTGCCAGCGGCACGTCTCGCTGTCACAGGCGGCGAGGTTCGCGCCCGACTCCGACACGTCACGGAAGAGCCGCTCGCCAACGGCCATGGAGATCTCGTACTTCTCCTTCTTCAGCCCGTACGTGCCGGCGATCCCGCAGCAGTCGGCGTCCAGCTCGATCACCCGTAGCTCCGGGATCAGCGCGAGCAGATCGAGAGCGGGCTTGCCGATCCCGTGCCCCCGCTGCTGGCACGGTGCGTGGTACGGAACCGTCTGCGGGAGCGGCCGGAAGTCGGTCCGGAGCTCGCCCCGCTCGTGCAGCAGGAGCAGGAACTCGCACAGGTCGTAGGTCGCCTCGCTCACCGCCTTCAGGTCGTCGTCCTCGACGCCGAGGATCTCGCGCGCCTCGCTCTTCAGCATCAGGCCGCAGCTCGTCGAGTTCGCCACGATCGGCCAGCCGTCACGCGCATACGGCGCGAGCTTGGCGACGAGGCGTCGCACATACTTTCGTGCCGCCGGGAAGTTGCCGTTCGACTGCAGCGGCAGTCCGCAGCAGTCCTGCGGCGGGATCCTCACGTGGTAGCCGTTGTGCTCGAGGACGCCGACGACCATCTCGCCGAGGGCCGGCTCGTAGTAATTGGTGCCGCAGGCGTGGAAATAGACGACCTGGCGGCGGGAGATCGTGCTGCGGTGCCGCTTCGCCCAGCGCTGAAAGGTCCGGCCGGCGAACCGAGGCATGGGAGCGTCGCGGTGGATGCCGAGCAGGCGATCGACGAGCAGCCGCACCTGCCGGTTCCGGAGCGCCCAGTTGGCGAGCGGTGCGACGGGCGTCCCCAGCCGGCCGAGCACGCTCGGTCTCGCGATCAGCTGGTTGCGGAGTGGAATGCCCTGCTCCTCCCACAGCTCCGCCCGCGCCTGCGAGTTGATCTCGGCGATCTTCACGCCCTGCGGACAGACCTGCGTACAGATCCCGCAGCCCGAGCAGTAGTCGAGAGATGCATCCGGGGACGCCCCGGCGCCGCGGAAACGCTCCGCCTGCGGCCCGACGTACTTCGGGCCGGGGAAGAGCGGCGTCACCCGCGAGTACGGGCAGAACGTCTCGCAGATCGTGCACTTGACGCAGTGGTCGAGCGAGTCGCGGACGAGCTCGGTCACGAGACGCTCTCCAGGATCGCGCCGGCGGCGGCGTATCCGGTCGCGAGGCTGAGTCCGTTGCCTGAGACCTCACGCCACGGCACGGCGCCAGCGAGGGTCGCCCCGGCCGCGTGCAGGTTCCCGTAGACGGCCCCCCCGTCGTCGTCGGTGGGACGAAGCCGGTCGTCGACGGCGACGCCGACGCGGTCGAGCGGCTGCTCCTCGAGATACCGCGGCAGGAACCGTGGACCCCCGTTGGTCGGCGCCCCGGCGACGGGGAGGTCGAAGACGGCCTCGCGGATCGTCCCGTAGGAGTCGAGCTCCAGCCCCCCGGAGGTGAATCCGCCGGAGGCGAGCACGAACGAGCGTGCTCGAAAGGTCGTCGGCCGCGCCGCCGCCTCGGCGACGACGCCTTCGATCCGGCCGTTGCTCGCCTCCGCGCCGACGACCGTCGGCCCGATGAGGACGCGGCCGCCGGCCTGCCGCAGCGCCGCGGTCATCGCCTCGTACAGACGGATGCCGGGCACCGACGGGGGGAGGGTCGCGACCTCGAAGACGGGCCGCTCGAGCCGGGCCTCGAGCTCCCCCCAAACATCGGCGGCGTGCCGGAGCCCGAGCACGGCGGGAAAGCCGATCCGCTCGTCCGGCTCGAGTCGCCCCCGCAGCTCGCGCACGACGGCATCGCGGAAGGCGGGCTGCTCGAACCGCCTGGCGAAGCCGAGGCTGCCGACGTCGGTCTCACGCCCGAGCGGCGGCGCCAACTCGGTGGCGCGCGCGGATGCGCCTGAGCTGGGCGGGGCGTGGTCGAGGTTGCCGGCCACGTATGCGGGATAGAAGTCCTTGAGCCCCAGGCCGACGAACACGAAGCGCCCGCCCTGCCGGAGGTCGCCGCCTGCCATCGTCCCCGGCACGACCGCCGACGGCTTCGCCGCGCCCACGGCGGTCGGAAGCAGGACGTTCTCCTCGAGTCCGCCCGCGAAGCCCGGCACGCGGGACTTGAGCCACCCCAGGCTTTCCACGATCAGCTTGACGGAGACCCGGGCATACGGATGGCCTGGATGCGCGGCGACGAACTTCGGGAGCGCCTGCGCGGGGCTCTCCACGTCTCCGTCGTCGAAGCCCAGGACGTCGATCGTCGCCGGGGCCAGGTGCGTCGAACCGACCCCCTTGGCGACCACGAGCACCCGCTGCCCTTGGTCAGCCAGCCAGAGTGCCGCCGTCAGGCCGGCGAGCCCAGCGCCGATCACGACGGTGTCATGGGTCATGTCGGCAGTTGCTGGACCCGAAGCAGCCCCTGGAAGATCCAGTCGTCGAGCCGAGCCTGTCGCGCCTGGTCGCCGTAGAGGATCGGGTGCACGCCCTTCCAACGCTCCTGCAGGAAGGAAAGCAAGGCCGCGTTGGCCGCTCTGTGGTCGAGCCGCTCGACGGCGTGCAGGATCCCGGTCGCCCGGTAGATGCAAAAGCCGCCCTGGCACGGGCCCATTCCGAGCCGCACCGTGCGACGGAGGTCGTCGAGGTTCGCGGTCCGCCGCTGCTCGATCGCCTGCTCGAGCCGCTGCCGCGTGATCAGCTCGCACTCGCAGATGATCTCGTCCGACTGCGGAACCGGCTCGCGGGCGCGAAGCCGCGAGCCGAGCGCGTAGAAGACTCCGTCCTCGGAGCCGGGCAGCGGCTCCTCGTGCGTCCGGCACGGACACCCGCGCCCGAGCTGGCCACAGGCCGCGTCCACCGCCACCTCGGCCATGAGCCGGAACGTCGTCGTCTTTCCGCCCGTGATCGTGACGATGCCCTCGACGCCGTCTCGCTCGCGATGGTCGATGAGCGCGTGCGAGCGGCTCACCTCTCGCGTGTCGGCCACCTCCTCGGCCGAGAAGAGCGGGCGGGCTCCGGCCCAGGCCCGGAGCGCCCGGGCCTCGCGAAAGCCGGGTACGAGCTTCTCCCCCTCGTCGAGCATCTCTTCGACCTCGGACTGGGTGACCTCGAGGTCGTCGGGGTCCGCGACCCGGGTGTCGGTCGTCCCGATCACGGACACGGTGCGGATCGGGACGAGGATGTCGCCGTCCGCCGGCATCTTGCAGCGGTTGACGACCGTGTTCACGAGCCGGTGGTTCATCGCGATCATGATCCCCTTGCCCGGAAGGACGTTGACGTGGCAGCCGGCCAGCTCGGCGATCTGCCCGGCCCAGGCACCCGCCGCGTTCACGACGACGTCCGCGTGAATTCGCAACTCCTCCCCGGTCAGCTCGTTGCGGACGAGAGCACCGCGGACCCTCTGACCGTCCAGCTCGAGCTCGAGGACGCGGTGGTAGACCAGGATCCGCGCACCGTGCTCCCGCGCGGAACGAGCGCATCCCCACACGAGCTTCCAGGGATCGAGGGCGGCGTCCGGGACAGTGAAAGCGCGCGAGATCTCGGGGTGGAGGCGCGGCTCCCGTCGCAGTGCCTCGGCGGCGGAGATCTCCTCGACCGGGATCCCGGTCGCCAGACAGCCCTGGACGAACGAGTCGCCGAAAGATGGATCGTCCCACGGGGTCGAGACGAACAGGCCGCCGGTGTCCTCGATGCAGTCGGACGCAATCCGCCGTAGGACAATGTTCTCGGCAATGCACTCTTTCGCGGCCTCGGGGTCCTTCACGGCGTAGCGCCCGCCCGAATGAAGCAGGCCGTGGTAGCGCCCCGTGGTGCCGTCCGCCAGGTCGCTGCGTTCGACGAGCACGGTCTCGAGGCCGCGCATGGCAGCGTCGCGGGCGACCCCGGCGCCCGTCGAGCCGCCGCCGATCACGAGCGCCTCGGTTTCGAGAGACGCCAACGCTAGTCGTAAAGCCTCATGACGACGTCACGGCGAGAGTACACTCGGGAATATGGAGCACGAGAAGCATGAGGGCGACTTCGCGGAAGGCGTCGAGGAGACCGAGCACCATCCAGAGCGCAGCGAGCACGGGGACTTCGCCGAGGGTGTCGAGGAGGCTGAGCACGGGCACGAAGGCACCTTCGCGGAGGGGATCGAGGAGTCCGAGCACCACCCCGAGCGCGGCACGCACGGCGACTTCGCGGAAGGAATCGAGGAGGACGACTAGCCTACGGAAGGGACCCGGCGGTCGCCGGGCCCCTTCACGGTCTGTCGCTACTCCACCCAGTCGAAGGTCCGCGTGACGGCCTTCTTCCAGAAGCGGTACTCCTTCTCCCGCTCCTCCGCATCCATCTGGGGTTGCCACTCCTTGTCCTTGCCCCAGTTGGCGCGCAGGTCCTCGACCTCGGACCAGAACCCGGTCGCGAGACCGGCGGCGTAGGCCGCGCCGAGCGAGGTCGTCTCGGCGACGGTTGGCCGGATCACCGGAACGTCGAGGACGTCGGCCTGGAACTGCATCAACAGCTCGTTGTAGACCATTCCGCCGTCGACCTTGAGCGAGGTCAGATCGACGCCGGAGTCGGCGTTCATCGCGTCGACGACCTCGCGGCTCTGCCAGGCTGTGGCCTCGAGCGCCGCGCGGGCGATGTGGCCCTTGTTGACGTAGCGGGTGAGACCGGCGATGACGCCGCGGGCCTCGCTCCGCCAATACGGGGCGAAGAGGCCCGAGAACGCGGGGACGAAGTACACGCCGCCGTTGTCCTCCACGGCCTTCGCCAGCTCCTCGACCTCTGGCGACTCCTTGATGAGGCCGAGGTTGTCCCGCAGCCACTGGACGAGCGCTCCGGTGATGGCGATCGCGCCTTCCAGGCAGTACACGGCAGGCTGATCACCGATCTTGTAGGCGAGCGTCGTCAGCAGGCCGCTCTTCGACTGGACGGCCTCGTTGCCGGTGTTGAGGAGCAGGAAGTTGCCCGTCCCGTAGGTGTTCTTGGCCTCGCCGACGGCGAAGCAGGTCTGGCCGAAGAGCGCGGCCTGCTGGTCGCCGAGATCGCCGGCAACCGGGATGCCGGCCAGGTCGCCCTTCGCCTCGCCGTACACCTCGCTCGAGGCCCTGATCTGGGGCAGCATCGCGCGGGGGACGCCGAGGATGCCGAGAATCTCGTCGTCCCAGTCGAGCGTCTCGAGATTCATCATCATCGTCCGGCTGGCGTTGGTCACGTCCGTCACGTGGACGCCGCCGTCCGCCCCGCCGGTGAGCTGCCAGATCACCCAGGTGTCGATGTTCCCGAACAGCACGTCGCCACTCTCGGCTTTGGCCCGGACTCCGTCGACGTTGTCGAGGATCCACTTGATCTTCGGACCGGAGAAGTACGTGGCGATCGGGAGGCCGGTCTTGGCCCGGAACCGGTCCTGGCCCCCGTCGGCGGACAGCTCGTTGCAGATCTGGTCCGTACGGGTGTCCTGCCACACGATCGCGTTGTGGACGGGCCGTCCGGTGGACCGCTCCCAGACGACCGTCGTCTCGCGTTGATTCGTCACGCCGACGGCGGCGAGGTCGGATAGCTGAACCTTGTCCAGCCCCGCACGGACCATCTCCTGTGTGCGCTGCCAGATCTCCAGCGCGTCGTGCTCGACCCAACCCGGTTTCGGGTAGATCTGCTCGTGCTCCTTTTGATCGACCGAGACGACCTGCCCACCGTGGTCGAAGACCATGAAGCGCGTGCTGGTCGTACCCTGGTCAATCGCTGCTGCGTATTGAGCCATCCACTACACCTCCTATCTGGATCGTCACCCCGCAGCCCACGTGTCGGCCGCGGTCTTGATGAGCAGCTGGGACGACGTCGCGCCGGGGTCCTGGTGCCCGGCGCTTCGCTCGCCGAGGTAGCTCGCGCGTCCCTTCTTGGCAACGAGGGGGATGGTCGCGAGCATGCCCTCCTCCGCCGCCTCGGCCGATCTCCTGAGTGCCTCATCGAAGGAGGCACCACCCGCCACAGCCGCCGAGAAGGTATCCCTCGCCGGGATCAGCGCGTCGACCATCGTCTTGTCGCCCGGGTCCGCCTTCCCTCGCATCCGGACGCCCGCGACCGCGGCGTCGAGGGCCGCGGCCCAGTCTTCCGGCTCGAGCTCGCTCTTGCCGGCGGTCGCCACCCCCATCTGCAAGAAGAACGTCCCGTAGAGAGGCCCGGCGGCGCCTCCGACGGTCGACACGAGCGTCATGCCGACGGTCTTGAGCAGGGCACCGATGTCGTCCCCCTCCAGGCCGTCCAGCTTGGCGCGGACTGCCTTCATCCCGCGGTCCATGTTGATGCCATGGTCGGCATCGCCGATTGCCGCGTCGAGCCGCGTCAGGTACTCCCTGTTCTCGGCTGCAATCGAGGAGAACGCCTCGACCCAGCCGAGAACCTGGGCGTACGAGACGGTCACGCCGACGGCCTCCATCTCACTGTTAGGCGGCCCACCGCAGACCGGGTGTCTTGACTGGAGCATCCCAGAGCCGTGTGAGCTCGTCGTCGAGCTTGAGCAGGGTGATCGAACAGCCGGCCATCTCGAGCGACGTGATGTACGGACCGATCAGGTTCCGCGTGATCTTGATTCCCCGCCCGTCGAGGAGCTTGTAGAGCTCGTTGTAGACGACGTAGAGCTCGATCGTCGGCGTTCCGCCCATGCTGTTGACGAAGGCGAGCACCTCGTCGCCCTCTTTGAACGGGATGTCGTCGATCACCGGCGTCGCCAGGCTCTGGACGATCTCGCTCGCGGGAGCCAGCTTCCGCCGCTCCCGGCCCGGCTCGCCGTGGATACCGATGCCGATCTCCATCTCGTCGTCGCCGAGCTCGAAGGTCGGCGTGCCGGCCGTCGGGACGATGCACGACGTCAGCGCCATGCCCATGCTGCGGCCGTTCACATTGACCTTCCGGCACAGCTCGGCGACCTGTTGCAGCGACTGCTTCTCCTCGGCGGCCGCGCCGCAGATCTTCTCGGCGAGGACGGTTGTCCCGACGCCGCGCCGGCCCGCCGTATAGAGGCTGTCCTGGACAGCCACGTCGTCGTCGATCACGACCGCCTCGACCTCGATTCCCTCACCGCGGGCGAGCTCGGCCGCCATCTCGAAGTTCATGACGTCGCCGGTGTAGTTCTTGACGATGTGGACGACGCCGGCGCCACCGTCGACTGCCTTCGTCGCCTCCAGCATCTGGTCCGGCGTCGGGGACGTGAACACCTCCCCGGGGCAAGCCGCATCCAGCATGCCCATGCCCACGAAGCCCCCGTGCATCGGCTCGTGCCCGGAGCCGCCGCCCGAGACGAGCGCCACCTTGCCTTGCACGGGAGCATCAGCTCGATACACGTAGTTGGGCCCGAAAGCCACCTTCAGGAGGTCCGGGTGGGCCGCCGCCATGCCCTCCAGCGCCTCGGTGACGACGTCTTCGGGCTTGTTGATCAGCTTCTTCACGTTGCGTCACCCCCTTTCACGTCAGAACATCCCGGTGAACCTGCCCAGGACCTCCAGGTTGCCCGTGCCGGGAGCGAAGAACGCTTGATAGGTGATCGCCCCGAGCGAGCCACCGATGATCGGCCCCACGACGGGGACCCACGAGTAATCCCAATCCGGGTCGCGCTTACCGGGAATCGGGAGCACGGCGTGCGCGATGCGCGGCCCGAGGTCGCGTGCCGGATTGATCGCGTAGCCGGTCGGCCCGCCGAGCGAGAGGCCGATGACGAACACCAGCAAGCCGATGAGGAGCGGCACGAACGATTGGCCAAGAGCCGTCGCCAGCGTCGCTTCCCCGATGGCGCCCGAATCAGACTCGACGAAGTGCCCGACGATTGCGAAGATCCCGAAGAGCAGCATGAACGTCCCGATGATCTCGGTCAGCAAGTTCGCGGGTTTGTTCCGGATCGCCGGCGCGGTCGAGAAGACGGCGAGCTTGAGCCCCGGGTCCTCGGTTGGTCGCCAGTGGGGCAGGTAGGCGAGGTAGACCAGGATCGCACCGAGGAAGGCGCCGACCATCTGGCCGGCCAGGTACGTGGGCACGTCGTCCCACGGCGTGATGTCCGTCAGCGCGTAGGCGATCGTCACCGCCGGATTGATGTGCGCGCCGCTGAACTGGCCGACGGCGTACACGGCCATCGCAACGGCCATTCCCCATCCAAACGTGATCACGATCCAGCCTGCGTTCTCGGCTTTCGAGCGCGCAAGCAGGACTCCGGCAACGACCCCGTCTCCGAGCAAGATCAGGATCGCAGTCCCGATCACCTCGGCAGTGAAGATTTCCATGACACCCCCTTCCGGGTCAGAGTGCGCCGAGGACGATCTCGCACCCGAACGGGGATGTCAATGCTGCTAACGCGACTCGGCGCGCGCGAGCTCTAGATCCACGAGACGTCGACGGCGTACCGGTCGCGAAGCTCGCGCGCGATGTGGTCTTCGCCGCCGATGAGATGGAGCTCGTACGGGTATGCGTACTGTGCCCGGAATCCCTTTTCCCGAGCGAGGATCCTGCCCCAGAGCGAGACGCTACCGAGGGCGATCGGGCGTCCCTCTCTTACCGGGGGCAGCTCCCGATACTCGCGCCCATAGCACTGCCGGATCCCGGTGTACCGCCGCAGGAGGTCTTCCGCTAGCGCCCGCGTCCTGAACGCGTAGATGCCGCACTCGTGGCCGTCGACGGGGGCGGCACCTCGATGGAGGCTGCAGCTCGCCTCGAATCGCCTCATAGGAGGCCAGCTCACGTGGTGCCAGGTGAACGACTCGAGCCGGTACTCGTCACCGTGGAGCCGGACGTGCCAGAGCCGCCACCCGAGGATGGGCTCGGTCGAGAGCTCGCTCACGCCGGCACCGGCTGCTCAACCGGCTCTTCGACAGGGGCGGGTGCAGGCACCGGCTCTTCGAGCGGGGTGATCTCGATCTCACGCTCGGTCTCGGGAAGGCCTATTTCCATCGCCGGCTCCTTTCTCGGCGCGAAGGGGCCTCGGCGTCAGAGCCTGATCGACGAACCTTCATGGCCTCTTTGTCGGTAGGCGACGCCGAACACTTGAAAAGACGGTAGCTCGGGGGGCGGCTGACACGCCGCCGGAGCGCGCCTGCCATTGCAACTGAAGTCAGCGGCTACAAGGTGCTTGAATCGTTACCGGTGTGCGCACACACGTGCAGTTGAGAACCCGCTCGGCTTGGAGCCTTCGGCGCAGAGCCGCCGCATTCCTGATGGTTGCGGTCGCTCGGACGATCACGAGGCTCTCCGTCCGCTTCGTCGGGCGCATCGACGATGCCCGCCAGCGCATCTACTTCGCCAATCACACGAGCCACCTGGATTTCATCCTCATCTGGTCTTCGCTGCCACGACACGTGCGAGAGCGAACGCGACCGGTGGCCGGCCGCGATTACTGGGAGCGCAGCCGGTTCCGCCGCTACTACGTCCGCAAGGTGTTCGATGCGGTCCTGATCGACCGCCCCTTGCTGGACGCCGGCACCCTCCGTGGCGACGGCGAGCGAAATCGACCCGAGGCGCTCGAGCAGATGCTGGAAGGACTCGGCGACGAGCACTCCCTGATCCTCTTCCCCGAGGGAACCAGGGGCTCCGGCGAGTCGATCGCGCAGTTCCGTAGCGGTCTCTTCTACCTCTGCCGCGAACGCCCGGACGTGGAGCTCGTCCCGGTTCGCATCCACGGCGCCCACAGAGTGCTCCCGAAGGGCCGGATCATCCCACGTCCCCAAGAAAGCGACTTGACATTCGGTCCGCCGATGCACCTCGAGGACGGTGAGACCAAGACGGCCTTCATCGAACGGGCGCGCACAGCTCTCCGCATGCTTTAGGACCGGCGGACGAAGTCGATCGAGACGGGGACGCCCTCGAGCTCGAACCGCTCGCGGAGCTGGTTCTCAACCCAGTAGCCGTAGTCGCGCGTGATCAGGCCGGGGTCGTTGACGAAGAACCGGAAGCGCGGCGGCCGCACCTGCGTCTGGGTGCCGTAGAGCAGATTGAGCCGCTTCCCGTTCTTGGACGGCGGCTGGCGCGCCTCGCGGAGCTCTTGCAGAAACCGGTTGAGCTCGCCGGTCGCGACGCGGGAGGTGTGCTTGTCGTAGAGCTCCTCGATCCGGTCGAGCAGTCGACCGATGCCGCGGCCGGTCTTGGCCGAGACAGTGACGAGCGGCGGCCGCTGCTTGAGCCGGTCCTGCAGCCGTGGGCGCAGATCCTCGATCCCGACCTTGGCGATGTCCCACTTCGACGCGACGACGAGAGTGGAGTCTTGCGCCTTCCGAGCGACGTCGGCAACGGCTAGATCCTGGTCGACGAGGCCTTCGCTCGCGTCGACGAGGACGAGCGCGACGTCGGCGCGCTCGGCCGCCTGCAGGGCCCGGAGCTCGGAGTAGTACTCGATCCCCTGGCGCTGGCGGCGCTTCCGCCTCAGGCCGGCAGTGTCGACGAGGACGAACGTGCGGTCACCGCGGGTGAGGACGGTGTCGATCGCGTCACGTGTGGTACCGGGCGTCTCCGCGACGATCACCCGGTCCTGCCCGACGAGTGCGTTGACGAGGCTCGACTTGCCGACGTTCGGTCGTCCGAGGATGGCGACGCGAATCGCGTCCTCGGTGACCTCGGCGCGGGCAGCGCGGCCGGGCAGCCGCTCGAGGATCGCGTCCAGGAGATCACCCGTGCCGTGCCCGTGCAGCGCCGAGATCGCCACCGGCTCGCCGAGGCCGAGGCGGTGGAACTCGTGGATCATCTGGTCGGCGCGGCTCGGATCGTCGACCTTGTTCGCGATCACGAGCACCGGCCGGCCCGACCGGCGCAGCAGGTCCGCGACCTCCTCGTCGCCGGGTGTCACGCCCGTCTGTGCGTCCACGACGAACAGGACGAGATCGGCCTCCTCGATCGCGGCACGCGCCTGCTCGGCCACCTGCCGCGTGATCGGAGAACGGTCGGCGAGGTCGACGCCGCCGGTGTCGACGAGCAGAAACCGTCTCCCGCGCCACTCGCACACGAGCTCCTTGCGGTCGCGCGTGACGCCCGGAGTCTGGTGGACGACGGCGTCCCGGGTCTCCGTCAGCCGATTCACGAGCGTCGACTTGCCGACGTTGGGGAAGCCGACGATCGCCGCGGTGCCCGCGAGAGCTTGCGGTGGTGCCTCGATCACGCCGGGGGCGTCGCCTGGGACGGCCGGCCGAGCGCGTGCGCGTCGACGAGGAAGCGCCAGAGGCCGTGGATCTCGCGCTCGAGCTCGGCCGAAGCTTCCCGATACCCCTTTCCGTTCGCCGGCAGGCCGTCGAAGTAGAGCGGCCGGCCCCAGGCGACCGAGACGGGCTCGAAGTTGCCGGGCTTCCAGAACTGCGAGCCGTGGATCGCCGCCGGGACGATCGGCACGCGCTCCTGCAACGCGACCATCGCCGCGCCCGGTTGAGCGACACCGGGAACGCCGGTGCGCTGCCTCGTTCCCTCCACGAACAGGCCAAGGGCGTCCCCTTCCCGCACGCATTGGCGCATCAGCCGGACGGCTTCGCGGTCGGACTCCCCGCGGCGGACGGCGAAGGTGCCGAAGGAGCGGACCAGCGGCCCCATGAACTTGACGCGATGCAGCTCGACCTTCGTCAGGAAGCGGACGGTGCGCGGGGACGCGGCGCCGAACGCCGGGGGATCGAGCCAGGAGAAATGGTTCATCGCCAGCACGACTCCGCCGTCGGCGGGCACCCGCTCGCTGCCGTAGATCCGAAGCGGCGCGAGAGCTCGAACCGCCGCGCCCAACGTGACGCGTCCGACCGCCCAGACCAGGTCCAGTCTTTTCATGCCACGTGGGCGCGGACGAGCCGTTCGATGCGGTCGACGACGTCCTCGACGTCGAGCTCGGTCGTGTCGATCCGCGTCGCATCCTCGGCCGGCTGCATCCGCGCGGCGTCGCTCTCGTCGCGAAGGCGGAGATCCGTCGCCAGAGCGTCGCCGCCGATGTCCGGCCGCTCGAGCTGCCGGCGTTTTGCGCGGATCTTCGGATCGGCGTTCAAGTAGACCTTCACGTCGGCGTCCGGCGCGACGACTGTTCCGATGTCACGGCCCTCGATGACGGCGTTCCCCAGCTCAGCGAGCTCGCGCTGGCGGGTGCGCATGACTGTCCGGACCTCTGGATGACGCGCGACGATCGGAACGAGGCGGTCGATCTCCGCCTGGCGGATCGCTTCGGTGACGTCTTGACCCGAGATTCCGACCGAGCCGTCCTCGTCGAGATCGACGCGGTTGTCCTCCGCCAGCCTCCCGAGCGTGGCGCCCTCCTCGAGATCGAGGGAACGCTCGACCGCGAGCCAGGTGACGGCCCGGTACATGGCGCCCGTATCCAGATACCGGAATCCGAGCCGCTCGGCGAGCCGGCGTGCAACGGTGCTTTTTCCGGCTCCGGCGGGCCCGTCGATCGCAACGATCATCGCTGGGTCACCGAGTCGAGCAGGTCGAAGAATCCGGGGAAGCTTACAGCGAC